>DATLYG010000139.1:0-4523 GCA_035574985.1 Thermoanaerobaculia bacterium | reverse complement strand
CCCGCCTCTGGCGCCGCGCCGAGGTGATCACCGACGTCGAACTGACCGAACTGCGCTACTCCGGCAAACCGGCGGCGTTTCTGCGCGGCTTCCGAGCCGCCTACCTCGGCCTGATCGTCAACATCATCATCATGGGATGGGTCAACCTCGGCATGGCCAAGGTGCTGGAGGGAACGCTCGGCATCGAGAAGTGGACGGCGCTCGTCGCCTGTCTGCTCATCACGTTCGCCTACGTCGTGATCTCCGGCTACTGGGGCGTGGCCGCAACCGACGGTCTGCAGTACTGCTTCGAGATGGGAGGGGCGATCATCCTCGCCTTCGTCGCCGTCGACGCCGCCGGCGGACTCGATGCGATGAAGGCGAAGATCGGTGCGGCGGTCCCGGCGGGAGCACCTCCGGGGACGACCTTCGGCAACGCGGCCGACGTCCTCTCGTTCTGGCCCTCGGGCGGCGATGCCTGGGTGCTTCCCCTCGTCACGGTCGCCGCTCTGCTGACGCTCAACTGGTGGGCCTCGTGGTATCCGGGAGCCGAGCCGGGCGGCGGCGGCTACGTCGTGCAGAACATGCTCGCCTGCCGCAACGAGCGGGGGGCGCGCGCCGCCGCGCTCTTCTTCAACATCGCCCACTACGCTCTCCGGAGCTGGCCGTGGGTGATCACGGCGCTCTGCTCGCTGGCGATCTACGGAGGCTCGGTCAAGGACGCCTCCGGGGCGGACGATCCGGGAAGCAACTACGTCCGGATGATGACCGACTTTCTCCCGATCGGACTCCGCGGTCTGATGCTCGCCTCGTTCGCTGCAGCCTACATGTCGACCGTGGCCACGCAGATGAACTGGGGCTCGAGCTATCTCGTGAATGATCTCTACCGCCGCTTCATCCGCCGCGGCGCGGACGAGCAGCACTACGTGTCCGCCTCGCGAGTGGCCACGCTCCTCACGCTCGTCCTCTCGCTCATCGCCACGATCTTCATGAACCAGGTGAGCCACGCCTGGGAGTTCCTCCTGATGCTCGGCGCGGGAACGGGACTGGTGTACATCCTCCGCTGGTACTGGTGGCGGGTGAACGCCTGGTCGGAGGTCAGCGCCATGGCGGCGGCGTTCATCACCTCGCTCGTCCTCCGCAACTTCATCGACACCACGAAGGCGGCGGGATTCGGGCTCAATCTGATTCTGACCACCGTCGTGACGACGGTCGTCTGGCTCGCGGTGACCCTGCTGACCCGCCCCGAGCCGCGCGAGACGCTGCGCGCGTTCTACGCGAAGGTGCGCCCGGCCGGCGGCGGATGGGGCCCGATCGCCGCAGAAACCGGCATCGCGCCTCCGAAGGGAGAAATCGCGCGCAACGCGCTGATGTGGATCGCCAGCATCGCGTTCGTCTACTCGATCATGTTCGCCACCGGGGCGCTGATCTTCGGCGACCGCCCGAAGTTGCTCTGGTTTTCCGCCGGCATGCTCGTCTCGGGAATCGTGCTGTTCGTCGCACTCTGGCGGGACCGGGAGGGAGCGGAGAGAATCGCGGTTGACGCGACCGCTCCGGAAGTCTAGCCTGTTCCAAAACCAGCCGAACGGACACCCACACAACTCGAGGAGGCTTTGAATGTTCACACGTCGCGTTCTCGTCCTCGCAGTGATGGCCCTCGTGTTCCTTCCCATCATGGCGTCCGCGCAGACCGTCACCGGCACGATGAACGGCACGGTCACGGAAAAGGAATCGGGAGCCCCCCTTCCCGGTGTCACCGTGACGATCCGCAACCTCGAGACCGGATACGAACGCGTCGTCACCACCGACGGTCAGGGGTTTTTCAACGCGCCGTTCCTCCCCGTCGGACGCTACCGCGTCACCGCCGATCTCGCCGGCATGGGATCGATCACCCGGCAGAACGTCCCGATCCAGCTGAACACGACGACCGTGCAGGATTTCGCCCTCGCCCCGGCGGTCAGCGAAACGATCACGGTGCAGGCGGACGCCCCGCGGATCAACGTCACGGACGGGGAAATCAAGCAGACCCTGCGCGGAGAGGAAATCCTCTCCATTCCGACCGTCGTTCCCGATGCGAAAGCGTCGTTTCTCCAGCTCGCATCGTTTTTCGCCGGATACATGGAGAATCCGACGAGCGGCCAGGACAACCCGACCGCCTCATCGGGATCTTCGGTGAACTTCAGCGGCGCCGGAACGCGCGGGACGACCTTTCAGATCAATGGTGTGAACAACGATGACTCCTCGGAGAACCAGCACCGTCAGGGCGTGGCTCTCGCGACGATCAAGTCGTTCCAGGTTCTCACCAACAGCTTCAGCGCCGAATTCGGGCGGGGATACGGTGCCGTCGTTCTCGTGCAGACGAAATCGGGAACGAACGACCTCGCGGGCGAGGTCTACGGCTACGCACAGGACAACAAATACAACGCGAAAAACGTCCTGCAACTGACCCTTGCAAAACCCGAACGCTATCGCCGCCAGTACGGGTTCACGGCGGGATTCCCGATCATCCAGGATGCGCTCTTCGGATTCGTCAACGCGGAGCGGACGGACAACAGGGGCGAGGACATCGTCACCCGCGGCCTGTTCCTCCCGTCGGATCTCGCGCTGCCGCGCCTGACGCTCAACAACGACACGCCGGCCAACCGCGCCTGGCAGAACTCCATCCTCGCCCGCTGGCCGACGAACGTCAGCCCGAACGCGCCGTCGATCGCGTCGAGGGCGTACCAGTACCCGCAGGAGCGCGACTGGCCGGACAAGGAGTACGCCGGGCGGATCGACTGGAACGCCACGCTCAGCAATGCAGTCAACGTCCGCTATCAGAAGAACAATCAGGTCCGCGAAAACACGGAACTGATCGTCGGCGAACAGACGCTGCAGAACAACCGCCAGTCGACGTTCGGCCTGACGTGGACCGGCGTCCTCTCCTCGAACACCGTACAGGAAGCGCGTTACGGCCTCGGCCTCCGCAGCACCAACGTCGACATCCTCGCGGGAAACAACACCCCGATCGTCCGCTTCAACGGCCTCGGGTTCACGCCGACGATCCTCGGCAACGCCGGCAACTTCCCCATCCACCGCAATCAGCGCGACCAGCAGTTCGTCTACAACATCTCCACTGCGCGCTGGGCCCGACACACGCTGAAGCTGGGCACCGACATCCGCCGCTCGCAGCTCAATGACCTCGCCGACAATTTCTCGCGGGGCTTCTGGACCTTCAATGCCTCCTGCGGCGGCGTCACCTACCCCACTTCGATTCACGCCTTCATGGCGGGATGCGTCAGCTCCTTCCAGAAAGGATATGGTCCGTTCGATCTCCGCAACAGCATCGACGAGGCGAACGTCTACGCACAGGACGACTGGCGCGTCTTCGACAACCTGATCCTGAACCTCGGCGTCCGGCTCGAGCGGGCCGGCGCTCCCGAAGAGGAAGACGGAAAAATCAACTACGCCTACGATGACACCCAGTACGTCGATCCGCGCCTCGGATTCGCCTACACACCCGACTGGGACGGCAATCGCTTTCTGCGCGCGATGACCGGCGGCAGCGGACGCTTCTCGATCCGCGGCGGATTCGGCATCTACCACGGCCGGGTCTTCCAGTCGATCTTCTCGCAGGGCGGCGCGAACGTCCGCTTCAATCCGCCGAACGCGGCCTTCCTCGGATTCACCAATGCCACCAATCTGGCCGACCCCACCAACGGGTTCGTGTTCGTCCCGGGGCAGCCTCTCACGCAGCGCGTCCAGCTCACGTTGATCGATCCCGATCTCCGGATGCCGGAAACGCGTCAGTGGAACCTGACCTTCGAGCGCCAGCTCTTCACGCAGGCGCGGCTCCGACTCAGCTACATCGGCCTGCTCGGCAAGGGACTGCTGCAGTACCGGTTCGAGAACCTGCCGATCCGCCCGGACGACCCGCGCAGCCAGTACAAGGTCGCAGCCGATCCGGTCTGTGCCGGAACGGGCCTCCCCGGGATTCCGACGAACGCCACATGCCCGGTCGCGGTTCCGATCGCCGCGAACGAGATCAGCCTCCGCGTGCCGCGCACCAATGAGCGCCGGCCCGACGCCCGCTACACCACGAACCTCGTGGTCAACAACGGCGCCGAGAGTTCGTACCACGCCGGCCAGCTCGAGTTCGAGACGGGCCTTCTCCACGGCTTCCAGGGGCGCGTCACGTACACGTTCAGCAAGGCGATCGACAGCGGCTCGGAGGCGACCTTCGTCGGCACGGGCGACGTCAACATCCTCCCCGAGTACGAACACATCAAGCGCGGCCTCTCGCGCTTCGACACCCGCCATCGCTTCACGATGACCGGCAGTTACCGGCTGCCGTTCTTCGAGAACCGCAACGACTGGGTCAAGGCCATGTTCGGGGGCTGGCAGCTCGCCACCGTCATGCGCCTCGCCTCCGGCACTCCCTTCACGGTCGTCGACACCGGCGCGGTCGATTTCGACTTCGACGGCGTCACCGTGCAGCGCCCTGTCGTCGTCGACCCGCGTTACAGCGGCGGATGGACGGTGAACCACCCGAGTGACTCACAGGC
>DATLYG010000138.1:0-2685 GCA_035574985.1 Thermoanaerobaculia bacterium | reverse complement strand
CTCGCGGCGGGGCTCGAGTACCGCCGCGAGACGTACGAGATCTTCGCCGGCGAGGAAGGATCGTGGAGGGACTTCGACGGGCCGGGGGGCGGCAACGCCGGGTCGCAGGGCTTCCCGGGGTTCCAGCCGGCCGACGAGGTGAACGCGGCCCGTCACAGTACCGCCGCCTATCTCGACATGGAGTTTCACACCAGCGAGCGGCTGCTGTTCACCGCAGCGCTGCGGGGAGAGGACTACAGCGACTTCGGCAACACCATCAACTGGAAAGTCTCGACGGCCTATGAAGCGACGCCGCAGCTCAACCTGCGCGGGTCGGTCAGCACCGGCTTCCGCGCGCCGTCGCTGCACCAGCGCTACTTCAGCTCGACCTTCACCGACTTCATCGCGGGCGTGGCCGCCGACATCAAGCTCGCGCCGAACGAAAGCCTTCTGGCCACCCTGGTGGGCATCCCGAAGCTGAAGGAGGAGGAGTCGATCAACTACTCGGCCGGCCTGACGTGGCATCCCCGTCCGGAAACGGAAGTGACCCTCGACGCCTACCAGATCGACATCGACGATCGGATCGTGCTGACCGGCGGATTCACCGGGGACGATCCCGACATCGGCGGGATCATCACGTCGCAGAACCTGATCGAGGCGCGCTTCTTCACCAACGCGATCGACACCAAGACGCGCGGGGTCGACGTCGCCCTCTCGCGCGACTGGGGCCTGGAGGGAGCGTCGCTCCGGTCGTCGGCGGCATTCAACTACAACACCACCGACGTGCAGCGGATCAACACCGCTCCGGGGCTCGCGGGAAAGGAAGACATCTACTTCAACACGCGGGAGCGGCTCTTCGTGGAGGGGTCGGCGCCGAAGATGAAGGGAACGGTGACGACCGACTACCGCCGCAGCCGCTGGAGCGGAGGGGTGAAGCTGACGTGGTTCGGTGAAGTGGAGAGCGGCACCTGGTCGCAGGTGGACGATCCCGACGCTCCGAGCCAGATCTACGACCCGAAAGTGACGACCGACGTCTACGTCGGGTACGAGCTGAGGAACGGACTGAATCTCGTCGTCGGCGGGACGAACATCTTCGACGTGATGCCGACGGCACAGGACCCCGCCGAGACGGAGAACGGCGGGCTGTGGGAGAACGTGCAGATGGGGTTCAACGGCGCCGGATACTTCGTGCGCCTGAGCTACAGGATCCCGGGGCGCTAGGCCCGGGGCCATTCGGAGCCGCGCAGACGGCGACGGACCGCGGGCAGGTTACGCGAGACGCCCCCGGTCCTTCGCCGTCTCGCTGCGCTCGCGGCCCGGGATGACACTCCGTGACTGGACAAATGGACGAAGATCGTCTAATTGTCCAGAGCATGAATCCGAATACCCGCGATGCCATCCTCGACGCCGCCGAGGCCCTCCTCGGCCGGCTGGGCTACCGGAAGATGACCGCGGAGGAGATCGCCCGCCGGGCGGGTGTCTCCCGCGCGTCCTTTTATCTCTACTTCCCGACCAAGGAAGAGGCGGTGCTGGCAACGGTCGACCGGACCGCCGACCGCGTCTGCGACCGGCTCGAGGAGATCGCCGCCAGCGACCGCTCCGTCCCGGCGCGGATCAGGGAGATGCTCGTGGCGCGCGTGATGCTCCGCTTCGACTCCGCCCGCGACGACTCGCAGGGGCCCGACGATCTCCTCGCCTCGATCCGCAGCGCGCTCCTGGCGCGGAGAACACGACACTTCGCCCGCGAGAGCCGCATCTTCCGGCGCGTCCTCGAGGAAGGGGTCCGCTCCGGCGTCCTGACGCGCGACAGCGTCCCCCGCACCGCCCGGGCCCTGCTGCTGGCCACGAACTCGCTGCTCCCGGAAAGCCTCGGCACCCGCGAGCCCGGCAGCCGCAGGACCGTCGAACGCGAGGCTCGCGACATCGCCGAACTGCTCGTCGAAGGAATCGTCAAGCGGAAACGGCCGGCGCGATGACGCGCTCGCGGGTTCCGGCATGCGCTGGCGGATCTTCGTCGGGCGGTGATACCGTCTCCGCATTCGTTCGGGAGGAACTCGATGCCGTCATCAAAGGCAAAGCAGGATTACCTCGACACCTGTGACCGGGAGCACGCCATCACGATGAAGGTGCTCCGTGCCTATCCCGAGGAGAAACTCGATCTTCGCCCCCATCCGAAGTCGAAGAGCGCGCGCGAGCTGGCGTGGGTCTTCGTTCTCGAGCGCGGCCTCGGAACGATGGTCTGGCACGACCACTTCGCCAAAGGCCAGGCGATGGGCGAGGCACCGAAGCCGCCGGAGGCGTGGTCCGACATTCTCGCCGCATGCGAGAAGGCGCACGCCGACTTCCGGGCGCTGGTCGCGGGAGCCTCGGAGGCCGATCTCGAGCAGAAGATCTCGTTCTTCGTCGCCCCGAAGACGATGGGCCAGATCTCGCGCTGGGAGTGGATCTGGTTCCTTCTCCACGACGAGATCCACCACCGCGGCCAGTTCTCGGTCTATCTCCGGCTGGCCGGTGCGAAGGTGCCGTCGATCTACGGCCCCTCCGCCGACGAACCCTGGATGTGATGCTCTGGTGTCGTGCTTCACGACGCCGGGAAGCGGACGGGTGACGTCCGCTTCACGGGAGACCGGCTACAATCGCGGCAGTTCACGACCATGGCCGCGAAGAAGCCGCGCACGCCGCTGGAGGAGTGGCGGCGCGTTCCCG
>DATLYG010000137.1:0-23914 GCA_035574985.1 Thermoanaerobaculia bacterium | reverse complement strand
CGTGAAGGAGAAGGATCCGACGTCGGACTCGACGCCGCCGCAGCTCGTCTCGATCCAGTTCACTCCGCCGCAGGTGCGCGATGGGGAGGAGATCGGGCTGACGGTCGGAGCGACGGACGACCTCAGCGGCGTCCGCAACATCTCCGGCAGCATCGTCAGCCCGACCGGCGGCCTCCTCGGCTTCGCGCTGACGCGCGACCCGGCCGACCCGAACCGCTACGGCGCGCGCGTACTCATTCCGCGCGAAGCGCCCGAAGGCGTGTGGCGGATCAATTACCTGCACATGACCGACAACGCGAGCAATCCCGTCGTGCTGAGCTACAACCAGGGAGGGATCCCGCCGGGCGGCACCTTCACGGTCGTCTCTTCGCGTCCCGACTCCTCCCCGCCGCTGCTGCGGGCGATCTGGCTCGACCGGCGGGCGATGAAGGCGGGAGAGCGGAACACGGTGTTCGTGCAGGCGGAGGACGACCGCTCCGGCGTCGCGCTCGTGAGCGGCGTCTTCCACAGCCCGTCGAGGCTCGCCCGCGTCGGCTTTGGATGCCGCAACAGCGGGACGCAGTGGGAGTGCGATTTCCTGCCGCCGCTGTCGGTCGACTGTGGCGACTGGCAGCTCGAACAGATCCAGCTCCAGGACAAGGCGAACAACACGACCGCGATGCGCGGCGACAATCCGCTCGTCGCGTCGGTCAAGCTCAACATCCTTTCCGATCAGTGCGACTCGGAGCCGCCGGCGCTGCTGGCGCTGGTCCTCGACACGTCGGCGGTCAGCAACGTGCAGGAGACGGTGGTGACGCTCACCGCGACCGTCGCGGACGACCTCTCCGGTGTGGCGAGCGTGAGCGGGCACATGGCCGGGCCGAGCGAGTCGGGAAATGCGCCGCGGCTGTTCTTTTCGATGTCGCCGGCCGGTGACCCGGAGACGTGGGTCGGGCGGATCACCGTTCCGAAGAATGCGGCGAAAGGGATCTGGGCCGCCGG
This sequence comes from Thermoanaerobaculia bacterium, assembly GCA_035574985.1. Classification (GTDB taxonomy): domain Bacteria; phylum Acidobacteriota; class Thermoanaerobaculia; order Gp7-AA8; family Gp7-AA8; genus DATLYG01. The sequence goes on along the minus strand of DATLYG010000137.1, from coordinate 22,933 downwards.
CTCGATCCAGATGCTCGACAAGGCGAACAATCTGAAGATCTACACGCGCGGCGATGCGAAGCTCGCCCCGGTGCAGTTCCGCGTCGAGTAGTCACTTTTCATCCCACACCTTCGACAGCCGGTTCGATGGCACGGCGGGGATGTCGTGAGCGGTGTAGTGCGACGTGTCGTTGAAGAGCGTCAGGCGTGCGTGCGCGCGATCCTTGAAGTCGAGGACGTTGAGCGCCGCCGGGCTCTGGTCGAGGCGGTCGCGATAGTGGCGCGGATCGAATCCGAGGAGGGAGCTGAGGAGCAGCCGGATGGTCGCCTTGTGCGACACGACGAGGAATCGCTTCCCCTCGTGCCGTTCGACGAGTTCGAGGAGAGCGGGAAGCGCACGCGCCGTGACCTGCAGTCCCGTTTCTCCGCCCGCCGGCGCGAAGCTGAAGGGATCGTGTTCCCATCGCGCGTATTCGTCGGGATACTGACGCTCGACCTCCGCGCGGGTCATTCCTTCCCACCGGCCGTGGGCGATCTCGCGGAACGCCTCGACGGTCAGCACTTCGACCGACTGCGGCCCGGCGACGAACTCCGCCGTCTCGATCGTTCGTCGCATCGGGCTCGCGTAGACGGCGCAGAGCGTCTCGGCGGCGAGGCGTTCGCCGAGGAGCCGCGCCTGCTCGCGCCCGAGATCGGAGAGGAGGACGTCGGTCGAGCCGGCAAAGCGGTCCTCGGCCGAGAGCTGCGTCGCGCCATGGCGGGCGAGATAGACCCGTGTGATCACGCAGCGGAGAACGATACAGAAAAACTCGCGGTCTCTGGTCCCGCGAGTCGTTCCCGGTTCGTTGACAGCCACCAGAGGGCATCCGAACCGACTCGCCCGGCCTTCCTTTGCTCCGCCGGACGCATCGACGGCCCGTTGTCATCTGCAAAGTAGCGTCCGGGCCGCCTTCACCCCGAAGCCCATCGCGCTCGAAGCGACCTTCACCGCGTTGACAGCCGCGTGGAGCGTCCGCGCCGAAGGTGACACTCAATCTAGGTTGCGATGCGCGTGCCGGCAAGAGGCAAACGTGTCATGCTGAGCCGGGGAAAGGGGGATCGGGGCGGACGTCCTTCGGCGGCGCGGCATCGATGGCGGGCCGGCGTGCGGACAGCTGCCGCGGGGATTCCGCCCTCACGCCGTCGCTCCTGTGACAGAGCGCAGGAAGAAAGGTGACGGCCGGCATGTTGCGACGGTTCCATTCCGCGGTTAACATACGCGGCTCCAACCGTTCTCGCGGGCCGAGACACAATCACTGAAAGGCGTTGAACCACCCCATGAGCCAGTCGAGAGAAAACGCTGAAGCGACCTTCGCCGAGGCGTTCGAAGCCAGCCTGAATTTCAAGACTCCGGAAACGGGAGAACTTCTGCGTGGGCAGATCGTGTCGATCTCCGGCGACGATGCTTTCGTCTCCTATGGAGGGCCGTCCGAAGCGGTGATGGACGCAGCCGAGCTGGAGGGTCTCGACGTCGGCGACATGGTCGAGGGAACGGTCGTCAAGACCTCTCCCGAGATCCGCATCTCGCGCAGGCTCGCGCGCGGAAAGGCGACCCTCGAGCAGCTCCGCCGCATGTACGAGAACGGCCTTCCCGTCGAAGGGAAGGTCTCCGGCCGCAACAAGGGCGGATTCGACATCAACGTCAGCGGACTGCGCGCCTTCTGCCCCTTGTCGCAGATCGCTCTCGGCAGGATCGAGAACCCCGACGCGTTCGTCGGACAGACTTTCGAGTTCCGCGTCACCGAGCTTTCCGATGACGGCCGCCGGATCGTCGTTTCCCGTGCCGTGCTCCTGAAGGAAGCGGCCGCGGCGCGCGCCGAAGAGATCCGCAAGGCGGTCTTCCCCGGCGCCGAGCTGACCGGTCGCGTGAAGACCCTCACCCCGTTCGGCGCGTTCGTCGACCTCGGTGGAATCGACGGGCTCCTTCATGTTTCGGAGATGAGCCGCCGCCGCGTCACCGATCCGCGCGAGGTCGTCTCGATCGGCCAGGAAGTGCGCGTGAAGGTGATCAAGGTCGAGAACGACGGCAAGCGGATCTCGCTGTCGATGAAGGACCAGGAGCCCGATCCCTGGTCGGACGTCGCGGAACGCTACGTTCCGGGAACGCCGTTCACCGGCCGCATCGTCCGCTCGACCGACTTCGGCTTCTTCGTCGAAGTCGAGCCGGGCATCGACGGGCTGGTGCACGTGTCGCAGCTTCCGATCGGCGTGAAGCCGCACGACCCGTCGGTCGCGATCGGTTCGACGGTCTCCGGCTGGGTGCGCGAAGTCGATCCGGCGAAGAAGCGCCTCTCGCTGTCACTGCGGGAAGTGGCGGTCGGCGATCCGTGGGAATACGCGAGCGAAAAGTATCCGATCGGACGCATCGTCGAGGCGATCGTCGATCATCGCGCGGCGCCGGGCGTCTTTGTCCAGATCGAACCGGGTCTGACCGGACTGATCCCGAATTCCGAGGTCGCTTCGGATCCCGAAGGTTCGTACGAGCCGGGCCAGAAGGTGTTCGTGCGTGTCATGAGCGTCGACGCGGTCCGGAGACGGATCTCGCTCTCGCACGAGGCGGCCAGGGCCGCGGCCGAACGCGAGGAGTATTCGAAATTCCTCGGTGAGAAGGGCGACGCGGAAGGGAAGAGCGCGATGGCTCTCGCGTTCGAGCGCGCCATGGCCTCGCGGAAGGGCCAGTAGGATCCGCCGGGGAGTGGCGAGGCGTCCCGGACGCTCTCGCCAGCCCCGCCCGCCGTGTCTACTCCCTGTTGCGCAGTCTGCTCATGAGCAGCCCCGCGCCGATCGCCAGGACGGCTGCGCCGGCGGCGATTTTTCCCGGGTTTTCCTTCGCGAAGTTCTTCGCCTTCGTTCCGCCGTCTTTCAGGTAGTCGCGCGCCGAGTTCACGAGCTGGTCGATGTCGAGGTTCTCGAGCATCTCGCTCGAGATGCCGAGCTGGCCGAGCAGCGCCTCGATTCCCCCGCGGTTTTTGGACGACCCGCAGTGCGGGCAGACGTCCCTGTCGAATCCGCCGCTCGTTTCTGCGGCCGCTCCCGCCCTGTTCGCTTCCATCGGTCGATCCATCCTGGTAGTCCCCTTTCTCCATGACGTGGCTTCTCCGCTTCGCAGGTCCGGCCGTCGGTTCCGATCCGCGGACCGTTCGACGGGTTCGTCAGGGCGCCCCCTTCGAGTCGATCCGACTCCTGCGCCTTGCAAAGTTCGGGCGAGATCAGAGACGTCCGAGGAGGCTTTCCAGCTCGTCCGGTCGCGAGGCGCGGATCCGCGCCTCCTCCGGGGCGATCGCTCCACGCCGGACCAGTCCGGCGAGCGATTCCTCGAAGGAGATCATGCCCTGACGTTTTCCGAGGGTGATCTCGGACGCGAGCTGCTGAAGTTTGCCGAAGCGGATGTGATTGCGGACCGCATCGTTCGCGAGCAGCACCTCCGCGGCCACCGCACGCCCCGGGCCGTCCGCCCGCGGGATGAGCTGCTGCACGACGATCGCATTGAGCGTCATCGCGAGCTGCTGCCGGATCTGCGCCTGCTGCGCCGGTGGAAAGACGTCGACGATCCGGTGAATGGCCTGCGCCGCATCGTTCGTGTGCAGGGTCGAGAGAATGAGGTGGCCCGTCTCGGCGGCGGTGATGGCGGTGGCAGTGGTTTCGAGGTCGCGCATTTCGCCGACCAGGATCACGTCGGGGTCCTGACGCAGCGACGCGCGCAGGGCCGCGGCGAAGGACGGCGCGTCGCGCCCGACCTCGACCTGTTCGATCACCGACTTCGCGTTGCGATGCTCGTACTCGACCGGGTCCTCGATCGTGATGACGTGGCGCGCGACGTTGCGATTGATCTCTCCCACGAGCGCCGCGAGTGTCGTCGTCTTGCCCGATCCGGTCGCTCCGCAAACGAGCACCAGACCCCGGGCCGGTTTCACGAGGTCCGCCAGGACCGAGGGGAGATTCAATTCCGCGAGAGTCGGTACGTCGGGAGGCAGCGCGCGGACGGCCGCGGCGAGTGTGCCCCGCTGGCGGTGGATGTTGATGCGGAAGCGGAAGGAACGTCGTCCGTCGCCGCCGCGATGCACCCTCAGCGTCAGGTCCGCCGCGCCGTCCGCGTCCATCCGTCGCCGCACTGCGGGGGCGAGAAGAGGGGCGAGGATCGAGTCGACGGCGGTGGCGTCGAACGGCGTCTCATCGGCGCGCGTGATCCGTCCGCCGATGCGGAAGACGGGGGGCGCACCGGCGAGGATCAACAGATCGCTCGCCTCGCGCTGGATCATCTCGACGAGGAGCCGTTCGAGCGCGTCACCCTCCGGCACGGCGGCAGGCGGCCAGTCGCTCTCGCGGGCGGGCATCGCGTCGCCCGGTGCCGTCTCGTTCAGTTCGCGGACGATCCGCTCGAGTTCTTCATCGCGTGTGAGTCTGGCCATGCGCTGTGCGGCACTCCTGCAGAATCATGTCCCGGATCTTCCATGCGCGATCGAAGAGCGCCCGCGCGTCGGGTGGAAGGAGATGGGCCGAGTCGTCGTGCCACGACGTGGCGCGCGTTTCGCCGGCCCGCTCGACGGTCAGCGTGTAGCGGATCTGGTCGGCGTAGCCGTCGCGGTTCTCCGGTCTGACGTACTCCGCGCGCCATGCGGAGATGTTCGCTCGCTCGATCGATTTCCGAAGCATCGTTTCGTCGTCGTTCGGGAGCGACTGGCGGCACCTGCGTGCCGGATCGGACGCCTCGGCCGATCGCGCGTCGATCCGTATCGAACCCACGCCGGTGCCCGCGAATCCCCCCTCGGTCTTCACTTCGACGCGCCAGCCGCCATCCACGTTCGCGGCAGTGTTGCACGACAGAACGGCGATGGCCAGTGCTGCGGCTGCGATCCTCATCGCCCCGGGTCGTTGCACGATTCGTTCTCGGCCGCGGCCTAACGGCGTGGGCGGCGGGTGACCGTCACCGTGGAGCGGATCCGTTTCCCGAGACGGAGCGTCAGCCGCGCGTCGCCGAGAACGATGTCCTGCTCTTCGGTCACGGGCGACGGACCGGTCACCGGCTGGTCGTCGATGAACGTGCCGTTCTTGCTGCCGAGGTCCTCGATCGTGACGCCCTCCTCGGAGACGAAGAGGCGTGCGTGGCGGCGCGAGACCGTCGCGTCGTCGACTGGAACGTCGGCGGACGGGTCGCGGCCGAGGATGTTCTCGCCGCGGTGCAGGTCGAACTCCTCGCCGCGAAAGTGAATCGATCCCACTTTCGCGCGCTCGGCCGCACCGCTGATCTCGCCGCAGAATGCGTAGCCGAAGCCGTGGACGGTCCGGATGAATCGCGGCCTCCGCGACTCGTCGCCGAGCGCCGCGCGAACATCGGCCGCGAGCCCGGCGAGGTTCGACTCCTCGACGAACGTGTCGGGCCAGATCGCAGAGCAGAGGTCCTCTTTCGACAGGGCACGCGGAGCATTCGCGATCAGAATCTCGAGGAACCGGAACGCCTTCGGGGGAAGGTGCACGGGCGTGCCGTCTTCGAGCAGGAGGCGGCTGTCGGAGTCGAAGTCGAAGCGGCCGAAGGTGACCTTCACGCGTCGATCTTATCGATCGCGTCACATTTCATCGAGCAGGGACCGCAGACGCGCCTTCCTCCGCTCCGCAGCGGCCGCGAGGGCGGGGGTGTCGATCGACATCGGTCGCGGCTCGACCGGTTCCGGCGCCGGGGTCGCCATCGTTGGCGCCTCTTCCGAAGATTCCTCGGTTGCGGCGATCCCGAGCGCCACGATCTTCCTGAGAGTCAGCCGTTCCAGCACTTCTTTCACCGATCTCGCACGCATGTTGATGTCCTCTTCCAGCATCGAGCGGAGCACGTCCTGCAGGCTGGGCGGAAGGAGCGCATTCGCTTCGACGATGTCGACGATGCGCGTATTGGCGTGCTTTGCTACGACGGCCGAGACGTTCTCGGCGGCAAAGAGGTCGTTCCCGGTGAGGCAGTAGTAGAGGATCAGACCGATCGAGTAGATGTCGCTCCGCTCGTCGACCTTCCCGCCCGAGAGTTGTTCGGGGCTCATGTAGAAAGGCGTTCCCATGATCGCTCCGCTCTGCGTCAGCGCCGGCTCCTCGCTCACACGGGCGAGGCCGAAGTCCATCACGAACACATCTCCTTCGCTGTCGATCATCACGTTCTCCGGCTTGAGATCGCGATGAATCACTCCCTTGCCGTGGGCGTGCGCCACGGCGCGACACACCTCGGCGACGATCGAGATCGCATCCTCGGGTGAAAGCGACCTGCGCCGCTGCACGACGCTGCGCAGCGTTCCTCCCTCGATGTAGTCCATCGAGAAGTAGGGGAAGGGTCCCATGGTTCCCACCTCGTGCACGGAGACGATCCGCGGGTGCCGCAGCCGCGCGGCGATCCGTGCCTCGCGCCGGAAACGCTCGACGAAGTGCACATCCTGCGACCGATGCTCCGGGACGATCTTCAGGGCGACGCTTCGGTCGAGGGCCCGTTCGCGCGCCTTGTAGACCGCCCCCATCCCGCCGCGCCCGAGAAGCGACTCGACCACGAATCGTTCGTGGAACGCGCGCCTGACAGCGTCGAGCTCCGGATCGGTTCCGGTCTTCGTCACGGTCGCATCGAGCGATCCGCCGCAGCCGTCGCAGAATCTGGCGCTCTGTCGATTCTCCTGTCCACAAAGGTTGCAGAGCATTCCTAAGCCTCCTCCAGAGCGCGGATTCCACGGACGTAGTAGAACGCGATGAACGCAGCGTAAAGCGCGACGGTCGCCGACAGAAGGAGCGACGGGCTGTCGATCGTCTCGACGATCGCCGCCCAGGCACGCGGCGATGGCCAGATCATGAGTTGCGCCCACGCATCGCGGAACTCGCGCCACCTCGTCAACGAGAAGGTCGCCACTGCCACGAGGATGAGGAAGACCGCTCCGCTGCTGGCCGCTCGGGCGGTGCCGGGATGAATGCGCGATGCGTGCAGCTTCCACGATGCAGCCGCGCTCTCGAGGGCGACGAAAACGAGCACCGCGAACTCGAGCCAGGCGAACGTCGACAGCGGCAGTGGACTCACGGCGAAGACGAACGCCAGCAACGGCAGCGTCGTGAGATGAACGGTCATGGCTGCGACGAAGACTCCGAGCGCGTCACCCCAGAAACGGATCGACGGCGTGATCGGCGCGGCGTCCATCAGATCGGCCATGGCCGTGGAACTCTGTCTCGACTTTCTCGACCCGAAGGCATGGCAGGCGCCGACGAGAACGATCATGTGGAGAATGTAGGCAGGGGCGACGACGCGTGCTGCCAGCGCGAGGATGAGTCCGGGGTTGTGCCCGAGGAAGTCGCTCTCCGGCATCAGAATCGCGAACGGGCCGATCGGCTCGATTCCCGTCACGCCCATCGCCAGAGCAACGAGGGCGATCGACATCCCGAACACCCATCCCGCGGCGCGGATATTGGTCAGAAGGCGATGGCGAACAACCGCTAGGCCGCGCATCGTCGCTCCAGTAGCAGGGAGGTCATGGTCAACAGCAGCGCGAGGAGGATGATCGACCCGACAAAGGCGACAGGCTCGATCAACTCGAATGTCGCGATGATGATCGCAATGACGCCGATCCACGTCGGAACGACCATCGGTGGCTCGGGTGAGATCGTCGCCATGGCGAGACCGAATGCGCCCGCCACGACGGAACTGCAGGCCGCGAGCAGCATGAGGTTCCCGAAGCTCCCCACCTCGGGAGGAACGCGGATACCGGTGATCGGGATGGCGAAGAGAAACGAAGAAAAACCGACGCAGGCAGCGTAGACCGTGATTGCGGCCGCCATGAGGACGGATCGCGCCGCCAGGACGAACGAGCCGATGCTTCGATCCGCGATCTCCAGCCGGAGAGTCCAGAAGCCGGCCAGGCCGGCCATCATTGCCGAAGAGACGGCGGCGATTGTCGGCAGATCGCGGTAGAAGAAGTCGTCGACGATTCGCTGACCGCGAATCATTCCGACCGCCGAAATGGCGATCCTCGTCATCAGAAAAGTCCCTGCCGTAAAGAGCGTGAACGCCGGCAGCGACCGGTCTCTCCAGCTCTTCAGAAACGCGTAGTGAAGAAGCGCGATCATGCCATCGCCTCTTCTTCTTCCTCGACAGCCTTCGCGAACTCCTGTTCGAGTGTCGATCGTTGCGGGCTGAACTCGCAGACGGCCACCCCTCGGGAGACCAGATCGGCGATCCAGCGTGCGCGCTCGCGCGGGGAGAGATCTCCCTCGATCTCCATCGAGCCGCGGCCGTTGCCGCCGACGACCGTCCCCGAGAGCCCTGCGGGAATGCTGATCTCACCGCTGACGACGGAGATGCGCCAGCGGGTGCTCGACCGCATCTGCAGGCGGAAGGCGCCGATGTCGCCGGCGAAGATGACGCTTCCGCTTCGGATCACGACGAGGTCGTCGCAGATCTCCTCGAGGTCGGCGAGAACGTGGGACGAGAGAAACACCGTCTTCCCGCGCTCGCGCAGCAGACGCAGCAGATCCTTGAGTTCGACGCGCGCATGCGGATCGAGTCCGGCCGCCGGCTCGTCGAGCAACAGGATGTCGGGATTGTGAATGAGTGCCCGTGCCAGTCCGACGCGCTGCTGCTCGCCGCGCGAGAGCGCATGGAGCCGGCGCTCGGCGAGTTCCTCGGTTCGCGTGAGCTGGAGCGTGGCGGCGATCCGTCTGGGGCGGTCGCCCGCCGCGATCCCATATAGCTCGGCGAAGATGCCGAGGTACTCGCGGAGGGTGAGTGTGGAAGGAAGCTCGAAGACATCGGGCAGAAAACCGATCCGATGCCGGATCTCGTAGCGGTGCGACGCGACGTCGAGATCGAAAACGCGGCAATTCCCGTCATCAGGACGAAGAAGTGTGCCGACGATCTTGAGCGTCGTCGTCTTTCCGGCGCCGTTGCGTCCAATGAAACCGGTGATCGAGCCGCGCGTGACAGCAAAGGATGCATCGCGAAGCGCGGTGACCTTGCCGTAGCGTTTGAGGAGACGCTCTCCGACGATGGCCTTCTCCGTCATGACCGTTTCTCCTTCACCGCGATCTCGATGTGGGGCGGCGGCCCCGTGAAGGTGCCGTCCGGTTCGATCGTCACGATGACGATTCGTTCCTCCGACGCGATTCGCAGAAGGTCGTCGCCGTCCACGCGGTAGCGGTTGAGCATTCCGTTGTCCTCGGCCATCGGGACGCTCCCGTCGCGAGTGGTGAGAACCACCTGTCTGAGCGCGATCGGCCCGTTGACCTCGACGAGCATCGGCCCCTCCGGAACGAACGCCGGCAGCGCGAAGGCCAGCCTCGACTTCCCGTCGGGGTCGCGATGCGCCGGTGCACGCATGGCCCAGGTGTTGCCGCGGTGTTCGCGGGTGGCGCGCTCGCTCCAGAAAGCGATGACCTCATGTTCGCGGTTCGACCGGGCGAGGGTGACACTGACGGCGCCTCTGTCGTGCCGCGGCGTCTCGATGTTCCTGGTCGCCCACACGAAGTGGTTTGCCTCGATGATGCCTCGTCCCTGGCGAACTCCCTGCAGTTTCGCCTCCCCTCGGAACTGCACTCCATCGACGATCCAGCGGGCCATGGCGTACTGCGCGGCGAACGGCGCCTCGTAGTCGAAGACCATCCGGGTGCGATCCATGCTGCGAATCGCGACCTTCACCGGCTGGCCGAGGCCCCGCCGGGCCGACCAGCGTGATGTCGTATCCCACGCCGCGCCGTCGCGCGACAGGTACATCGCTCCATGTCCCGGTGCGGTTGCCGGCGTTCGGACCTCCGCTTCCTGCCGCACATCTCCCGCACCCGAGACGGACAACCGCAGGTCGTCCGGAGAGATGCGGCGCTCGCCGATCGGTGTCGGGCCATGCTCGCGGATTTTCGTCAGACGAACCACGAGATCGGGCCGCGTGAGAGTCCACTCCTCATGCAGATGCACCCCTCGGCTCGGGCGAAGCTGATCGCGGCAGGCGAGGATCACAACAGCGGCCAGCACCGCCAGGCCGACCGGCAACGCGCGAATCGATCGTCGGGCCATGATGGAGAACGCGGCGCAGAACAGCGCGATCGCGACTCCTGCAATCACGACGCGGTACTCGCTCACGATGTCGACAAGGTTCTGTTCGACGACAGACTCTCCTCCCGAGTAGCGTCGGACGGGATCCATGCTCGTGACGGGCAGGGGGGCGGTCGACAGCGACTCATCAGCCACGAAGACGGTTTGGCCGCGAGTCACCAGGTAGGGAGATCGTTCCGTTCCCACGAAGTCGCTTTCCGGTTTCGGGCGCCACGTGACCGGCGTGCTCACCGGCGTGGCATCGGCACGATACGGCCACGGGAGGAGGAACTCGCCCGGCTGCGAGAGGAACTCCACCGGGACGATCGCGCGATCGATCTCCGTCCACTTCTGATCGGGTCGAGGAACGCCGATGAAGATGGTGCGAACGCCGGAGGCGAATGCCGCCTCGCGCACGCGCATCGGAAGGTCGAGCCAGAGATCGGTGGCGATGACGAGATCGGAGAAGGCGGCATACCACTGAGCGACCTCCGGCAGCGTCGTCGCTGTCCGGACATGTGCAAAGGTTCCGAGGCAGCAGGAGGCGTGGAGGGTCTCACCTTCGCGGATGATACGTAACGGTCGCGGCTCGCTCCAGGGTGGTGTTCCGGCGACGCGCTTCGCGATGACGCGCATCGAGCGGTCGCGCCACTCGACCACCAGCTCGCGATTGAGCGGCACGGCCATGCTTCCCGACTCGCGAAGCTGCACCCACGCGGGGAACGACCATGGCTCGTGCGGCTTCAGAACCGCCCGTGCGACGACCGGGATGTCGAGCGTCCTCTTACGATCGACTTCGAAGTGATACCCGATGTAGCCGTCGAACGGGATGGTTCCGCTGACGGCGCGCAGATCGATTGCGGCATTCGAGGTCGAGACATGTCCCGGCTCGCCGAGGAACACCGTGACGGCTGGCAGGTCGGGTCGCGGCGGTGCCACGACGGCCTTCCACCGCTCCGTTTCCGCGCGCAGCGCGATCGAACAGAGCAGGGCAACGACTGTGGCCGCGTAACGCATGGAACCAGCTTTCAGGTCTCGATTCCCGGCTGTCCGAGTGGGCGAGACCTGCCTTGAAGATGCGTCGTTCCGGACCGCGTGTCTTGGCGATTCTATGGCGGTTTGATGGAGTCGTGTTCACGAAAGCGTTGCAGCAGAGAGGTTTTGATCACGGGCTTCGGAGGGTCGAACAGGCAAAGGGAGGAGAGGCCATGTTCGAAACCTCGTTCGTCCGTCCGGGCGTGGTGGCGGCTCCGGGGCGCGCAGGCATCTTTGGCGTGTCGCTCATGATCCACACCGCAGCGATCGTCGGAGTGATCGCCGTCGGAATCAGGTCCGTCGGCTTTCCGGAGCAGCCTCCCGATGCGTACGCCGTGGTCTTCACCCCCGCGGAGGTGGCATTGCCTCCGGCGGTGGGGACACCGGAGCTGGTCCGTCGCGACCCCGCGCCGCCGGCGGAACCTTCATCCGATACGCCGCGGGTGACGGCACCGCGCGATGCGGTACCGGTTGTGATTCCCGACACGGCGGCACCGCTCGATCCCGCGACGGTTTCGGGCGATGGCGCCGGGGCGAGCGATGTCCCGGGCGGCAGCGGTGCGATGGGGCGGCCTTTCGGCGTCCCGAGCGGCGTCGGCTCGGGAGAGGGGACGGGTGGCATTCCGCTCGACGGCACTCTTCCGTTCCAGCCGGGAGGGGAGGTGCGTCCGGCGCAGGTACTCGAACGGGTCAGACCCGACTATCCTGCGATCGCTCTGAGGAACGGCATCAGCGGGAGGGTGACCATCCGCTGCATCATCGGACGCGACGGGCAGATCCGCGATCCGGAGGTGATTGCGAGCACCTTCACGGCCTTCGACCAGGCGGCGATCGATGCCGTGCGCAAGTGGCGCTTCGCGCCGGGCACCCTGCGAGGAAAGCCGGTCGACACGTGGTTCGAGCTGACTGTGCGGTTCGAGGCGGTCCGTTAGGACCGGCGCATTGCCAGAATGAGTGAGTAATGGAAATGCATATAATAGCAAATACGCATAGCGCTACAGAAGTCTAAGCGGAAAGGCTGACTTAATATCCGGCAACTCGTCCGCTCCGGCGCAGACCTCCCTCCGGTCTTCGACGGAGAAGGGTCGCCCTCGATGTTCGACATGACGCCCTCCATCAGTCGCCGCCTTCTCGGGTAGCATCGACGCCACATGCTGCGCCGTATCCCGTGGGCGCCGCTTCTGTTCGGCGTCTTCAGCGCCTGGGCGCTGTTGTCGATGCTTGCCGTCGGGAGGCCTGAAATCGGCGGCCTCCGGGTGTACGTGATCGTCGGCGGCTTCGGCGGGGCGATGATGCTGCTGCTGTATCTGGTCGCGCAACTGATTCCTCGCCGCGATCCGCGAAGTCTCCTCGCCTCGGCCGGATGCGGATGCGCCTACGGCGCCGCCGGATTCCTGTTCGTCCTTCCGGTGGCCATGGTCGTCGCCATCCTCACCGGCCGCGGGATCGTCATCGAAGGCGTGGGCCCCGGCCTGCTCGTCGTGACCGCCTACACGGGTCTCGGCATCCTGGCCGGGGTGTGGTACTCGCGCTTCGTCAGAACCGAGGAGGAGCGGCGGCGGGCGGCGCTGGCGGCGCAGGCGGCGGAGTTCGCGCAGCAGCAACTCGCGCTCGCGCGCGACCTGCAGCAGCGCCTTCTTCCCCCGGCGCGGCTCGAGCATGCACTCTATTCGATCGAGGCACGAAACGTCCCGGCGACGTTCGTGGCCGGCGATTTCTACGACTTCATCCCGCTTGCCGGTGAACGCCTGCTGATCGTCGTCGCCGATGTGGCGGGAAAAGGCGTGGGGGCGGGCCTCATCATGGCGACGACCAAGGGAATCATCCCGCTGCTCGCCGCCGAGGAGCGGCATGTGGCCCCTCTCGCGGGACGGCTCAACGATCGCCTCGCGGCCCAGTTGTCGAAGCGGGACTTCGTTGCCGCGATCCTGGCGATGTTCGATCCGGAGACGGGCGAGCTGTCGATCGCGAACGCCGGCCTTCCCGATCCGGTTGTCGTCGCCCCCGGCGGTTCCATCCGCGCCGTCGGCGTGCCCGGACCGCGGTATCCCCTTGGCGTCCGTGCCGGGCTTTCGTACGAGTCGGTGACGCTGAAGATGGCGCCGGGCGAGCGGGTGCTCTTCTTCACCGACGGCCTCCCGGAACTCGATGCCGGCGGCGAGCCTCTCGGCTACGAGCGTCTCCACGCCGAGATCGCCGCATCGCGCGGTGACCTCACCATGCTCTTCGAGCGTCTGGCGAAGGCCGCGCGCGGAACGCACGACGACGACTGGACCGCCGTGGCGCTCGAGCGGCTCACTCCGGCGCGACGAGTGACTCCGCCGCCGGCCTGGCCAGCGAGGTGATGTAGACGACGCCGACCACGCCGCCGATCGTCAGGATGCTCCCGATCGCCGCCGCCGTGTTGATCGTCTCGCCGAGGAGCGCCACGCCGAGACCCATCGCCACCACCACGCCGATCTGCGAAATCACGCCGACGGTCATCGCGTCGAGCCAGCGGAGGCTGTGCGTGAGGAGCAACTGCGCTCCGATCGAGAAGAGCGCGGTTGCCGCGAGCGGGATCCAGTCGGCGGCCGCCGGTGTCCGCCAGTTGGCGAGGGCCGGCGGTGCGGTCACCAGCAGCCCGAACAGGCAGAACGACGCGTAGACGGCCCATGAATTCTCTCCTCGGCGCGCCGCGCGCATCGCCGTCACCGCGGCGCCCGAACAGAGTGCGGAGGCCATCGCTGCCAGCTCCCACCGGCCGATGCCGAGGATGTCGCCGGGACGCGTGTGAGCTCCGGCCACGAGCCAGACACCGAAGAGCGCGACGGGAACCGGAATCAGCACGCGGAGCGTCGTCCGCTCGCCGATGAAAAGGAGGGAGAAAATGCCGCTCCAGAGCGGCGAGGTGTAGTTCAACAGCGTTGCCACGCCGACGTCGATTTTCTCGATGGCCATGAAGTAGAGAAGGACGGCCATGCCTCCGAAAAGGCCGCGATAGAGAAGAAGGTCGAATCGCTGAAAGGTCAGAGCCGCGCGGCGATACGAAGGGACGAGCAGGGGCGGAAGAAGACCGATGGCAAAGCGGACGAACGCCACCTGCGGTCCCGGGATGCGGGCGGATGCGAGCTTGGCAGCAAACGCCATCGCGCCGAAGAGCGTCGCCGCGGCGACCATGAGAAGGATCGCGCGATGGGTCTCCGATTTCGAATCCCGGGTTCCGGATGCTCGATTCACGCGGGAGAATTAAAATCCAAAATCGAGCATCCGACGTGATTTCCCATCGCCCTGCCACCCCCGCCGACGCAACCGCCATCGTCGAGTTCCAGATCGCGATGGCGCGCGAGACCGAGTCGATCGAACTCGATCGCGACATCTGCACGCGCGGGGTCGATGCCGTCTTCCGCGATCCTTCCCTCGGCCGCTACTTCGTCGCCGAGGCGGAGGGGGAGGTGATCGCGTCGCTGCTGATCACCTACGAGTGGAGCGACTGGCGCAACGGGATCGTCTGGTGGATCCAGAGCGTCTACGTGCGGCCGGAGTTCCGCCGGCAGGGCGTGTATGCCGGGTTGTACGACTTCGTCAAGGCACGCGTCGAGGCCGATCCCTCGGCGCGCGGCATCCGTCTCTACGTCGACCGGCGGAACAGCGTCGCGCAGCAGGTCTATGCGCGCCTCGGCATGAACGGCGAGCACTACGTCGTCTTCGAGTGGATGAAGTGAGGGCGGCGGGCGACGATCTCCGCCACCACGTCCTCGCGGTAGACGACGATCTCCCAGTCGTGGAACACCTCGCGCAGCTCTCCCTCCCCGAGGCACCAGGCACGGTTCATCCGCTGCGCGCGCGTCGTGTGAATGGAGGCCATGAACGTGCCGCCGGGCCGGGTCACTCTCCTTGCCTCGGCGAAGAGCGGGCGGTGGAGAAAGAGGATGTTCAGGACCAGATCGAACGACGCATCGGCGAACGGCAGGGGATCGCGTTCGAGGTCGTGTTGCAGCAGCGCGACGCGGCCGCGGCAGAGGTCCTGCGCGATTTGAAGCCCGGCGAATGACGCGTCGACGCCCGTGACGCGCCAACCGCGGCCGGCGAGCCAGATCGCGTTCCGTCCCGCTCCGCAGGCGAGATCGAGCGCGCGGCCGTCAGGCGGGAGCGGCGGAACGTGGTCCGTCAGCAGCGACGCCGGCGCCATTCCGCCGAAGTCGCCCGATCGATAGCGGATGTCCCATTTGTCCATACAATGAGCCGTCGATTCCGCAATGCTCGCCATCGAAGCCATCGCCACCGTCGCCGGTCTTCTCTGCGTCTGGCTTCTGGTCCGTCAGAACATCTGGACGTGGGCGGCCGGCCTGGTGCAGGTGACGCTCTACGTCTACGTCTTTTACCACGCGAAGCTCTACTCCGACCTGATCCTTCACCTCATCTACATCGTCCTGCAGTTCGTCGGCTGGTACCAGTGGCGCCACGGCGGCCGGGCACGTTCGGAACTGGCGGTCTCACGGCTCTCGCGCCGTGGCAACGCTGCGGCGCTGGCGCTGACCCTCGGAGGGGCCGCCGCGTGGGGAACGTTCATGGCGACGAAAACGGATGCGGCCCTCCCATGGGGCGACGCCTTCACGATGGTCGCGAGCCTGGTCGCGCAGGGCCTGCAGACGCGGAAGAAGCTCGAGACGTGGCTTTACTGGATCGCGGTCGATGTCGTCGCGATCGCCGTCTTCTTCATCAAGCAACTCTACCTGACCACCGGGCTCTATTTCGTCTTCCTCATCCTCTCCGCGATCGGATTCGTCGAGTGGAAACGCGAGTTCGGCGCGGCGGACGCTCGCGCCGACACCCTCCCCGATCTATCATCTCCCTGAGATGTCCCTGAGGGGATTGCTGCGGTACCTTTGGAAAAGCAGGTTCGGAGGTGCGCGTATGCTGAAGCCAGGAGAAGCGGCGCCCGATTTCGAGGCCACCGATCATCGGGGGCAGCCCGTCCGGCTGCGGGACCTTCGCGGGAGCAAGGTCGTGCTCTGGTTCTTCCCGAAGGCGGACACACCCGGCTGAACGGCGGAGGGTTCCGGGTTCCGGGACCTCCACGACCAATACCAGGCGCTGAACACGAAGATCGTCGGTGTCAGCCTCGACACCCCGCAGGAGAACGCCCGCTTCGCGGAGAAGCACCGCTTTCCGTTCCCGCTGATCGGCGACACGGACAAGAAGATCGCGATGGCGTACGGTGCGATCGACGATGCGAAGGACGAGCATGCGCGCAGGATCGCCTACGTGATCGACGAGAACGGCCGCATCCTCTACGCCCACCCGAACGTCGACGCCCGCTCGTATCCCCTCGAGCAGATCCAGGCGCTCCAGCCGCACAAGATCTAGTGTAGTGCTTCATGAATATCTTGCCTTTTGTTGCGGCGCCGAGCGGCTGGATGCGAGGCGCCGCGACGCAGGCGATGCGGGACATCGTCGAGGAGCGGCAACGAAGCAGATGGCCGCTCGCCGCCGCAACCCGAAGGGCCGCGGGATCTGCGGGCGATCTCTGCGTCGTCGACTCCTCCTCGCTGCTCGACCTCGCCCGCAGCTCGCGTGGCAACGAGCAGGATCTCGATGAACCACCGCGCGGGGCGCGGGTCGTTGCCGATTCGCGCCCCGGGCCTTCCCGCAACTTGTAACACCTCTGGTGCAACCATTTCTGCGAACGCACGAATATTGCGGGGAAGAGGTTCCCATGAGCGCACCAAAGCGGAAGAAGAAACTCGTCGTGTTCGCGATCGTCGCAGTGATCGCCGTCGTTGTCTTCGGGGCGATGAAGGCGAAAGGGAAGAACAAGGAAGAGGCCAAGCCCCCGGTGAAGACGGCGAAGGCCGAAATCGCCGACGTCCACGTCAAGGTGACGGAGGTCGGCACGGTCGAGCCGGAGGTGAAGGTCGACGTCAAGTCGCCCGTGTCGGGGAAAGTGGTGGCCATCTTCCGGCGCGACGGAGACGCGGTGCGGCGGGGCGACCTGCTCGCGCGTGTCGAGCCCGACCTCAACCAGGCGCAGTCGCTCGCGGAGACGAAGAACGCCCTTTCCTCCGCGCAGATCCGCTACCAGCAGGCGAAGCGCAACTACGAGTCGGACCACAGCCTCTTTCTGCAGGGGCTTCTCGCCACGAAGGAGCACCGCGAGAGCGAGACCGAGTTCCTCTCCGCGAAACAGGAGTTCGAGAAGGCGCAGGAGAAATACGACATCGTCGAGAAGAGCGGCATCCCCATCAACCAGTCGCCGGAGCAGTTCCAGGGATCGAACATCGTCGCCCCGATGGACGGCATCGTCCTGACGAAGAAGATCGAGATCGGCGAGTCGATCACCTCCGGCGTTTCCTCCTTCAACGGCGGGACGGTGCTTTTCACCGTCGCCGACGTGTCGCGCATGATCGTGAAGGCCGGCGTCAACGAGGTCGACATCGGGAAGATCCGTGCCGGAATGCCGGTGAAGGTGACCCTCGATGCCTACCCGAAAGTCGCGTTTCAGGGACGCATCGACCGGATCGCTCCGGCGGTCCGTCTCGACGAGAAGGTGCGCGTCTTCGATGTCGAGGTCCGGCTCGACTCCCAGGGACGCGAACTCCGCTCGGGCATGACCGCGAACATCGAGGTCTCCGGCGAGAAGAAGGAGAAGGTTCTCACGGTCCCGGTCGAATCGGTCTTCCAGCGCGACGAAGGCGAAGTCGTCTTCGTGAAGAAGAACGTCGACCCGAAGGCGCTCGCCGCGCGGGCGAAGAAGCAGGATGCGCAGGCCGACGACAAGGATGCATGGAAGGTCTGGTTCGAGAAACGGCAGGTCGTGACCGGGCTGGCTGACAACGCGCGGATCGAGATCCTCAGCGGGCTGAAGGCCGGCGAAGAAGTCGCGCTCGAGGATCCGACGCTCCCGGCCGACAAGAAGAAGGACGAAGACGACGATTGAGGGCGGCTGAAGGGCCGGCGACGAGGCAATCATGAGTGTCTTCCAATTCGCACGGAGGGAACCCGATCCGCAGCCGGTGCCGGTGACACGGCGGCTGATCGAGCTGGAGGACGTCCGCAAGGTCTACGACTCCGGGGAGAACGCGGTCGAAGCGCTGCGCGGAATCACGCTCGACATCGGCCGCGGCGAGTTCCTCGCGATCGTCGGTCCGTCGGGTTCGGGCAAGTCGACGCTGATGCACATCCTCGGCTGCCTCGACTCGCCGAGCGAAGGGCGGTACTGGCTCGACGGCGAAGACGTCGCGCAGCTCTCCGCGCGCGCGCTGGCCCGCATTCGCAACCGGAAGATCGGCTTCGTCTTCCAGACGTTCAACCTTCTGCCGCGGGCGACCATCTGGAAAAACGTGGAGCTGCCGCTGCTCTACGCCGGACTCGGCCGCGACGAACGGCGCGAGCGGGCGCTCGATGCGCTCCGACGCGTCGGCCTCGAGAACCGCGCGAGGCACCGGCCGAACGAGCTGTCGGGCGGGCAGCGCCAGCGCGTCGCCATCGCCCGCGCGCTCGTCAATAACCCGTCGCTGATCCTCGCCGACGAGCCGACGGGCAATCTCGACCAGAAGACCGGCTCGGGAATCATCGACATCTTCGAGGAGATCTCCGGCAACGGCCAGACGATCATCCTCGTCACACACGACCCGGCCATCGCCGCGCGGACGCAGCGTCGGATCCGGATCGTCGACGGCCTGATCGTCGAGGGAGACGAGCCGTGATCATCCTCGAGTCCATCGTCGACGGCATCCGCGACATCAGGGACCATTTCGGCCGCACGCTGTTGCAGCTCGTCGGAGTGATCCTCGGTGCCGGCTCGATCGTGGCGACGTTCTCGCTGTCGGTCGCCGGCAAGGCCGCCTCGATGGAGTATTACCGCGTCAGCGGCGGCATCCAGAAGATCTTCATCTGGAACGAGCCGACCGGGAAGGTGACGCTCGACGCGAAGGCGCTCGCCTCCGACGGCCTCACCTTCGGCGACGCGGAGGCGATTCGCAAAGAGGCGAGAGAGATCGATCTCGTCTCGCCGCAGAGCGAGCAGTCGATGCGCATCCGCTACCGCGCAATCGAAAAGGAACGGCCGGTCATCGGCGTCACCCCGGCCCATTCGCCGATGAACGACTTCCGCGCCGCTCACGGGCGGTTCATCACCGATCAGGATGTCGCGTCGGCGGCGCGCGTGGTGGTTCTCGGGACCGAACGGGCCCTCGAGTTCTTCGGCTCGGAGGACCCGGTGGGGAAGACCATCACGATGGACGGCGCCGGCTATCTCGTGGTCGGCGTGATGGAAGAGAAGTACTTCTCGTTCGACCGGAAGCGCAATGTGATGCGCTGGATGAACCGGCAGATGTTCGTTCCCGTGACGACGCTGCTCACGCGCAAGGGTCAGTCGCTCTCGAACGGGAAGGTCTCGATGATCATGACGCGGATGAGGGACACGAAGAAACACGTCGAGGCGGTCGAAGAACTCGAGCGCATCCTTCTCCGCCGTCACGGCGTGAAGGACTTCGAGGTCCGTTCGCGCGTGGCCAATCTTCGCCGCAACGAGGCGAACAACAGGATGTACGACATGACGTTCATGATCTGCGGTCTGATCTCGCTGATCGTCGGCGGCATCGTGGTGATGAACATCCAGCTCGCCTCGTTCAACGAGCGGGTGCGCGAGATCGGTACGCGGAAGGCCGTCGGCGCCTCCCCGGCGCAGATCTTCTTCCACTTCCTCACCGAGTCGGTCCTGGTGTCGGTGCTCGGAGGGTTCCTCGGCCTTTTCGTCGGCAAACTCTTCACCGAAGGGATCTCCTCACTGACGCGGAATCCGGCCATCATCACCCCCGACACGATCGTCAAGGCGCTGATCTTCGCCGCGGGGACGGGGCTGGTCTTCGGGATGTATCCGGCGATTCGCGCGTCGCGGCTCAACCCGATCGAGGCGCTGCGAACGGAGTAGACGATGAACATCGGCGAATCGGTCCGCACCAGTCTCGAGGAAGTGAAGGCGCACCCGCTGCGCTCTCTCTTCACGCTCGTCGGCGTGATCCTCGGCACGCTCGCCATCGTCGTCGTCATGTCGGTGCTCGACGGCGTCTCCGCCGCCGTCTGGCAGGGCGTCGAGGACCTCGGGCTCGACGGCGTCATCGCCGCCTCTCCCCGCACGCCGGCCGATCGCGTCGAGCGCGCCAGGTCGCACCTCTCGCGCGGTCTCAGGCCGGAGGACGTCCGGTGGTTCGAGCAGGCCGAGTTCATCACCGCAGTCGGTCCGGTCGGCGAGTCGCGCGCCGTCATCACCGCCGGATCGAAATCGCGACGCGTCGACGTCTACGGCATCACCCCGGCCTTCCAGATCATCAAAGGCCGCAAGACCTCGGAAGGACGCTTCATCAGCGAGCGCGATCACCTCACGAGCGCACCGGTCTGCGTCATCGGCTACAAGCTCGGACAGCAGCTCTTTGGCGGCGACCGGGCGGTCGGACGCCAGGTCACCGTCGGCGGGCGGCGCCTGACCATCGTCGGTGTCGGTACGAAGTTCAACATGGAGTTCGTCAACGACGACGACATGCGGAAAGAGACCGGCGGCGTCTACATCCCGTTCTCGATCTACCGCGACATGTTCGGCCGCAACGCGATCTCCTACATGCTGGCGAAGGCGGTCGAGCCGGAAAAGAGCCTCGATGCCGAAGAGGAAGCGTCGCGGATCTACGCGCGCGCACACAACGGCATCCGCGACGTCCGCGTCGACAATGTCGGCCAGGAGATCCTGAAGGAGCGCGGCAAGATCAGGACGATTCTCCGCAACTGGCGCATCGTCTTCTTCTCGATCGCCGGTGTGTCGCTGCTGATCGGCGGCGTCGGGATCTTCTCGGTGCTGAAGATCTCGATCTCGGAGCGCCTCTTCGAGATCGGCCTCCGGAAGTCGATGGGGGCGAGCGACGCCGAGATCTTCATCCAGTTCCTGATCGAGTCGATCACGCTCTCGGTCGCCGGCGCGGTCATCGGCATGGGCGGCGGGATCGTCGTCGTCAAGCTGATCGCCGGCGCTTTCCCGGCGGGACTGCCGCTGTCGATGTTCGGGCTGGCGACCGCCAGCGGGTTCGCCATCTCGATCGGACTTCTCGCGGGACTCTATCCCTCGCTCACCGCCTCGCGCCTCGAGCCGGTCGACGCGCTGCGCGTCTGAAGGTCACGCAGGCGGTCGAACGGACAGCCCGCGACCAGGTAGACTGCGCGGAGTCGGGTTCTCTTCGTGACATCCATGCGCGACTTTTCCTCGTTGTCACTCCGGCGGAATCTGTGTACCGTTTCCTGGAAAGGAGGGTATCAGCGGTGAACCGGAACGGCCTCCGCCCGACCACCTCGGGGGCGCCGGCGCGTTCCCCCCTGGCCGGCGTATGACACCGGACGAGAGACTCGACCGCATCGAGGAGCGGCTGGCTGCGATTGAGCGGCACCTCGGCATGACGGCACCCGCCGCTCACGTCCCTTCCGAGCCGCGGCCGGCTCCGCAGCCGGGGTCTGCGTCTCCATCGCCGCCGCCCGCCTCCTCCGCCGGTTCCGACTCGTCGTCCGCGCCCGCGCGTCCGAAGCCGAAGGAGCCGGTCGAGACTCGCATCGGCGCGCACTGGCTCAATCGCGCCGGAATCGCGGCGCTGGTGATCGGTGCAGCGTTTTTCCTCGAGTACGCCTTCGTCAATCAGTGGATTGGTCCGGCCGCCCGCGTCGGCATCGGCCTCGCCGCCGGCGTGGTGCTCTTCGCCTGGAGCGAGCGCTTCCAGCGCCACGGATACGTGGCGTTTGCGCACTCGCTCAAGGTGGCCGGTGCCGGAATCCTCTACCTCTCGATCTGGGCCGCGTCACAGACCTATGCGTTGATCGGCAATGCGTCCGCGTTTGCCGGAATGGCGCTGATCACCGCCTCGATCGTTGCGCTTTCGATCCGTCACCAATCGGAGTTTCTGGCCGCCCTGGCATTCACCTGCGGCTTCCTGACGCCGGTGCTCCTCTCCACGGGAGCGAACCGTCAGGTGGAACTCTTCTCGTATCTCGCCGTTCTCGACGTGGCGGCTCTCGTGCTCGCCGCACTCTTTCCATGGGGACGCGCGCTCGCGGTCGCGTACGTCGGAACCCAGCTCCTTTTCATCGGGTGGTTCAACGCGCACTTCACGCCTGCACAGACCCGGAACACGATCGCGTTCGCCGCTCTATTCTTCCTTCTCTTTGCGGTCGTCCCGCTGCTGCGGCGCTGGAATGGCACGGCTGCCGCGGGGGGTGCGGCGCTGCTGCTGGCCTTCCTCAATGCATTCGTCTACTTCATGCAGTTGACGTTCATCCTGCGCGGAGACGCGCTCCGGCTGTCGCGTCACGCGCTCGTCCTTGCCGGGTTCCATGTCGTGCTGATGGCGGCCATGCGGATCCGGACCGGTCGCGACGATCTGGCGGCGGCGCAGCTCGCCATCGCCATCGTGTTCGTGACGGTCGCGATTCCCCTGCGGCTCGATGCTCTCTGGGTGACGATCGGCTGGCTCGTGGAGGCCGGCGCTCTGCTGGCTCTCGCCCCGAGGGTTCCCGGCGCGGCCGCGCGCGTCTTCCGGCTTCTCGGCACGATCGCGCTGGTGTTCGGGGTCTTCCGGCTGCTGTTTCTCGACCGGTTCGAGCCCGCGCGGTTTTTGTTCAACGAGAGGACCGCGTCCTACGCGCTGGCGATCGCACTGTTTGCCGGGATGGCCTGGCGCACGGCCAGGAGCGGCAGGCAGGGGCTGTGGAAGTTCTCTCTCTTCGCGGCGAACGCCCTCGCGCTGATCGTTCTGACCGCGGAGGTCTCCGACTACTTCACGAAGTGGGGTGGATCGCAATTCGCCGCTTCGAGACTGGCTCGCGATTTCAGCTGGT
>DATLYG010000136.1:0-2276 GCA_035574985.1 Thermoanaerobaculia bacterium | reverse complement strand
GATGTCGGCGATCGATCGCGCGCCGTGCCGCACCGACGCGGTGAGGGCCATGAAGTCGTGGA
Source organism: Thermoanaerobaculia bacterium (assembly GCA_035574985.1). Lineage (GTDB taxonomy): Bacteria > Acidobacteriota > Thermoanaerobaculia > Gp7-AA8 > Gp7-AA8 > DATLYG01. Next base: position 2,214 of record DATLYG010000136.1, on the reverse strand, counting down.
CCGCACCGATGAGGACGACACCGAGTCCGATCCAGAGCAGGCAGGGAAGCCAGCCGAAGGCCTGGCAGGCGATGATCGGGCCGGCAATCGGTCCCGCGGCGGCGATGGCCGCGAAGTGCTGGCCGAACAGATAAAACGGCCGGGTGGGGACGAAATCGACACCGTCTTCCTGCTCGCGCGCCGGCGTCGGCGCCGCCGGATCGAGTTCCACCTGCCGCGCCACCCACGATCCATAGATCCTGTAGCCGGCAGCGATCAGCAGCAAAAAGACGACCGCGATGAGCGTCAGTTGCATGGGGCCTATTATGAAGGGAGGTGCGACGCGCGAGACGCGGGCGCCGGGCGCGGAGGGGGAGTTGCGGATCGTCACGTTTGTTCCATTGGGCCGTTCGGCGGAGGCGAAGACCGACGAGACGATCCTCGACGCCGCCCGCCGCGCCGGAGCGCCGCTCGGCAACTCCTGCGGCGGCACCGGCATCTGCGGCCGCTGCCGCGTGTCGATGATCGACGGCGCGGACAACGTCTCTCCGCCTACGGCGCTCGAGCAGCGAGCCCGCCTCGGCGCGAACGAACGCCTCGCCTGTCAGGCCGTCGTGAACGGCCCGTGCAGCGTCACGACGACATACTGGTGAAGAGGCGCTCCCCCCTCGCCTTCTCGCCCCTCGCTCCCTCGCCTTCTCGCCTTCTCGCCCCTCGCCTCCTCGACTCCTCGCCCCCTCGCCCGCCCCGGGAAATACTTGACACCGTCCGCTGTTTGCATGAATATTCAGATCGATGAATATTCATTCATCCCACGGCGACATCCTCCGGCGGAGAGAAGCGATCCTCGAGATCATCCGGGAGACGCCCGTCCACTCGCAGGACGATCTCCTCCGGATGCTGCGCAAGCGGGGCGTCCATGTGACCCAGCCGACTCTTTCCCGCGACATGAAGGAGCTCGGGCTGGCGAAGACGCCCGCCGGCTACGTCGCCCCGTCCGATCTGGCCTCGGTCACGCCGATCGCCGCGTTCGCTCCGCGCGAACTCCGGGAGGAGCGCCTCAACCAGCTCGTTCGCGATTCGGTCATCTTCTGCGAGGCCGCCGGCAACCTCGTCGTCATCAAGACGCCGGCTGCCGCCGCCCAGCCGGTCGCGAGTGCTCTCGATTCGGCCTCCCTCGAAGAGGTCCTCGGCACCGTCGGCGGCGACGACACGATCTTCGTCGCACTCGCCACCCCCTCTGCCGCCCTCGCCCTCGCCAGGCGCATCCAGCACATCGCCGGGCTCACTCCGGCACGACGCCGCACGCGCGCGTGAGACGCTCCGCGGCTTCCGACCGGGCAGAGGACAACGACATGGAACGTGTCACTTCGATGGAAACGAAAAAGAAGGTTGCTGTGATCGGCGCGACCGGATACGCGGGCGCGGAACTCTCCGTGATTCTCGCGCGGCACCCGCACGCCGCAATCGTCGGCCTCTTCTCGTCGAGCGGCGGCCCGGGCGGCCCGGTCGTCCCCCTTCCGGGAGGGCCGGCCGGCGCGCCGCAGCTTCACGCGACTCCGTTCGCGATGGAGGCCCTCCTCGCCGCGCGGCCGGAGTTCGTCTTCCTCGCCACGCCGAACGAGACCTCCGCCGAGCTCGCTCCGCAAATTCTCGATCACGGCATCAAGGTCATCGACCTGTCGGGAGCGTTCCGCCTCGCGCAGGCCTCTCTCTACCCTCACTGGTACGGCTTCGCGCACGAGCGGCCGCAACTCCTCGGCGAGGCTGTCTACGGCCTCCCCGAGTGGTGCAACGGCGAGCTGTCGAAAGCGCGTCTCGTCGCCAACCCGGGCTGCTATCCGACCTCGGTCCTCCTCGCGCTCCGGCCGCTGACGTTCATCCTCGACCGCGAGCAGCCGGTGATCGTCGACTCGAAGAGCGGCGTCTCCGGCGCAGGAAAGAAGGCCGACGTCTCCTGGTCGTTCGCGGAGCTGTACGGGAACTTCAAGGCCTACGGCGTCGGCCGGCACCGGCACGAGCCGGAGATCCGGCAGGGGCTGCGGCTGGGCGACCGGGCGACGCTCGTGTTCGTCCCGCACCTGCTGCCGACGGTGCGCGGAATTCTCTCGACGATGCACGTCGCCTTCACGCACGCCGTGACGGAGGAGGAGATCGCTTCGCTCTACGCCGACGCCTACGCGAACAAGCCGTTCGTCCGCGTGCTGCCGGCGGGACAGCTCCCCGAGATGAAGA
>DATLYG010000135.1:0-10170 GCA_035574985.1 Thermoanaerobaculia bacterium | reverse complement strand
CCTGCGGCCGAGCCGCATCGGATGGGCCTGCGCGATCGGCGGCTTCGCCGGCGCCGCCCTCATTCTCGCCTTCCAGTCATGGACCTCGGCCATCGACTGGCCGCTCGACGTCGGCGGAAAACCGCTCTACTCGTTCCCGGCATTCGTGCCGGTGACGTTCGAGGTCGGCGTCATCTGCGGCGCATTCGCGACGGTCTTCGCCTTCTTCTTCCGCAGCCGCCTCTGGCCGGGAAAGAAGGAGCGTGTGACGAGCGGAATCACGGACGACCGTTTCGTCGTGGTGGTGAACGGCGACGGAGCGATGTTCCGCCGCGACCACGCCGAGGCGATCGCCGCGCCGTACGGGGTCGCCATCGCCGTCAAGGGAGAGCTGTCATGAGAACCGCCGTCAACGCAGCGCTCTTCTGCGTCATGGTCGCGCTGCTGTCGCTGCACTGGATCCTGCGCGACGATCCCGCCCGGCCCAACGTCGAAGTCCTCCCGAACATGGTCGACTCCGTACCGTACGACGCCTTCGACCGGAACCCGAACTTCCGCGACGGCAAAACGCTGCGCGAGCCGGTGCCGGGGACCGTCATCCGCGGCCAGATGCCGCTCCATTACGCCGCCACGCCGGCCGACGCCCTTCGGGCCGGAATCGAGCTGGCGAACCCTTCCGCCGGAAAGCCGTCCGCCAGGGCCCGCGGAGCGATCGTCTACGCCAACTACTGCGAGACGTGCCACGGCCCCGGCGGAAAGGGTGACGGGCGCGTCGCGCAGCGCGGTTTCCCGATGCCCCCCTCGCTGCTCGCCGACAAGGCGATGCAGATGCGCGACGGCCAGATCTTCCACATCGTCACCTACGGCCAGGGGAACATGCCGTCGTATGCCGCACAGATCGACCGGAGCGATCGCTGGGCGGCGATCGAGTACGTCCGAAGCCTGCAACGCGAGCATGCCATGACACGGAACCAGGAGGCCAAGCCATGAACCCGCGCATCTTCGTTCCCGTCCTCGGCGTCATCGCCTTCTCGCTGCTGATGGCGATGACCGGGGCCTTTGTCGCGCCGCACGACGTCTGGCCGAACGTTCTGCTGTCGGGATGCTTCCTCGCCGGAATCGGCCTCGCGGGGGCGTTCGTGGTGGCGGTCCACGACGCCAGCTCCGGGCACTGGCTGGGTCCGCTGCGGCGGATCGCCTGCTCGCTCACACGGCTCGTGCTTCCCGGATCGGCGATCGCCCTGGCGGCGATCGTCTTCGGCGGAAGCCACCTCTATCCCGCCTGGCACGAGCACCTCCCTCACGGCGGCCTCAAGGCGATCTGGCTCGACCGCACTTTCTTCACCATCCGCGCGTTCGCCTGGGTCGCGGCGTGGCTGATCTCGATCCGCTGGCTGCGGCACCGCCGCGGCGCACCGGCGTTCCTCGTCGTCTTCGGACTCACCGTCTGGCTGTCGAGCTTCGACTGGCTCATGGCGCTCGATCCCCACTGGGCGAGCACCATCTTCGGCGTCTACCGCTTCGCAGGCCTCGTGACGGCGGGGCTGGCCGTGATCGCCATCGTCGCCGTCGCGCGCTCGCGCACCGATGCTTCGATCACGAGCGACCACCTGCACGACATCGGCAAGCTCCTCTTCGCCTTCAGCACCTTCTGGATGTACATCTGGTTCAGCCAGGGGATGCTCATCTGGTACACGAACATGCCGGAGGAGACGTCGTTCTACGCCGTCCGCGCGTACGGAAACTGGGGAGTCCTCTTCTGGGCGGTGGTGGGGCTGATGTGGATCGTGCCGTTCTTCGTCCTCCTCTCCGAGCCGGCCAAGCGCAACCGTACGATTCTGATGCGCGTCGCGATCGCGGTGCTGATCGGGCACTGGCTCGATCTCTACGTCACGATCGTTCCCGCCTCCTCACCCGAGCCGCACCTCAACGGCTGGGAGCTGGCCATCGCCTTCGGGACGTTCGCCGCGGTCGGGTGGGCGGTCACCCGGCCGTCGGCTGACGCTCTGCCGGCCGTGCTCGAACCGGCAGCGGAAGTCTCCCTCCCCTCGTGAGGCCCGTCTCGCGAACGGCCATCCACAACCTGCGTCCGCGCCTTTCCCTGTCATCAGGCCGCGTTGCGCGCGGATGCACAAATCCGCTTGCAGAGGGGCTGTGGAAGGCTGTGGAAAACGGTCAAAAATGTAACAGCGAAAAGCATTGCCGCACTGCATTCGCGGACCTAGATTGACGTTCGCCCTCGCACGAACGCTCTGTCGCAGATGACAACGTGCGGAGGCGGCAGCGGTGGCGCGACAGGCCATCGAGGCAACGGGTTCCGTGCGGATGCGCCGTCGCAGATGTCAACGCAACGGGCCGGGCCGTGGTGGCGCGACGGGCCACCTGGGCAACGGTTGCCACGCGGATGCGCCATCGCAGATGTCAACGCGAGGCAGCCGGGCCACGATGAAGCGATGGATCATCGGGGCAAAGAGGTTTCAGTGCGGATGCGCCATCGCAGATGTCAACGCGCTGAGACCAGCCACAGTGAAGCGATGGATCACTGAGGCACATTGGCGCGGATGCTCCTTTGCAGCTGTCAACGCGCTGAGAATGGCTCCGGAGGGCAAAGGGCTCCGGAGCTCTCGCCTTTTCCGGCACGTCACAGGGCCGGTGTAGTGCTCGTGAAGCACTACACCAGAGGAAGCGTGAAGCGGAACGCCAGCATCCCCTGATCGGAGATCGCCTCGATCGTTCCGCCGTGCCCCTCGATGATCCGGCGTGCGATCGCGAGGGAGAGAGCGTTCAGGCTGCGCGCGGTCGAAAACGGATCGAAGAGATCGCTGAGATCGAGCGCCGCGGAAACGGGGGTGGAGTGTCGCAGGAGAAAGCGCACGAAGCCGCCGTTGCCGGCGGCGGCTTCGAGCGTCACGCGGCGCTCGCGCAACCGGGCAGGGTCGCCGCTCTCTGCAAGCCGCCGCACCGCATCGGCCGTCTCCGAGGCGTCGATGGCGAGGACCGCGGTCTCGATTTCCGCGGCGATGGACGACGAGAAGCCGATCGCCTGCGGCGAGCGCGACATCGCCTCGGCGACACGCGTCAGCCACTCGGAGAGCGCGACTGGTCGCGGGTCGATTTCCAGCGGCCGGCCGAACCGCAGAATGTCGTACGTGACGTTCTTCCCGCGCTGCACCGACTGGGCGATCGAGGCGCAGGCGCGGCCGATCGCGAAGTCCGACGCGGCGATCCTCCGGATCACGTCGGCCTGGGGGGAGATGGCCATCAGCACATTGTTGAACTCGTGGGCCAGAGTCGAGGCGAGATTGCCCAGCCCCGCCGCGCGCCGGGCGGCCTCCAGTTCGCGGGCGAGTTCCTCCCGTTCCGCGTTGGCGCGCTGCCGCGCGAGCGCCGCTTCGACCATCACGGCAAACGCCGCCGCCAGTTCCACCTCCCACTCCGGGACGAGTCGCGGAAGATCGCTCGTCAGCTCGATCGAGCAGGCCGGCCTCGATCCGGAGTTGATTCTCACCAGCACCGCGCTTCCGATCCCCTCTTCGCGGTACCACGCTGCGAGAGCGGCCAGATCCTCCGGCGGCGCGGCCGTGTCGTGGAGGACGGCCGACTTCTGCGCGCTTTCGGGAGGGATCGCCTCGGGATCCGCGGCCGGCCACGGCGCGCCGGCGTGCGTGACCCGGTGAGGAATCCGACAGATGATGCGGACCCGATCTGCACCCGAGACCGAGGCGAGGTCGGCGCAGATCGAGCCGAACTCCTCCACCGGATCGACCGCCTTCAGCAGGCGGTGTCCGACCGAGGCGAGCATGGCATGGCGGACCGCGGCGCTTTGCGCGGCCGAGTCGGAGACAACCGCCGCCCACGCCTTGAACGGGCCGAAGTCGACCCGGCTGGAGGCGACCGCCACCGGCAGGATGGTCCCGTCCGCCCGCTCGAACGCGGTCTCGAAGTACGTTCGCGACTCGCCGGAAGCCTCCATCTCCCGGGCGAAACGCTCCCGGACCATGGGTGCGACCAGATCGGTGATCGGACGGCCGAGGAGCGACTCCTTCGAGGCCCGCAGCATCTGCGCGAAGCGTGGATTGCAGTAGAGAATCGTGCCGTCGAGCGACACGGTCACCGCCCCCTGCTGCATCTTTTCGACGATGATGCGGTACGCCTCATCGGCCCCGACGAGGGTGAAGACCCGCTCCCCCTGCGTTGTGTTGATGACGAGGGCATCGACCTCGCCGCGCCGGATCGCCTCCAGTGTGGCGAGAGCTGCTGCGAGTTCCTCCCGGTCGTCCACGGTCATGGTCACGAGACGGAGTCCGTCCGGAGCAGAATGATACCGAGTGCGGCGACGACACGCCTTCGGTCGGAAAGATCGCCGATGAGTCGCATCATCGGTGGCGGAAACGATTTGACGAGCGTCGGCGCGGCCACGATCTCCGCCTCCCTCGCCGCATCCGGATTCTCGTAGAGGTCGATCACCTCCACCGTGTAATCCGCTCCTTTCAACTCCTCTTCACAGAGAGCGCGGAGATTCCGGATCGCCCTCATCGAATTCGGCGTCACTCCCGAGACGTAGAGCTTCAGGACATAGCGGCCGGGCGGTGATGCGTCGCGCATTGCCTCCTCGAAGGCGGCCTTTGCTCTGTCGCTCACTTGGACTCCAGCCGCGGCGCCAGTTCGAGTCCCACCAGCACTTTCTTCGAGTCGGAGAGATCGCCGATGATCTTCTTGATCGGTGGAGGGAGCTTTCGGATGAGCGTCGGGATCGCCACCACCTGGTCGTGTTTCGCGCGATGCGGCTCCTCGAGAAGGTCGATGACTTCGATCTCGTACTCCGGGAGGTGCTCGGCGCAGAAACGCTTCAGATTGGCGAATGCCGCCAGCGACTTCGGCGTCTGCCCTGCCACGTAGAGGCGCAGATACCACCTCTCGTGCGGAGAGTCGTGCTTTTGTGAGGGCAATCTCTCACTTCCGCCCCTGCCCTTTCCCGGCATCGTGTCCATTCCCTTCTGGGGCGGAGGAAACGCCGCGACTCACGGCCATGGCCCGCCGTGCGGCCTCGAGTTCCTTCTCGACCGTCCCTTCGTTGCTGATCTCGCTCCGGATCTGTTCCGCTTCCGCTTCGAATGCCGCCGTGAGGGCGGCGATCTGTGCGTCGAGGGCCGCCTTCCGGCGCGCCAGCTCGCGCTTTCGGGCCGCGATCGCCATCTCGCGCCGCTTCGCATCCAGGTGCGCCGTTCTCTCCTGCGCCACACGCGCCGACCCGGTGAGCACTCCCTCCGGCCCCAGCCAGGCATCGACGAGTCGAATGCCTTGCGAGCTGATGATGAACTCCCTCACCTGGTTCGAGTGATTCATTCCGCGCGCCTTCAGCACGTGGACCAGGCGATTGCGTTCGCCGTTCAGCTCGATGTCGCGCAGCACCACCCAGACGTCGACGATCGAGGAGATGCCAACGTCCGATGTCTCCAGCGGGTGTCCGCCGGCGATGAGGCTGGTGAGAACCGACGTGATGCCCGAGTTCTTGAGGAAATCGATGAGACGGACGAGCATCGCCTTCGTCTCCACGCCTCCACCGACGGCCTCGAGGCTCGTGGCCGGATCGATGACCACGACGGAAGGCTTCCGTTCTGCGATCCGACGGAGCAGAACGGCGAGGTGGTATTCGAGCCCCCCCGAAGTGGGACGTGCGCAGTGAAACGAGAGGAGGCCGCTGCTCTGCCACCGCGCCAGGTCGAGGCCGATCGACCGCATGTTCCGAATGATCTGCGACGACGACTCCTCGAACGAGCAATAGAGCGCACGCTCTTTCCGCGCGCATGCCGCGGCCGCGAAGTGAGCGGCGACGCTCGTCTTTCCCGTCCCCCCGGTTCCGGAGAGGAGCAGCGTGCTCCCCCGGTAAATCCCCGATCCGCCCAGCATCTCGTCGAGCCCGGCCACGCCCGTCGAGATCCGGTGCCTGGTCGCCTCGTGCTGGAGGCCCGCGCTCGTGATCGGCAGAACCGAGATCCCGCCGTCATCGATCAGGAAGGGGAACTCATTCGTCTGATGGCGCGAACCGCGGTACTTCACCGCGCGCAGATGTCGCGTGGCGACATGTTCGACGATGCGGTGGTCGAGCACGATCACGCAGTCGGAGACGTACTCCTCGAGGCCGTGCCTCGTCAGCGTCCGCTCTCCCCGCTCCCCGGTGATGACGGCCGTGACGTTCCTCTCCTTGAGGTATCGGAAGAGGCGGCGCAGTTCGGCGCGGACGATGAATTCGTTCGGCAGCGCGGCGAACAGCGCCTCGAGCGTGTCGATCGCCACCCTCTTCGCACCGACGGCGTCGATCGCCGCCCCGATGCGGATGAAGAGTCCCTCCAGATCGTATTCGCCGGTTTCTGCGATCTCGTGCCGGTCGAGGAAGACGTAGTCGACGGCCAGCAGCCCGCTCTTCTCGAGCCCCGCCAGGTCGAACCCGAGAGAAGCGGCGTTCCGGGCGAGTTCGTCGGGCGTTTCCTCGAAACAGATGAACGCTCCCGGCTCGCCGAACCGCGTGGCGCCGCGAACGAGGAACTCCAGCGCCAAGAGCGTCTTGCCGCAGCCCGGTCCGCCGCAGACGAGCGTCGGGCGGCCCGCGGGAAGTCCTCCCTCCAGGATGACATCGAGCCCTTCGATTCCGGTGGGCGTTTTCCCGAGGACCGGCAGGCGTGCGTTGCGGGATCGCTTCTTCATCGGGTTTGGCACGGTACCGCCGCGGTCAGGCGCTGCTGTGACGACGGCGACGATGTCCTGTGCGGCTTGTCACATCAATATGTGTACTTACATGCGTACTTCATCGACTTCAACCCGCAGTCGATGTTTGACATAATCGATACCCGTCGTCCGTATCGATCAGTCGTGACTGCAATACCACCTCGCACGCAACCCCGTCAACAGGAGGGGATCGGAGTGAAGTTGGCCGGCAACGGGGGTGCACCGCGCCCGCTCCGTCTTCTCGTCGTGGAAGACAGCGAAGACGATACGCGCCTCGCCATCGAGGAACTGCGGCGGAACGGCTTCGATCCCGTCTGGTCCCGCGTCGAGACCCGCGACGGGATGCTGTCGGCGCTTCGCGAAGACACCTTCGATGCCATCCTCTGCGACTGGCAGATTCCGGGATTCGGCGGCCGCGCTGCGCTCGAGGCCTTCAAGGCGGCGGACATCGATCTGCCGTTCATCGTCGTGACAGGATCGATCGGCGAAGAGGAGGCCGTCGCGGCGATGCGGGAGGGGGCGGACGATGTGATTTTCAAGGAGCGGCCCTGGAAGCTCGCTCCTGCGATCGAGCGGGAACTGCGCGATGCGGAGTCGCGGAAGGCGCGCCGCCGCATGGAAGAGGCCCTCCGCGCAGTGCAGCGGATCGCCCGCGTCGGATCGTGGACCTTGTCACTCACGGATAACGTCGTCGTGGAGGCGTCTGACGAGGCGTTCCGGATCGTCGGAATCGACCCCGCCGCCGAGCCAGGCCTGACGGTCGAGCGGATCCTGCAACTCATCGCACCATCCTCCTTTGCGACCGTCCGCAAGCGACTCGAAACGTTCGCGGCCGGCACCGCGGCGGAAGGCGACCTCGAGTTGATTCGTCCCGACGGCACGCAGGTCTTCGTCCACGTCCGCGCCGAACCGGAGCCTTCCGGCTCGCACGCCCCCGTCCGTGTGTTCGGATACGTGCAGGACATCACCGAACGCAAACGGGCGGAGATGGCCCTTCTCGCCAGCCGTGAGATGCTCGCGGCGGCGCAGCGCCTTGCGCACCTCGGGTCGTGGTCGCGGGACCTCGCCACGGGCGAGACCCAGTGGACCGACGAAACGTTCCGGATTCTCGGCTTCGAGCCGCAGGCGTTCGCCCCCGACTTCGAAACGTTCCTCTCGCTCGTTCACCCCGACGATCGGCCGTCACCTGCTCGAGTATCGCGTCATCAGGCCCGGCGGCCAGATCCGGATCGTCGAACAGATCGCCTCGACCGTGGCCGGCGACGACGGCAGACCGATCCGTCTCTTCGCCACGATCCACGACGTCACCGAACGGCGGCATCTCGAGCAGCAGCTCGCCGAGACCGAACGGCGGTATCAGCGAACGATCGACGCCACCAACGATCTGATCTTCACGGCGGTGATCGTCCTGACCGCGGAATTGGCGAATGTGATCGTGCCGTCGAGGCCGATCGGGTGGGCGCCCGAGGATCTGATCGGGAAGAAGACGTTCGCCGATCTCCTGGAGCCGGAAGACCTGCCAATGGCATGGAAGCGAGTCGAGGCGGGCCTGGCCGGAGCCGGAACCGGACAGGTCCTCTATCGGGTCCGGACCCGGCGAGGGAGAACGGTCGCGCTCGAAACCCGCATGTCCCCCGAATTTCGCGATGGTAAAGTCGCCGGCTTTGTCGGCGTCGCCAGGGATGTCACCGAACGACTGCAGGCGGAAGAGGTGCGGGAGTCGTTGTCGCGCGAGCTCCAGACGGTCCTCGAGTCGACCTATGAGGGCATCTTCGCCACGGATGACCAGGGGCGCTGCACGATGATCAATCGAGCGGCCTGCGCGATGCTCGGATGGGAGCCGGGCGACCTCTGGGGAAAGGACATCCATTCGATCATCCATCATCACCACGCCGACGGGACGTTCTACTCCTCCCGCGATTGTCCTCTGGTGAACGTCGCCCCGCCGCAGCGGCAGGTTCGCCTCCCCGAGGACCTCTTCTGGCGGCGCGACAGAACGTCGTTTCCGGTGGAAGTCCTCGCCTCGGCGATCGTCGACGCGTCCGGGAAGCGGAAGGGCACGGTCGTCTCCTTCACCGACCTGACGGAGAAGAAACTCATGCGCGCGGAGCTCGAGCGCGCCGGCCGCCTCGCCGCGCTGGGGCGCATCGCCGCGACGATGTCGCACGAGTTCAACAATGTCCTGATGGGCATCCAGCCGTTCGCGGAGCTGCTCGTTCGCAACCCTTCCCCCGAGCGCACCGCCAGCGCGGCGCAGTCGATCATGCGGTCCGTGCAGCGCGGACGGCGCGTCACCGAGGAGGTGCTCCGCTACACCCGGCCGGCCGAGCCGATCCGCACCCCGATCGGCGTGGCGGGATTCCTCGACGAGTGCGAGTCGCAACTCCGCGGGCTTCTTCCCCCCGTCATCGCGCTCGTCGTCGATCGCCCCCCCGCCGCGCTGACGATGAATGCCGACGCGAATCAGATCGCCCAGGTGGTCACGAACCTCGTCATCAATGCCCGCGATGCGATCGGCCCGAACGAAGGCCGGATCGTCCTCGGTGCGGAGGCGTGCTCGGCGGGGCAGCGTTTCCCCTTCGGCGTCCTCTCGGACAGAGGACCATTCGTCCACATCAGCATTGCCGACGACGGCCCCGGAATTCCGCGTGCAAGCCTCGAACAGGTGTTCGAACCGTTCTTCACGACGAAGAAAGGAGGGACCGGGCTCGGCCTGGCCGTCGCACACCAGATCGTCACGCTGCATGAGGGACACATCTTCATCGAGAGCACCGAGAGGAAGGGGACGACCGTGCACCTCTTCATCCCCTCCGCCGAAGCGACGGTGACTGCCGGGCCGGAGACGCCGGAGACGCCGGCACTGCGGGGACGGCCGGGGGCGGCGGTCCTGCTCGTCGAGGACGAGGAGGCCATCGCGAGCGGGCTGCAGACGCTGCTGGAGTCAGAAGGGATGCGCGCCGTGGTGGCCGGGACGGCCGGGGAGGCGCTGGAGAGGATCGATGCGGCCCGCCCCGACGCCCTGGTGATCGACGTCGGCCTGCCCGACTTCGACGGGTTCCAGCTCTACGAGCGGATCGTCGCCACCCACGGGCTCATCCCGACGATCTTCACCTCGGGACACACGGACAGCGCGCGCCTGGCGTCGCTGCCGGGAGGAGAAGCGGTGCGCTTCCTGATGAAGCCCTATTCGATCGACGCGCTCCTGGCCGAGCTCGAGCAGATCCTCGGGCCGCGCTAGTGTAGTGCTTCATCAATATCTTGCCTTTTGTTGCGGCGCCGAGCGGCCAGATGCGAGGCGCCGCGACGCAGGCGATGCGGGACATAGTCGAGGAGCGGCAACGAAGCAGATGGCCGCTCGCCGCCGCAACCCGAAGGGCCGTGGGATCTGCGGGCGATCTCTGCGTCACTCGTCGTCGACGATGCCATCGCATCGCCTCCTCCTCGTTCCTTGACCTCGCCCGCAGC
>DATLYG010000134.1:0-14292 GCA_035574985.1 Thermoanaerobaculia bacterium | reverse complement strand
CCGACCGCCGCTCGCGCCGCGGCGAACGAGCCGGGGGAGATGGGGTTGTCCACCGAGTGAAACAGACGCTGTCCGGCGCGGCAGGCTTCTTCCAGCTCCCGCTCATGGCCGGCCGCATGGACCCTGGCGATGATGCGGCCCGTGTCGGGATGCTCCGGGGCATCGCTCCTGACGCACGATGCCAGGCCGGCGCGTTCGACGCCGGAAACGGCCGCGTCGATCCGGGAGGCCGTCTCGGGGTGACCGATTCCGGTGTCGTGCCGGTAGAAGAGCGGGTTGGTGTAGACGGTGAGCATGGTGTGTGTTGTGCTACAACTCCCCCCGGTTGAAGCGCATTCTCCAGCTCGCGGCCATCGTTTTCCTGACAGTCTTCTTTCTCTACCTTTTCCTCCGGAACAGCGATCTGGCGGAAGTCTGGAGACTGATCAGGTCGACGAATCCCTACTGGTTCGCGACCGGGTTGCTGATCAACTTCGCCGCGCTGATCTTCCGCACCTGGCGGTGGCGTCTGATCCTCGACGAGCGCGATCCGCCGCCGTTCTATCCGACGTTCTTCGCGAACACGGTGGGCTACATGCTGTCGACGGTCCTGCCGGTCCGCGCGGCCGACGTCGCCCGCCCGGCGCTCCTGGCGAGGCGAACCGAGATCCGCTTCTCGGGAGCGCTCGGGACGGTGCTCACCGAGCGCATCCTCGATCTCTACAGCCTCCTCCTGCTGTTCATCTATTTCACGATCGCCCACTGGGACGCGTTCTCGCTCGATCCGCGGACGGCGCGATCGTTCTTCATCATCAAGAGCGGCGCCGTGGCCGCGGCGGTGATCCTCGCCGTGCTGTCGGTCTTCATTGCCGGTCTCTTTTTCTTCCGCGGCGGCGTGCGGCGCGCCCACGAGTTTCTGGGACGGATTCTGCCCCGCCGCTTTCGCGGATCGTGGATGCACTTCTTCGACGCATTCACCGAGACGCTCCGTCTGGCGCGGCAGCCGCGCGCGCTCGGGCTGGTGATGGGCTGCACGGCCGGCATCTGGTTCTGTCTCACGTCGCAGTTCTGGTTCGTGACGCTCGCGCTGCACCGTCCCCTGCCATTCGACTCGAGCTTCTTCGTGACCGGCGTGACGACGGTCGGCCTGGCGATCCCGACTCCCGGCGGCATCGGCGGCTTTCACAAGGCGTGTCAGATCGTCCTGACGACGTTCTATCGTTTCGACATCGACAGTTCCGTGGCGGTGGCGCTGCTCTTCCACGTGGTCGGGACCGCTCCGGTGGTGATCAGCGGCCTCGCCCTCTTCGTGCACGAGGGCCTTCGGTGGCGCGACGTCGCTTCGGCGGCGGAGGAGAAGCCCCCCGCCGACGGCCTCTGACGGCCGGCGAGCGGCTGTGATATACGGGCGGCCATGCGGTGTCCGTTCTGCGGGAACACCGAGGATCGCGTGGTCGATTCGCGTGAGAGCCGCGACGGTGACGTCATCCGCCGCCGGCGGGAGTGCGCGCGCTGCGGGCGGCGATTCACCAGCTACGAGAAGATCGAGTCGCTTTCGTTCCAGGTCGTCAAGCGCGATCAGCGGAGGGAGCCCTACGACCGGGAGAAGCTGATGCGGGGCCTTCAGGTGGCGTGCCGGAAGCGTCCGGTGCCGCAGGACGATCTCGACCGGATTGCCGATTCGATCGAGGCGGCCATGCACGACTCCGGGCGGCGGGAAATCTCGAGCCGCGAGCTCGGCGTCATGGTGATGGAGCGTCTGCGGGAGCTCGATCCCGTCGCCTATGTCCGATTCGCTTCGGTGTACCGGCGATTCGAAGACGTGGATGCCTTCGTGAAAGAGCTTCACAGACTGAAGTGATCGATGAAGGACGAGGCAGGAACAGCGGTTGCAGCGGCGAGCGGCCATCGAGGGCCGCGGGGATCCCGGGACGGCGAAGGAACGGGAGTATCCGACCGGTTCTCCGCCGTTTTCGCCGCAGGAGATGAACTGTCGGAGAGGACGAGATGACTGACGCGAATGAATCCGCGAAAGAAGAAGCGATCAAGATCCCCGATGTCCTTCCGGTGCTTCCCCTCAAGGATCTGGTGATCTTTCCGTTCATCATCGTTCCCCTGTCGGTGTCGCGGGAGAAGTCGATCAATGCGGTGGATCAGGCGCTGGCCGAGAACCGCGTGATCATGCTGACGGCCCAGAAGGATTTCCAGAACGAGGATCCGGGAGAGGAAGACCTCTACCGGGTCGGGACGGTGGCCATCATCATGCGGATGCTGAAGCTTCCCGACGGGCGCATCCGCATCCTGGTACAGGGACTTTCCCGCGCGCGGATCGACTACTTCATTCAGACCGCGCCGTTCTTCAAGGCGAAGATCACGCGGATCGAGGAACCGGTCACGCGCGAGCGTTCGCTGGAGACGGAGGCGCTGATCCGCGCCGTCAAGCAGAACCTCGACCGCGCGGTGTCGCTCGGCAAGAACATCTCGCCCGAGGTGATGGTCATCGCCGCAAACCTGGACGATCCGGCGCGGCTGACCGACCTGGCGGCATCGAACCTCGACCTCAAGCTGGAAGAGGCGCAGCACATCCTGGAGACGATCGACCCGATCGAACGGCTCAAGAAGGTCAACGAGCTGCTGACGCGCGAGATCAACCTGTTGACGATGCAGCAGGAGATCTCCAGCGCGGCACAGGGGGAGATGAACAAGAGCCAGCGCGAGTACTTTCTCCGCCAGCAGCTCAAGGCCATCCAGTCGGAGCTCGGAGAGGGTGAGGACGTCGCCGAGGAGATCGAGAACTACCGCAAGAAGATCGAAGAGAAGATGATGCCGCAGGAGGCGCGCGAGGAGGTCGAAAAACAGATCAAGCGCCTCGAACGCTCGCATCCCGACTCGGCCGAGACCTCGATCATCCGGACGTACCTCGACTGGATGACCGGACTGCCGTGGGGCATCCAGTCGGCCGACAACCACGACCTCGCCCGCGCGCGGGCGATCCTCGACGAGGATCACTACGACCTCGAGAAGATCAAGGAGCGAATCCTCGAATACCTCGCCGTGCGGAAACTTCGCGGCGCCAAGATGAAGGGCCCCATCCTCTGCTTCGTCGGCCCCCCGGGCGTCGGCAAGACCTCGTTAGGCCGCTCGATCGCGCGTGCCCTCGACCGCAAGTTCGTCCGCATTTCCCTGGGCGGCGTACGCGACGAGGCGGAGATCCGCGGGCACCGCCGGACCTACGTCGGTGCGCTCCCGGGACGCATCATCCAGGGCATCAACCAGGCGCAGACCTCCAACCCCGTCTTCATGCTCGACGAGGTCGACAAGATCGGCGCCGACTACCGCGGCGATCCCTCGTCCGCGCTGCTCGAGGTGCTCGACCCCGAGCAGAACTATTCCTTCCGCGACCACTACCTCGGCGTCGCGTACGACCTGTCGAACGTGATGTTCATCGTCACCGCCAACGTGCTCGACACGATCCAGCCGGCGTTCCTCGATCGCATGGAGGTCATCCGTCTCTCCGGCTACACCGACGAGGAGAAGCTGATGATCGCCCGCCGTCACCTGATCCCCAAGCAGATGGAGGAGAACGGCATCACCGGAACGGAGGTCATCTGGACCGACGCCGGCATCATGAAGGTGATCACCGGTTACACGAAGGAAGCGGGACTCCGCAACCTGGAGCGCGAGATCGGCACCATTTGCCGGAAGATCGCCGTCCAGGTGGCGGAGGGGAAGGAAGAGAAGAGCTACCGCATCACCGACGCGAACGTGCACAAGTTCCTCGGGCCGATGAAGCATTTCGCCGAGGAGCTGCTCGAGCGCGACCAGGTGGGGGTGGCCACGGGGCTGGCCTGGACCGCGGTCGGCGGCGACATCCTCTTCATCGAGGCGACGGCCGTTCGCGGAAAGGGAAAGCTCGTCCTCACCGGACAGCTGGGCGAAGTGATGAAGGAGTCGGCGCAGGCGGCGCTCACCTACGCGCGCGCCCACGCCGACGAGCAGGGAATCCCGGCCGACTACTTCGAGACGCACGACATCCACATCCACGTTCCTGCCGGAGCGATCCCGAAGGACGGTCCCTCGGCCGGCATCACCATCACCACGGCCATCATCTCGGTCATCACCGGACGTCCGGTGAAGCGGAATGTGGCCATGACCGGCGAGGTGACGCTGCGCGGAGACGTGCTTCCGATCGGGGGGGTGAAGGAGAAGGTGCTCGCCGCGCGAGCGGCGAAGATCAACACCGTGATCCTGCCGAAGCTGAACGAGCGGGATCTCATCGACGTGCCGGAGGCGATCAAGCGCGACATGACCTTCTACTTCGTCGATCACGTCGAGGAGGTTCTCAAGATCGCACTGCTCCCGCCGAGCGCCGCCGAACAGAAGACCACCGAGCGCGCGGGGCGGGAATCGAAGCCGCTCCCGGAGCCGGAGCCCCCGCACTCCCAGGAGGAAGTGCCGGTGGCGCAGACCGGGTGAGATCGATCAACTCTCGGCGGTGAGGCGCCCGATCGTGCGCTGGGCCCAGGGGAGCAGTGCGGCGCCCAGCGCGACCTTCACGATGTCGGCGGCGACGAACGGGGCGATCCCCATCGTGAACGCGGCGCGCGGGCCGGCCAGCGCGGCGAGCCACGACCAGCCGCCGGCATAGATCACCGCCAGAGCCGCGAGCATGCCGCCGGCCGAGCGGACGATCGTCCCGCCCCAGCCTCGCTCGGAGAACCACCCCGCCACCCACGCCGCGAAGGGATACGAGTAGAGATAGCCGGCCGTCGCGCCAAGGAGCCACATCGGGCCGCCGTGACCCTGTGCGAAGACGGGGAGGCCGCTCAGTCCTTCGAGCAGATAAAGCGTCGCCGCCGCGGCGCCGCGCACCGAGCCGAGCGTGACGCCCACGAGAATCACCGCCAGCGGCTGCATCGTCAGCGGCACGGGTGAGAACGGAACGGGAATCGCGATCTGCGCGGCGAGGGCGATGAAGACGCTCGCCCCGGCGACCAGCATCATGTTGACGGCGGCACGGCCCCGCACCACCCGGCCGGTCAGGACTGCGGGAATCGTCGCAGCGTTCTCAGGCATCGTGTCGTTTCCTCCCAAGGGTCAGAATCGCCGGAATCAGCGTGATGGCAGCCAGTCCGCTGAAGAGGATTCCGAAGGTCGAAGCATAGCCGATCGATCGCAGCCCGGGGTAGTGCGAGAGCGCGAACGACCCGTAGCCGACGATGGTCGTCAGCGCCGCCATCACCACGGCCTTGCTCGTCTCGACCGCCGAGTCGTGGTACGAGGGCGGATCTTCGATGTAGCGGTGGAGCATGTAGACCGCGTAGTCGGTTGCGACGCCGACCAGCATCAGGCCGACGAAGACGTTCATGAAATTGAACTCGAGTCCGAGCAGCGCCATCAGCCCCATCATCCCGGCCGTGCCCGAAAGGAGCGGAACGAACGTGAGGACGGTCATCTTCACGCTGCGGAAGCCGAGAAAGATGAGGAGCGTCACCACGGCCAGACCGATCGCGGTGGAGCGGATCGCGTCCGCCCTGACGATGCGCCGGAGCGTACCGCTCACCAAGTTGATGCCGGTCAGGATTTCCTCGCGGCGGAGGTCGTTGAGGGCCATCAGCCGGGGAGGTACTTCGCGCGGCCAGCGGCCGCCGGCGGGGTAGAGATAGATGACCGACATCCAGTGGTCGTTGGTCCGCTTGACATAGCGGGTGGTGAAGCTGAGCAGTTCTTCGTTGCGGATCTCGTCGATCGTCACCGGCCCGGTGGGGGCGAGGGCCCGGGCGAAGAGCGGCAGGTACGAGTCGTAGGCGTCGGGACGGAATCCGTTCTCCACGAGCGCGGCGCGGAAGGTCTTCGCGATCCTGTCGATGTCGAAGCGATCGGCCCGCCCGCGCTCGAGTTCGCGAATGACGGCGAGCTGTTGTTCGCGCGGCGGGATGAAGGAGGCAATCGACTGAAACGAGGCGATCGTGCCGTCGGCGACGAGCGGACGCAGCTCCTGCGTGACCGCGTGTGTGCGCTCGAGCACCCGATCGAGCGAGCGGTCGCTGATGACGTACATCATGAACTCGAACGACTGGCCGAACTTCCTCGTCACCTTCTCCTGATTGATGACGCCGGCGTTCCCCTTTGCACGGAGGTCCTGAACGTTGTCGCTGAAGCGGATGCGGGTGGCCAGCGCCCCGAAAACGAGAGTGAAGACCACCCAGAGCGCGATGGTCAGGCGCGGCCGGCGCATGGCGCGTTCGACGAGGTGCTCCGACCCGAAGGAGTTGTGGAACAGGCGGGGTCCGCGTTTGCGGTTGCGCGTTTCGGAGAGGACGATCAGCGCGGGAACGAGCAGCGCCACGGCGACGACGAAGAACAGAATGCCGGTTCCGGTCAGAAAGCCGAGCTGCGTCATGCCGCGGAAATCGGTGGCCAGGAAGCCGTAGAACGTCGCTGCCGTGGTGATGGCGGCGAGCGCCACGCCGCGATAGGTCGCGCGGATCGACGTGACGATCGCCTCGGCCATCGCGGCGCCGCGGTTCCGCTCGTCGACGTAGCGTCCGTAAATGACGCTGATGAAGTCGATGCCGAGCCCGGCCAGCAGCGCCGCGAACCCTGCGCTGGCGGACGAAAGGATGCCGTAGACGACTCCCGCCACGCCGAACGTGATGGCCAGCCCGACGACCATCGGCGCGGCGGCGTAGAAGATCGCCGCGACGCGGCGGAAGCTGATCACAAAGAGGAGCAGGACCCCGAAAAAAGAAGTCAATACATTGACGATTACGTCCTGCCGGATCAGATTCGCGTCGTCGGCGGCGATCCGGTAGCCGCCCGTGTGCTCGATTCGCGGCAGCGGCGTTCCCGGGGGCGCCGTCTGCCGGAACTCGCGCAGCGCGCGCGCCTCGATCGCGGCACCCTCGGCGAGCAGTTCCTTCGCGAACGGCACGTCCTGCGCCGGCCGGTTCGGCCGCGTCAGGATCAGCAGCATCGTCCGGTCGGCCGAAAGGTAGTAGCCGCTGGCCGTGTCGATCCGGATGCCCCCTCCCGCGCTCTGAAATTTCTCCATCAGAATCGGGGCGAGATTGAACGGGTCGTAGCGGACGAGCTGCTTGACGGCGAACGACTGCGGCGTCTGGAGTATCGTCCGGTTGCGCGCCACCGACTCCCGGATCCCGGCGTCACTCAGTTTGAGCGCCACCACATCGAGCTGCTCCGGCGTCATGAAGAGGAGCGCGCTGGGGAGAATCTCCTCGACGAAATCGAGAGGATTCGGAATCCGGTAATGGACCTCGTCGATCCGGCTGCTGCGCCGATACCCCTCGGCGATCGAGGCAATGAGCGGGTCGTACGTACTGACATCGGCGCCGGGCGGTATGTTGACCACCACGACGTGGTTGTCGAGCGTTCCGAGATCGTGCAGGACCTTCCTGAATTCATTGACCTCGCGATTGTTCTGCGGGATGAGATTGAGGATCTCCGGGTCGAACGAGAGCCGTGATGCCGCGGCGAGGCCGAGGACCGTCGCCACCACCGCACCGATGGCGATCCCTTTGCTGTGGCGGAGACAAAACCTGGCGAGCGCTTCGAGGTATCGGTCGAACAAGAAGCGCGGGGATAACATGCGGCTCCCGGAGAGTCAAGAATGAGAAGCGGGAAACCGGAAATCAGAAACCGGAAAGCACTGCGGACGTCGCTGTTCTTTTTGCTGGCTGCCGGCTTCTGGTTTTCGTGCAGCCGCTCCGGGACGCTGACGGCGGACCGAGCGGAGCAGATCGTCGGCCGCTACAAGCTGCAGGTCGAGCCGGTGTATGCCGAGGTGCCGCAGCGCGTCTGGTGGGGCCCCCGGGCGCCGAAGGACGATTTCGACGAGAAGGCGCTCCGCACGCTCCGCAATCTCGAACGCGCCGGTCTGGTCACCATCACCGTCTCGACGGCCGAAGATGGAACCGTCTCGTACGCCGCGAAGACCACCCCGCGCGGTTTTCCGCTCCTCGGCACGGTCAACAGCGCCCGTGGACCGGCCTTCCGCGCGAAGATCTGCGAGAAACGGTATGACGGGCTGCGGAACTTCGTTCGCCATCCCACCGACCCGACCGTCGGTTCGGCCGAACTCGTCTGGCACTACGAGAGGCCCACGCCGTTCTACGACCTCTTCGAGACGAAGAAGAACAAGCCGCTGGGGAAGCGGTTCGCCTCCCACATCGCCTTCCATTACGAGGACCACCAGTGGAGGTTCAGCGTGACGGTGCCGAAAGTCGAGGCGGAATGAGCGGCGGGTTCTCCGCCGCGAGACCGTGCGAGGTCACCGGCGGATCCGCCGGATGCCGCCGGCGGCGGCCACGATCACCTCGCTCGCCTCGTCGGGGAAGAAGCCGGTTTCGACGACACCGGCATGACGGCGGACTTCGGTCACCACATCGGCGATGTCGCGCCCGGCGGGGACGCGAAGGTCGAGGATGTGGTTCTGCTCGTCGGTGACGAACGGCCGGCCCTCCTGCAGCCTCAGCTCCGGTGCGAGACCGAGCGCGGCGAAGCGCCGGGTGAGCACTTCGAGCGCGAACGGCGTGACCTCGACCGGCAGGGCTCCGACACCGAGACGAGCGACGAGTTTGCTCTCGTCGACGATGACGAGAAACCGGCGCGCGGCCTGTTCGACGATCTTCTCCCGCAGCAGCGCTCCCCCGCGTCCCTTGATCAGGCGCAGCGACGCGTCGACTTCGTCGGCGCCATCGACGGCCAGGTCGAGAGGAGCGACATCGGCGAGCCTGCAGATCTCGAGGCCGGCCGCGCGCGCCAGCTCTTCCGTCTTCACCGACGTCGAGGTGCAGCGGATGCCGCGGAGACGTCCTTCGCGCACTTCCTTCCCGAGCAGCTTCACGAATTCGTTGGACGTGCTGCCGCTGCCGAGGCCGAGTGTCAT
Source organism: Thermoanaerobaculia bacterium (assembly GCA_035574985.1). Taxonomy (GTDB): domain Bacteria; phylum Acidobacteriota; class Thermoanaerobaculia; order Gp7-AA8; family Gp7-AA8; genus DATLYG01. The sequence goes on along the minus strand of DATLYG010000134.1, from coordinate 5,405 downwards.
TCCGGACCGCACCTCGCCGAGCGCCTCGCGGGCAGCGGCGATCTTCAGCGTTTCCGCATTCATCAGAAACCTCCCGCCGCGCCTCCGCGGCGCGGGTCGGCGACGGCGGTCAGTCTGCCGTCCTCGATCATGACCGCATGGACGTCGCCGATTGCATCGCGCATCGAGACGGCATGTCCCATCGCGTTGAGTGCATCGACGATCTCCTTCGGCGCCTGCCGCTCGTAATCGATCTGGTCCGGGAGCGCCTGGTGGTGAAATCGTGGCGCGGCGACGGCTTCCCGGAGTCCCATCCCATAGACGGCCACATTGAGAAAGACCTGCAGGACCTGCGTCGGGATCGTCGGGCCGCCGCGCGAACCGAGGGCCAGAAAAGGCCTGCCGTCCCTGAGCACGATCGCGGGCGTCATCGACGATGCCATCCGCTTGCGGGGCTCGATCGCGTTGACGTTCCCCTGGACGAGTCCGTAGCGGTTCGGCCTGCCGGGAGCGGTGGCGAAGTCGTCCATCTCGTTGTTGAGAAAAAAGCCGAGTCCGGGGACGAGGTAGCCGCTGCCGAAGTTTTCGTTGAGCGTCGTCGTCAGGGAAGCGATGTTGCCTTCGCCGTCGACGATCGTGAAATGCGTGGTGTGCGCTCCCTCCGCGCCGGGGCCGCCGGGCGGCGAGAGAGTGGAAGTCGGGGTGAGGCGGTTCGGGTCGATGCTCTGACGCCACTGCTCGGCGCGCTCCTTCGAGAGGAGTTCGCGGTAAGGGATGCGGCTGGTGGCGGGATCGCCGACGTACTGCATCCGGTCGACGGCGGCCCGCCGGAAGGCCTCGGCCATCAGGTGGAGCGTCTTTGCCGACTGAAATCCAAGAGTCTTCAGATCGTACGAACCGAGAATGTTGAGTGACTCGCCCAGCACGAGCCCGCCGGCCGACGGCGGTGCCATCGTGTAGATCTCGTACCGGCCGAAGCGGAGGCGGATCGGAGCGCGCCAGACCGGCTTGTACTCGCGGAGATCGCGAAACGAGAGGATCCCTCCCGCCGCGCGCACCTGCTCGACCAGACGTTCGGCGGTCTCGCCCTGGTAGAAACCGTCCGCGCCCCGGTCGGCGATGCGCTGCAGGGTTGCGGCGAGGTCCGGCTGGACGAGACGTGTCCCTTCCCCGAGCGCCTTGCCCCCGGGAAAGAAGAGCGCGGCGGTCGCCGGAAACTGGTCGATGGCGCGCCGCTCCTTCTGCTGCATCAGATCGCGCGACAGTTCCTCGTCGGCACGGATTCCCTCGCGTGCCAGAGCGATGGCAGGATCGAGGAGGTCTTTCCACGCGCGCGTGCCGAAGCGCGCGTGCAGGGCGGCGAGGCCGGCCACGCTTCCCGGAACGCCGGCCGCGAGCGGTCCGGTGCGGCTCCTCTCGCCCGGCATCCCGTCCGGTTGGACATACATCTCCCGCGTGGCGGCGAGCGGCGCCACCTCGCGGAAATCGAGCGTCCAGATCCCCTTCGACTTCGCCTCGTAGTAGACGCAGAACCCTCCGCCTCCGATGTTGCCCGCCTGCGGATGGACGACGGCGAGTACGAACGCAACCGCCACGGCGGCGTCGGCGGCGTTGCCGCCCTCGCGAAGGACATGCAGTCCGGCCAGCGTGGCGTGAGGCGAGGCGGTCGAGAGCGCGGCCGTTTTCGCGACGACCTGCGATCCGCCCCGCGCCTGAGAGGCAAGCGCCAGCAGAAGCAGGAACGCCGCCGTATGCGCGCCCTTCATCGGCTGCGACCGCGGCGCACGCCGCGGTTCCGCTCCCAGATGATCTTCAGTCCTTTCAGCGTCAGCTCGGGATCGACCTCGTCGATGTGCTCGCTGTCTTCGGCGAAGAGCGACGCGAGCCCTCCCGTCGCCACGACGCGCCTCAGATCGGGGACTTCCTTCCGGATACGGGCGAGCAGGCCGTCGACGAGGGAGAGATAGCCGAAGTAGATCCCCGATTGCATGTTCACGACCGTGTTCGTGCCAATCACATGCGGCGGCTTGCGGATGTCGACGCGGGGGAGGCGTGCCGCGCGGGCGAAAAGCGCCTCGGCGGAAATGTTGAGCCCGGGCGCGATGACGCCGCCGGCGTATCCTGCATCGGCCGTCACGAGGTCGAACGTCGTGGCCGTTCCAAAGTCGACGATGACCGTCGGCCCTCCCCAGGCGTGGTGCGCGGCGACGCAGTTGACGATGCGGTCGGCTCCGACTTCCTGCGGGTTGTCGACGTGAATCGCCACGCCGGTCTTGACTCCCGGTTCGACGAAGAGCGGGTCGATCCCGAAATAGCGGCGGATCATCTCGGTGATCGCGCTGTTGAGCGGCGGGACGACCGACGAGACGATGGCCCCCTCGAACGACGCCTCCACCATGGCCGCGACGAGCTGCCGGGCGAGGATGCCGTATTCGTCGGCGGTCCGCTCGCGCGCGGTGGCGAGCCGCCACGAACCGGCCAGCACGTCTCCCTGGTAGATGCCGAGAACGATGTTCGTGTTGCCGACATCGACGACGAGAAGCGGCGCTGCCATCGGCCGATAGCGTAGCAGCGTCGAGGCCCGAGTGCAGTGCTTCAGTGCTTCATCCTGGTGAGGCACCACACGAGCGTGTCATCCGGGAGGAGGGTTCTCCGCGTCTTCCCTTTCCCTGCCGTGCTTCAGGATGACGTGGCAGCGGCGATGATCTCTCCGGCACTGACGGCGACCGTCTCGCCGCCGCAATGAAGGAGAGCCCGGCCCTGATCGTCGATGCCGCCCCAGGTGCCGTCGAGCGTGCGCGCACCGATGACGCAGTGGATCCTCTCGCCGGTCCGGTGCACGGTCATGCGGCGCCACTCGTCGAGGACCCGCTCCCGGCCGGTATCGAGCGCGAGATGCTCGTCGAGATGTTCGATGAAGGCCATCGTCGCGGTGTCGATGCCGTGAAAGTCGCGCGGTGAAAGCTCGGTGATCGCCACTGCGTTGGGCCGGGCGGCGTCCTGCACCGGCTCGACGTTGATCCCGACCCCGATCGCCATGTAGGCGCGCTCGTCCTGGACGCGTGCCTCGATCAGGATCCCGGCAATCTTCCGCCCGCCCGCGACGACGTCATTCGGCCACTTGATGCGCGCGTCGATCGAGTAGACCTCGCGAAGAAACGAAGCGACGATGTTGGCCATCTGGAGAGGGACGAACCCCAGATCCGCCGAATTGCGCGTGATCAGGACGGTGGCATAGATCCCCTTGCCGGCGGGAGAGGACCACACCCGTTCGTTCCGTCCCTTCCCGGCGAACTGCTCGCCGGCGATGAGGATGGCACGCGGAAGCGGAAGGTCGTTGGCGATGCACTCGGTGAGAATGCGGCGGGCGAGCAGGTTCGTCGATGCGACGCGCGGGATCACGGCGATCGATTCGATCGTCCGGAGGCCGCTGGCAATCCTGCGAGGGTCGAGCGTCACCACGGCACTCTGTCACGTCTACCGGTTCTGTTCCAGCTTTTCGAGCCGGGCCGCCAGTTCCGCCTGCCTTGCCCGCGCCTGCTCGACCACCGCGGCCGGCGCGTTGCTCAGAAAGGCCTGGTTCTCGAGTTTCGCGCGGAGCGACTCGAGTTCCTTCCGGCTCTTCTCGATCTCGCGCTGCGTCCGTTCCATCTGCTCCTTCGACACGACCTTTTCGGGGAACACGATGGCGATCGCGTAGCCGGAGACGACGTCGTGGTGCGCGCCTTCGGGAGCCGGTTCGTTGATGCGGACGGCGTCGAGCCGGGCCAGGTCCTTCAGAAGATAGGCGTACGAGTCGAAGAACGTCGCCTCGCGCTCGCCCGGAACGGCGATGTGAAGCGTGAATCGCTCTTTCGGCGCGAATCCCCTCTCCGCCCGGGCGTTCCGTACGGCCGTGATGATCGCCTTGACCGCTCCGATCAGGCGGTCGGCTTCGGGGTCCTCGAGAACCTCCTCCGCGATCGGATACGGCGCGATGGTGATCGACGGCTCGACTCCTTCCAGCTTCTGCCAGATTTCCTCGGTGATGAACGGCATGAACGGATGGAGCAGACGAAGCGAGCGGTCGAGCACCTCCAGGAGGACGCGTTTCGAGCGCTCCCTGTCGGCTTCCTTGCCCTCCCTGCCGAGGAGCACCGGCTTCGCCATCTCGATGTACCAGTCACAGAACTCGTGCCAGAAGAAGTGATAGACGGTGTTGGAGGCCTCGTCGAAACGGAAGGCCGACAGGTGGCGGTTGACGTCGCGCGTCGCCTCGTTGAGGCGCGACAGAATCCAGCGGTCGACCGTCGACAGTTCGTCCCGGTTGATCGGTTTCGCCGACTTCAACTCCGTGTCGATGTGCATCAGCGCGAACCGGGCCGCGTTCCAGATCTTGTTCGCGAACGCCGAGTAGCCGGCCATGCGGCTCTTCGCCAGCGGAATGTCGCGGCCGGAGGTGAGAATGGCCAGCGTGAAGCGGACGGCGTCCGCGCCGAACTCCTCGATCACGTCCAGAGGGTCGATCACGTTTCCCTTCGTCTTCGACATCTTCTGTCCGTGCTCGTCGCGCACCAGACCGTTGAGGAAGACCTGGCTGAAGGGAACGCACCCGGTGAACCGGAGACCCATCATGATCATCCGGGCGACCCAGAAGAAGAGGATGTCGAAGCCGGTGATGAGAACGTCCGTCGGATAGAACGTCTCGTAATCGTCGGTCTTCTCGGGCCATCCCATGGTCGAGAAGGGCCAGAGAGCGGAGGAGAACCAGGTGTCGAGAACGTCGGGATCCTGCCGGATCTCTTCCGATCCGCACTCGGCACACTTCACGGGATCGGCTTCCGAGACGGTCACGTGTCCGTCAGGACAATAGAAAGCGGGAATGCGGTGCCCCCACCAGAGCTGGCGGGAAATCGTCCAGTCGTGGATGTTTTCCATCCAGTTGAAGTAGGTCGCTTCCCACGTCTCCGGAATGATCTGGACCGCTCCGCTGCGGACGGCCTCGATCGCAGGCTTCGCGAGAGGCTCGATCTTCACGAACCACTGTCGGGAGATCATCGGCTCGACGTCGGTGTCGCACTTGCCGTGGACCCCGATCGAATGGGCGTAGTCCTTCGTGGCGCTCAGAAATCCTTCGTCCGAGAGCTGCGCGAGGACCTTTTTGCGCGCCTCGAAGCGGTCGAGGCCGGCGAATGCCTCCCCCGCCGCGGCAGTCATCCGGCCTGCCTCGTCGATGACCTGAAGCTGCGCGAGTTTGTGACGAAGTCCCGTCTCGTAGTCGTTCCGGTCGTGCGCCGGCGTCACCTTCACGACGCCGGTGCCGAACTCCGGATCGACGAGGATTGCGTCGCCGACGATCGGAATCCTCCGGTTCGCAACCGGAAGAATGACTTCCTGTCCGATGAGGTCTTTGTAGCGCGGGTCGTCGGGATGAACGGCAACGGCGG
>DATLYG010000133.1:0-7237 GCA_035574985.1 Thermoanaerobaculia bacterium | reverse complement strand
AAACGTTTCCCATGGTGTCGACGCTCCGGATCGCGAAGCCGTCCGAAACGAAGAGATTCCCGCTCGAATCGGCAACAACGTCGCGTGTGGCGTTGAACCGCGCGTTGAACCCCGGGCCGTCGGACGTTCCTGCAACGCCCGGTAGCCCCGCGACGAGGGTCGTCTCCCGGAGCGAATTGATCCGCCGGATCACCCTGTTGCCGGCATCGGCGACATGGACCGTCGTTCCGGAGACATGGATCCCGGCCGGCATGTTGAATCGCGCCGACGTGCCGGTTCCCTCCTGATACCCCGGCATTCCGACACTGCCCGCAAAGACCGAGGCCGCTCCAGCCGGCGTGATTCGCCAGATGACGTGGTTGTTGGTGTCGCTGACGTAGACGTTGCCGGACGCGTCCACCGCCACGTCCGAAGGATCGTCGAAGCCGGAGGCGAAGGTCGAGACCAAGCCGGTTGCATCGATCTTTCGGACGTCGTCGTTACCGGTCTCGCTGATGAAGAGACTGCCACCCGAATCGGAGTCGATGCCGGCGGGGAGATTGAAGCGTGCTGTTGTGCGCGGTCCGTTCACCAGCCCGGCGACGGGTGGTGACGTGCCGGTGAAGTGAGAAACGGTCCCGCTCAGATTCATCCGGACCACGCGCGACTCGTCGAGAATGGCCAGATGGAGGAATCCGTCGTGGAAGGCGATCGTGCCATGAACATAGCCGGAAGGCGTTTCACCGATCGTCGTGACATCGGCCGCAGGAGTGATTTTGCGGATGAAGGTCTTCGGCGGGAACGTGTCGGTGTCGGCCACGTAGAGATTGCCGGAGGCGTCGACCGTCAGGCCGAGCACCGATCCGAAGCAGGCGTCGGGGCCATTGCCGTCCTGCCTCGGACAGATGCCTCCGCCGGCGAAGGTGAAGACGAGGCCACCCGGCGAAATTTTACGGATGCGCGCATTACCATAATCAGCGACATACAGATTGCCATCGTTATCGATAGTTACGTCCGTGGGGGCGTTGAAGCGCGCGTTCGTGCCGTTTCCATCCGCATAACCCGCGTTTAGAGGAAGTCCGGCGAGAGTCGAGGTCACGCGATCGGTCGTCACCTTCCGGATCACGTGATTCGAGTGGTCGGCGATGTAGAGTGTTCCGTCGGGTGCGACCACCATTCCTCTCGGGTTGGAGAAATAGGCGGACGCACCGTCCTGGAATCCGCAGCCGACGCCCGCGTATTCGATGACCAGTCCGGTGGCAATCTCGAGACGCTGGATGATGCATCCGCTCGCAAAGAAGACATAGCCGCCGCCGCAGGCGAGATAGTGGTGGGGCTCGACGAAGACGAACGCCCCCTGACCTGTTCGCGATCCGCTGAACGCTCCGCGACCGGCGGCTGTCGAGACCGAGCCATCAGGAGAGATCTTGCGAATGGTTCTGACATCGGAGAGGTAGAAGTTGCCTCCGCCTCCGGAGACAATGCCTGCAGTTCGTTCGAACTGTGCCACGGCTGCGGGGCCATCGATCTGGCGCCGGTCCGCGGGAGCGCCTGCGAACGTCGAGATCGTCAGTTCGGCGCGTGCCTGCAGAGCCAATGCGGCGAGAAGGAGACCGCGCATGCAGCGGCGCACTGAATCACGGTAGCACGTTTGCTCCCGCCGGAGCCGTTACCGTTCGGCGGATCGCACGACCTGCCAGAGCGCCAGTCCCGCGGCAGCCGGGAGAAGGACGGCGGCGGTCACCCGGTTGAAGGCGACAGCCGCGGCGACGCCCACGAGCGCGAGGAGCGCGTAGAAGGATGTCACCGCACCATGTGACCATCCTGCGATGTTCAGACGCTGGTAGAGGTGCGACCGGTGCGCAAGCAGGATGTTCTCGCCGCGCCGCAAGCGCCGGAACAGGGTGAAGGTGGTGTCGAAGAGAAACGGCCAGAGCAGGAGTACGGCGGGAATCACGAGAGAGCGGTTCTCGGATGCGAGGAGCGGGATCGACGCGAAGGCGAAGCCGAGAAAGGCGCTGCCGACGTCTCCCATGAAGATCGATGCCGGCGGAACGTTGCGCAGCAGAAACGCCGCCGCTGCGGTGGCGGTGAGCGCCGATACGACGACGATGGAGCGGTCAGGGGAAAGGAGAATCCAGCCGGCCGCGGCGACGAGCGCCTGGGCGCCGGCGATTCCGTCGATTCCGTCCATGAAGTTGAAGGCGTTCGTGACCCCGACGATCCAGATCCAGGTCAGGGGGTATGCCGCGGGGCCGAGACTCAGTGCCGCTCCTCCCAAGTCGATTTCCCGGATCGGACCGCAGGCCGTTGTCACGGCGACCGCTGCGGCGGAATGCACCAGAAATCTGACGTGGGGAGGAAGCGGGCGGAAGTCGTCGACCAGGCTGACGAGGGCGACGGCCAGCCCGGCCCCGATGAACGTCCATGACGAAGGAGCGGCGGGCATCATGCCGACCGACGCCGCCACGGTCATCCCGCCCAGCACACCGGCGACGATGCCGACGCCTCCAGCACGGGGCGTCGGCTGGGAGTGAGAGCTCCTGGTGTTGGGGACGTCATAGAGGTGCCATGCGATGGCCATGCGGCGAACGGCCTCGATGAGGGCGGACGCGGCGAGGAACACCGAGACGAGGAGGATCGCGAGTGCGGCCGGACTCATCCACCGCCTCCTGATGCTCGCCGCTGCAGTCGCTCGATTCGCGCGGTGATCGCCGCGTAAATCTCACTGCGCAGCGGATCGTCCACGAGCTTCGCGTATTCGATGTTGAAAATCGCGGCGGTCAGGAGATCGCGCCGGGCAGCGGCATAGTCGCCCGTGCGCAGTTCGACGAGCGCGAGGTTCGCGTAGATTTCCGGCCGCTGGTTCGCCGCCAGGGCCCGTCGGTAGGTGGCGATCGCCTCCCGGTCGAGTCCCAGAACCTGCTCGCTCGCCGCCTTCACCATCAGCATCGCATAGTCGTGGGGAAAGGCCTCCGTGCAGTCGGTGGCGCGTTCGTGTGCATCGCGTGCGAAGGTCATACGCCTGTAGTCGTCGCTCGATCCTTCGAGTTCGACGAGGCCGCGCTCGAGTGTTCGGCGGGCTCGCTCGCACTCGAAGCGGTGGAGTGGGAGACGGTACGCGGCGCCGGCGCAGATGGCCAGCACGAGGACGGCGGCGGCGGTCCGGATCGCTCTCACGTCCGGCTCCACGAAAGCGCCAGTCCCGCCGCATGGAGCGTGACCGTCATCGGCGCCGCCAGTTGTGTCGGAAAATGAAAGAAGGACACGATTCCGAAGGCGATGATCGCCGGCAGCGCAAAGAGCCGCGCGAACCGTCCGTACTCGTCCGGATTCCCCTCCTCTTTGCGTACCGAGATCCGCGCGATCGACACCAGAGCAATGAGGAAGAGTGCATAGCCCGGCAGTCCCGTTTCGGCCAGAACCTGCAGGTGGTCGTTGTGCACTTCGCCGAAGTTCACGTTCTCGGTTCGCACCCACTGAGGAAACTTCTCGTCGACGGCCAGTCTGTACTGCATGTAGCGGACGGCGAAGTTACGCGGTCCGACACCGGTGAGCGGCCGGTCGCGGAACATCTCGAACGCCGCAAGGTATGCCGGCGCGCGATAGGACGAAAGCTCGACGATGCTCCGGCGCGACACTGACGGGGAGCCGGCTCGCTGCCAGAGCCGGAACGCGGCAGCGGCGGTGCCGAGCGTCATGATGAGCGCGCAGGCGATGACGACTTGGCGCCGCGGATGCGCGGCGATGGCGATGGCGGCGATACCGAATGCCGCCGCGGCGACGGCGGCAACCGATCCGGTCGACACGATCCCCGCCAGAACGATCGCCGCCCCCGCCCACCACCTCAGACGGGCCTGCCGCCAGACAAGGCCGGCCGCGATCGCTGCAAGCAGCGGCAGAAGGAGCGTGTCCGCGACGTCATTTGGATTGCCGATGAGTCCGGTGACGGTCAGCCGGCGATCGAGTGTCTGGATCGAGAAAGGGTTCCAGAGCGAAGTGCGCTGGAGCACGGCGACCCCTGCATTGAGACCGGCCGGAAACACGAGCACGGCCAGCGCAGAGGTGGAATGCGGAGCGAGGTGCAGCACGAGGAGAAAAAACACGAAATAGAGGACAGCGCTGAAGAAGGCGAAGACGCCCACCGTCCGATTGACCGCGCTCAGCGCCGTCACCCCGGTCCAGATGACGATCGCCGCTCCGGCAGCGATGGCGGATGGAGCGCGCAGCGCGAGCCGCTCGCGAAGCGACGGAGACAGCAGGAGCGCCACGGCTGCGGCGCCGGTCAGAAGGAGAACCGACGCCTGGAAGAGCGCGGCCTTCGGCAGCCGGAATGCTTCGGGTGTTCGCGTCGAAAAGGCCACCTGGACCGCGACGACGGATGCCGCCGTCGCGTACCAGAGAACCTGTTCCGGCCGTTTCGGTGTCGATCGCTGCGGGAGTGGAGCGGTCCGCCGCCTCATACGGCCTGAGGCTGAAACTGCGATGCGGGCAGACCGTCCCTTGCGGTATCGAGAGTCGCGGACGGCGGTCCTCCGACGAGCTTCCAGAGCGCCTCGATCGGAACGCGGTCGTCGGAGGCGAACCGCATGGCATCGAGAGCGCGGGCGATTTCCGCCGGGTCAGGTTGCGGCGCTTCGGTGATGACGATCTGCGGATGGATTGTCGGATGGATCTCTTCTCCCTCGAGGCGGATCTCCTCGAAGAGCTTTTCTCCGGGGCGAAGTCCGGTGAAGGTCACCGGAATTTCGTCTTCGGTGTGGTTCGAGAGACGAATCAGGTCGCGGGCGAGATCGACGATCTTGATCGGTTCTCCCATGTCGAGCATGAAGACGTGCCCGCCGTTGCCGAGCGTCGCGGCCTGGAGCACCAGCGAGATCGCTTCGGAGGTGCGAATGAAGTAGCGGGTGACATCGGGGTGGGTGACAGTGACCGGCCCGCCAGCCGCGATCTGCTCCATGAACAGGGGAATGACGCTTCCCGACGATCCGATCACGTTTCCGAAACGGACGATGGTCACGCTCATCCTGGAGTTCCGCGCATGATCGAGCAGCAGAATCTCCGCGGCACGCTTGGTCGCTCCCATCACGCTCGTCGGGTTGATCGCCTTGTCGGTGGAAATGAAGACGAATCGTTCGACGCCATGCCTGGTCGAGAGTTCGGCGAGCGTGCGCGTCGCCAGCGTATTGTTGCGGAGGTATTCACCCGGATTCTCTTCGCCGAGGGGGACGTGTTTGTGGGCGGCGGCGTGGAGGACGATCTGCGGTTTCTCGCGTGCGAGCAGCGCGTCGATGATGCTTGTGTCGCAGATGTCGATCAGGCTCCCGCTGATGCCGGCGGCGGCCCATGGAACTTCCCGCGCGAGCCGCTTCTTGACTTCGTAGAGCGCGAATTCCGATCGCTCGACGAGCGCGAGGCGCTCCGGCTCGAACTGAAGAATCTGGCTCGCCAGCTCCGATCCAATGGTCCCGCCCGCGCCGGTGACGAGAACGCGCTTCCCCTTGAAGAGTTCTCGAACGGGGTCGCCGGGGAGTTGGATCCGTTCCCTGCGGAGCAGATCCTCCACGTTCACCGGCCGCAGTTGCGAGACGTGCACCTTGCCGCTCACGAGATGATCGATGCCCGGAATGGTCTTGAACTGCAGATCGGCCTGAGCGAGATAGCGGATGATCTCCCGGATCCGTTTTCCCGAAGCGCTCGGAATCGCGATCAGCGCCTCGTCTGCCTGCAGTTCGTCGGCGAGCCGCGGAATGTCGGCGATCGGTCCGTACACGCGGATTCCGCGAATGTGGGATCCCCACTTGGCGCGCTGATCGTCGACGAACCCCACGACCTTCATCCCGAGCTGCGGCCGATGCTCGATCTCGCGCGCGAGGGTCTCGCCAGCGTCACCAGCGCCGATGAGGAGCACTTTCTTCACCGTGGCCGGCACCTCCATCGGACGAAAACGGTCGCGCCCGACACGGATCATCACCCGCACACCGAAAAGCGCGAGCAGCACGAACGCCCAATCAATCAGCAGGACGACGCGCGATCCCCGGATATAGCGCTCCGGCATGCCGAACATCGTCCCCGCATACCAGAGGATGACGAGAACGACCAGTGAGGTCGTGAGTCCGAAGACGAGCCGGATCACGTCTGCCATGCCGACGTACCGCCACCATCCGCGGTAAAAGCCGAAGAAAACGCCCACCAGCAACTGGACGCTCACCACGGCCGGAAGGGTCGTCTTCAGTAGGGAGGTGTATTCGGCAGGAAGGTCGAATTCGAACCGGAGCAGCCAGGCGAACACATAGCCCGCCGAAAAAACGACTGCGTGAAACACGAACAGAGCGGCGACCCGGGCTGCCGGCAACCGGACGAGAAGCTTCTCGAAAATCGAGAGTTTTGTTTCCATGGTCTCGGTTATTTACACAAGTGTCGAACCGTGGGAGCCGATGGCGCGAATCAGGCGAATCAGGCGAAGCAGGAACGGTTCCATCATAATGCTCCGATTGGGCGTGACACAATAACATTGGCACCTGCCGATGCTGAGGCTCGAGATTCGGTCCTTCTCCCGCGAGGAACTCCGCCGCTTCCTCACCGACGCGCTCTCCTCGCTCACCGAGGATGAGGCGCTGGCGGTGCTCGAGAACCCGTATGTGACGCCGGCGATGCTGCAGCAGATGGCGCAGAGCCCGCGGCTGACGGGGTTTTACTCGGTCCGCCTCCGGCTGGTGGCGCACCGGCAGACTCCGCAGCAGCATGCGACGAAGCTCGTCCACTACCTCTACTGGACCGATCTGGTCCGCCTTTCCACCGATGTGAAGATCTCCGCTCAGGTCCGCCGCGCGATGGAAAACCTCCTCCTGAACCGGGTGGAGGAACTGACGCTCGGTGAGAAGGTCGAGTCGGCGCGGCGGTGCAGCCATGCGCTGATCAAGGTGCTTCTCTTCGACCCCGATCCGAAAGTCTTCGCGGCGCTGCTGATCAACCCGAGGCTCCGTGAGGACGACCTGGTCCATCTCGCCAGTTCGCCCCGCGCGACGGCGGAGAAGCTGGCCCTTCTCGCTTCGGACGGGAAGTGGTCGTTCCGCTACGCGATCCGGAAGGCGCTGGTGATGAACCCGGTCACGCCGCGGTCGGCCGCCGTCGCGCAGCTCCGGCACCTCACGCCGAAGGACCTGCGGATGATTCGCAGTCATCCCGCGACCTCGCTCTACCTTCGCCGGTGCATCGAACGGCTTGCGGAAGAGGGGCCGGTTCGGGTGGGGAGATC
>DATLYG010000132.1:0-11056 GCA_035574985.1 Thermoanaerobaculia bacterium | reverse complement strand
CCATCAGCTCGTCGACGCCCGGAAGCGACAGCTCGAAGAAGCGCCGCAGCTCATCGCGTTCGAGATACGTCCCGCGGTCGCCGAGTTCGAGAAACGCGGCGAGGTTCCGCTCGAGAAAGCGGGCCCAGAGCGCGGAGGCATCGAGCTCCTCGATCGCGAAATCCCGCGAAGCGGACGGGAAGAGGTCGGAAAGGTTCGAAGCCGGGTCGGTGGAGAAGAGGACCACCCTGCGGGAGCGCGACAGATGCAGCGCGGCAAGCGAGGCGAGCGTCGTCTTTCCCACTCCCCCCTTGCCGGCGAAGAGGACCATCCCCCGGCCGGCGACGGAATCGAGGCCCTCGCGCAGCGGCGCGAGATCCGCTTCAGCCCTTGCCGTAGCCGGTGTAGATCCCAATCCCTCCTTCCTCCTCTTCCTCCCCCGCCATCTGCCGGGCCATCTCCTCGCGGCGCGCCCGGATCTCCCGCAGCGCCTGGAAGACCCTCGCCTCCTCCTTCGCGTACTCCTCTTCGCTGATCTCCCCCAGCTCGAGCCTCATCTGCAGCTCGATGAGCCGTTCCTTCCACGGCTGATCGTTGAGCAGCTCCTCGTCGGCCATCGTCTGGATCTGGCGCAGAATCCAGCGAAACCCCGCCAGCGGGGCCTTGATGGGGAGCAGCAGCAGATCGTCGAGCAGGAACAACCCGGGTTCTACCTCTCCGCCCTCTCCAGCTTCAGCCGGATGTTCACGAAGTTGTACGGCGGCCAGGGTCCCGTGTAGAGAAACGAGAGCTTGTTCTCGTATTTCTTCGCGATCTCGGAGATCTGGTCGTCGAAGGCCTTGGTCTTCTCACGCTCGACCAGAAAGGCGGCGTTCATGATCATCTTGTCCCCGATCGGTTTGTTCGATCGCGAAGCGATCGCCGCGTCCCGCAGGGCCTCGTAGATCTCGCTCACGTAGGCGTCCGCCTTTGCCTGCAGCGCCGACTCGACGACGCGCCCGAGCTGCATGCGCGAGAAGTAGGTCGACGTCGACGTGTTCGACTGGATCTCCTCCTTCAGCCGGCGGATTTCCTCGTTCTCGTCCTCGATCTCACGGATGACCTGGTCCTTGTCCCAGTTCACCTTCAGACCGAACTCGATCTTTCCCTCCATCTTCTGCAGCACGTCGCTGAGTGCCTCGTACGTTCCCTTGAGAAACTCCTTGATGTCGTTCTCGGTACGAAAGACCGTTCCGAAGCTCATCGGCAGGACGGTGAAGTCCTTCATGACGACTTCGTTGACGTGCTCGTGGGCAAGAGCGTTCTCGCGCGTCGGATCGAAGACGATCAGCGGGCAGTTCGAGACCACCGCCGCGAACTCCTTGTAGTGCACCGTGTAGACGCGATCGCCGCGTCCCCCGATGCCGATCGTGCCGAAGTCGCGGGAATTGTCCGTCTTGATGATGCAGTAGACGTACTTCCCCTGCTCGGCATCCGGCTGCGCCTGCGCTGACTGGACCTGTTCCTCCATCGGGACCCTCACGACTGACGATGTGGTGGGCGTCGAGCTTACTACAATACAAACCGGCTGCCATCTTGCGAACCCGTCGAATCGCCATCGCCGTCGAGACCTGGTTCCGCGCGAACCAGCGCCCTCTCCCGTGGCGCTCCACCTACGATCCGTACCAGGTCTGGATATCGGAGGTGATGCTCCAGCAGACCCGCATGGAGGTGGTCCTCCGCTACTACACGCGCTTTCTCGGGCGTTTCCCGACGATCGCCTCGCTCGCCGCCGCTCCTCTCGATGAGGTCCTCGCTGCCTGGTCGGGCCTCGGCTACTATCGCCGCGCACGGATGCTTCACGCCGCTGCGGGCCGCGTCATGGAGCGGTTCGAAGGCGAGCTGCCGCGCCAGGTCCCCGAGCTGATGACGATCCCCGGAATCGGCCGCTACACCGCGGGCGCCATCGCCTCGATCGCCTTCGGCCGTCGCGCTCCGATCGTCGACGGAAACATCGCGCGGATCCTCGCCAGGCTCGAAGGCTTCGGCGATCCCCCCGGTCCGGCACTGATGCGCCGATCGTGGCCGGCGGAGGAGACACTCGTGGCGGCGTCCGGATCTCCGCGCGACTTCAATCAGGGACTCATGGAACTGGGAGCGCTGGTTTGCAGACCTGCGGCTCCCCGCTGCGACGAGTGCCCGCTGAGGCGCTCCTGCGTGGCCCATCGCACCGGGAGGGTCGCGGATCTCCCGGCGAGAACGGCGCGGAAGGAATCGCGATCGCTCGTCATCCCCCTCTACCTGATCGAGGACCGCCGCGGGCGGATTCTCATGCGCCGCGAGAGCGGAGCCCTCATGACGTCGATGTTCCACCTGCCGCACGGAGCGACGGATCTGTTCGACACCCCTCCGGTCGAGATCGAGCCGGGGCGTCACCTCGGCTCGTTCCGGCACACCATCACCGATCGCCGCATCGAGTTCCATGTCTATCGTGCCGGCGCCACTGCGCGCGCCATCGCCGACCGGAGGGGCGAGTATGCATGGATCGATCCGTCCGGTCTCGAGGCACTGCCGCATCCTTCCTATGTCGACAAGGCGCTGAAATTCATCGGCGCCTGAGCGCTGTTCCGCGCGGGCATGAGAAACGCCGCTTTCGCACTCGCCCTTTTTCTCTCGTCCGTTTCGCTCGCCGCCGAGGTCAGGACGTATTCCATCACCGACGACGGCAAGAACTACGCGACGTTCGAGTCGGCCGCCACACTCGAGACGATCAAGGGAATCACGACGAAGGTGACTGGGACGATCGTCGCCGATCCGCAGGACATCGCCTCCTCCCGGGCCGAAGTGACGATCGATCTCGCTTCGATCGACACCGGGATCGCCATGCGGAACGAGCATCTGCGCGACCGTTTCCTCGAAGTGAGCAAGTTTCCGACGGCGACCTTCAAGTCCGTCTCCGTCGACGGCCCGAAAACCGCGGCACCGAACAAGCCGCTGGAGATCCGCGTCACCGGCGACTTCACGATTCACGGCGTGACCCGGAGGATCACCGTTCCGGTCCGCGTGGTCTACATCCCCGAAAGCGAGCTGACGAAGTCGTCGCGCGGCCCCGGGGACTGGATCCATGCGACGGCGACGTTCCCGGTCCGGCTCGCCGATCACGGCATCACCGTTCCCGAGCGGCTCATCCTCAAGCTCGCCGACACCGTCGACGTGAAACTCGACGTCTTCGCCGTCTCCCGTCCGCCGAAGGCCGAGTAGTTCGTCGCCGGCAAAGCAGGGGGGGATCCGGCGCCTAACACGGGCGCCGGGTCCTTCTCCGCTCCGGGCCCGCGATACACTAGCCGCAATGCGCGGGCGTGCGACCTCGGTTGTTTTTCTCCTCCTCGTCTTCCTCCCCGGCCCTCCGGCATTTGCGCAATGCAGCTTCACGCCGGCCCACAGCTTTGCTTTCCGGGCGTCATTCCTCGACATCGCCGTCGACGGGGACGACCTCTGGGCCGCGACCGCTTACGGAGTGCAGCTTCTCGACAAGGCGACGGACCCTCCGTCGCTCGTCGCCTCGGCGGCCGTCGCGGGCATGACGCGCGTCGTGCGCCTCTCCGGCGGCCTCGCCTACGTCGGCAGCGGCAACAGCATCGTCGTGATGCGGAAGAACGGCCGGTCGCTCGAAGTCGTCCGGTCGATCGACGCCGGGGCGGCCGTGAGCGACATCGCCGTCACGCCGCTGAATCTCTACGCTGCGACGTCGAACGGGCTGCAGCAGTACAACCTTCTCGACTTCCAGCGGACCACGCTGGCGACGAGCGGCGCGAACGTCGCCTCTCTCGCCCTGTCGGGATCGACGCTCTACGCAGCCGACAACGACAGCAGCGTGGAGGTGTACGACATCACCGTCCCTTCGATCCCGCAGCCCCTCGCGGCGATCGAGGCGCTCCCGCGCACGACCAGCGTGAAGATCGCCGGTGACCGTCTTTATGCATCGGATGGCGTCCAGACCGACGTGTTCCTGCGGACCACCACACCGGTCACGAAAGTGACGCGTCTCCCGATCGGTTCGACCGCCCTGGCACGGCTCGCGGCGGACGCGCTCTTCGTTGCCGGGATCGATCGCCGCCTCCGCGCGTTCGACTTCGCCAGCGCGGGCACACCGGTGGAACTCTTCGCCGCGGACGTCGTCCCGACCGGAGGGACGATCAACAGAATCCTCGCGCTGCAGATCGCCGGCCCCCGCCTCTATGCGGCAGCCGGCGATGCCGGACTCCTGTCGTTCGACATCGGCGCCTTCGCCCCTCCCTTCCCTCTGCGGAGCCATGCGACCGGCGCCACCACGTCGATCCACTCGCACGACGGCAGCTTCTATGCGTCACGCGCCGGCGGCGGCATCTCCGAGTTCCGCATCGCGCAGAGCGGACAGCTCACCGCCGCACGGCAGTGGGACGGCCGCCAGCATCGGATCCACGACGCCGCGAACCGGTTTCTCCTCACCTCGAGCGGCACGACGCTCACCTACTGGACCGTCGCCTCGCAGAGTCCGACACTGGTTTCGTCCGCCTCATTCTCCTCTCCCGTCGCCTCGGCGATCATCGCCGGTTCGACCGCCTACGCGGTGCTCGACGACCGAACGCTCTGGTCTGCCGACGTCAGCCAGGTCTCCCCTGCGCCGCAACGCGTGCCGCTCCCCTCGTCGATCAGCCCGTCGTTCATCGCCCGTTCGGGCCAGGCGGTCGTGATCGCCGACCTGCGTGATGACGGGACGACGTCGGTGCACTACTTCGCGCGCGGCGACCTGACGGCGACGCCACAGACGCGATCGGTCTCCGGCCTCGCCACCACCGGCGTGGCCGTCTCCGGCTCGCGAGCCGCCGTCTCGACGTTTCTCGGCGTGACGCTGCTCGACTTCGACGCCGGCACGCGTCTTCTGCTCTCGCAGTCGCAGATCGCGCGGCTCGCCTTCGCCGGAACGAAACTCCTCGCGCTCGAGGGACGCTCGCTGACGGTGTGGAACGCCTCGACCGGGCAAAAGCTGGGCCGGTTCTCGCTACCGGTCGAGGGAAGCGCCATCCACCTGTCGGAGGAAACGATGACCGACATCGCCGGAATCGCCACGCCGGAGGGGGTGATGAGCGTGCGGATCGATGCGGTCGCGCAGCAGCCCTCGGCCATTCCGTGGCCGTCTGCGAATGCCTACTACCGCAGGATCGTCGCGACACCCTCGCGCATCTACCTCTTCGACGGGCGGAACGCCGACATCTTTTCCACCGTGTCGGGAACCGCGCCGCGACACAGCGGAGCTCTGCGCGCGCCGGGAACGATCGACATCGCCGCGTCCGGCGAACGTCTCTTCGCCCTCTCGAGCTCCGGCATCGTCTCGTCGTACGGGCCTGATGGCGGCGACGCGCTCGCGCAGGCGTCGATCCTCGAAGGGACCGACACCCTCCCGCTCGCGATCCACTCCGTCCGCGGCGCACCGTGGGCGACGCTGGCGCGCGGCTGTCTCTCGGGGGGATGCGAGAAAAAAACGATCGTCTTCGATCCCGTCTCGCTCGTGCGGACGGCGACGCTCGCCGGCGCCGCCGTGGCGGTGGCGGTTTCGGGAACGAAGGCGTGGAGCATCACCGATCTGCCGGCGGAGATCCGCTCGATCGACGCCTCCGACCCGCTCCATCCGTCGCAGACCGCCTCCCGGCCGCTGGAAGGAGGGGCCGTCTCGATCGCCCACAGCGGGGGAACCGTCTACACCCTCGGCGACAAACTCTATGCCTACTCCGACACCGCCCTGGCGCCGGCGGGAGAGTTTCTCACCGCGATGGCAGCCGATCCGGCACAGCGCGTCCTCATCGACGGACCCTGCGGAGTCGTCACCGGACGCTCCTTCGAGCCGCAGTTCTTCAGCGTCCCGCAATGGACCCCGATCGCGGCGCCGCTGCTTCCCGGGCAGGCTCGCGACG
The DNA here is from genome assembly GCA_035574985.1 of Thermoanaerobaculia bacterium. Lineage (GTDB taxonomy): Bacteria > Acidobacteriota > Thermoanaerobaculia > Gp7-AA8 > Gp7-AA8 > DATLYG01. The sequence continues at coordinate 5,147 of DATLYG010000132.1, read as the reverse complement.
CCGCCGCCGCCGGCGGACGCCTTTACATACTGACGGACTACTCTCTCGAAATCGTCGACGGAGGAGCCGCCCCGGGTGCGGCACGAAGGCGAGCGGCAAAGTAGTTAGAATCCCGCTCCATGTCCAGGCTTCAGTTCGACAAGGACGCCAACGCTTACCGCATCACGCTCGCCGACCCGCCGCTGCACATTCTCGACATCGGCCTGCTCGGCGAGTTGCGCGAGGCGGTGGGCAGCGTGCGGAACGACCGCCACTGCCTGATCATCGCCGCGACGGGGGAGAAGGCGTTTTCCGCCGGCGCGAGCGTGCAGGACCACCTCGGCGATCGCGTCGCGACGATGCTCCAGCTCTTTCATGACTGCTTCCGCGCGCTGGCACGGCTCGACCTCGTCACCGTCGCGCTCGTGCGCGGCGCCGCTCTGGGAGGCGGCTGCGAGCTGGCCCTCGGCTGCGACTTCGTCCTCGCTTCCGACCGCGCACGCTTCGGCCAGCCGGAGATCAACCTCGGCGTCTTTCCGCCCGTCGCCGCCTATCAGCTCTCGCGGCAGACCGCCCCGCGCAAAGGACTCGAGCTGCTGCTGACCGGAGAACCCGTCGACGCGCGGACCGCCGAGAGTCTCGGCCTCGTCAATGCCGTCTTCCCCGACTCGGAGTTCGACGCGAAGTGCCAGGAATGGCTGCAGAGGCTCTACAAACAGAGCGCCTCCTCGCTGCGCTTCGCGAAGAAGGCCTTCCGACTGGCGCAGGCGGAGGAGTTCGAGGAGCGGCTCGCGCGCGTCGAGCGTCTCTACCTCGAGGGACTGATGAAGAGCAGCGATGCGAACGAAGGACTGAACGCCTTCCTCGAGAAGCGGAAGCCGGCCTGGAAGGGGGAGTAGCGCCTACTCCGCCTGTTCCTCGAACTGCACGGTCAGGTCGGGTTTGATCTTCACGCTCATTTTTCTGATGGGCGGCGCGGCGGCGATGAACGTCGCCTGCACGACGACTCCCGACGGCTTGTCGTCGCACGAGACCGGCATCGGCCTGACGACCTTCATGTCTCCGAACTGTCGCGCGATGGTCCTCCCCTTCTCGTCGACCCACTCCAGCCCCGGCGCCTGGTTCGAGGAAATCGCCTGCGCGAGCGCCTGCGCTTCCTGATAGGTCAACTTCCCCGTCAGCAGCGTGACCACCTGCCGGTTCCCTCCCTCACTGCGGCGAAGGAATTTGTTGACGCAGACCGCGCTCGCCATCGGAGCGACAGCGATCGAGAGAACCACTCCGGCGACGGCTGTTAGACGGGCGACGGACACGGATGACCTCCTGTTCGGATGTGGCTCAGAACCGGTAGACGCGTGTATCAATTTCGCGCTCCGCCGGCAAAGATGCAAGCCGCCGGCGGCGGGCTCAGCGTCCCGGCCGCGGCGTGCGCCGCGGCTTCGACCAGCGGATCTCGATCTTCTGCTCCGGCGGCGCGGGGGGGCTCCACCGGGCCGTCAACTCGGCGCCGAGCGCGGAAGTCGCGACGAGGCGTACGCGCGTTCCCTCCACGATGACCGCGCGATGCTCGCCGAGGGGCCGGAAAGCGGCAAACGCCGCGGCGGTCAGCAACGCGACGACGAACAGCAGCCCCGCCGCCGCCTCCCGCATCCACGGCTCCTCGATGCGGACGAAGCTCGGGCCGGGGCGATGGACGAGGTTCGCGAAGAGCGTCGCCGTCGCGATCGCGACCGCCGCCATCCACCCGGGGCGGTGGCCGGCGGACCAGGAGAGGGCGGCGACCGCGGCGGCACCGGTCAGGATCCGGAGCGACCACCAGCCGGCGCGCTGCAGCGGAGTCGTCATGGCCACGACGCTCGCCAGGACGCCGATGGCGCGGAACTCATAGGCGAGGATCAGCCCGATGGCCGCCGCGGCCACTGCCACCGGCGCGGCCGACTCCCTCGTCAGCATCGTCACGGAATCGCGATGGAGCGAAAGCGCCGCGCCGAAGAGCGCGAGCACCTGTCCGAGAGTGACCAGGAACATCCTCCGGGCAAGCGTCGGACGCGCCGGCCAGAAGTAGACGAGGACGAGGGAGAGGACGAGCAGCCCTCCTGCGAACGGCAGTTCGACGTTCCCGTACTCGCGCTCGAGGCGAAGCGCAAGGTCATTGCTCGCTCCCCGTTCCACGAGCGACCGCGCCAGCTCCCCTTTGAGCGTTCCCCACGGCACGGGGTAAGCGGCCACGACGCCCGTCACATCGGCGGCGCGAACCGCATGGGCATCGAGCAGGGCAATCGAGAGCGAGGCGATCCAGACCGCCAGGACGAACTGACAGAGGCCGACCACCGCGAATGCCGCCACGGAAGGGCGCGGGAGCTGCGTCGCGTCGAACTCGCCGTAGACCGTCATCCCGATTCATCGTACCGGAGAAGGAGAAACCTCGCCTCGAGCGGAACGTAAACGAGAAGGCAGTCATCCTGTGCCATGATTGAGACGTTCCATGTCGGATAGCCAGCCCAAAAAACGACGGCTCCCGATCGCCTTCGTGGCATGGATCTCCGCGATCGTCGCCGTCATCGTCATCGACCGCCTCGACGCGATCCTCCGGCGGTTCGGGGCCGACGTGGAGATCCTCGAGTTCTTCACGTTCCTGGCATGGCTGGTCGTCATCGCCCTCACGCTCTACGGCGTCGCGATCGCCGTCCGCTTTCTTCTGCGAAAACTGTTCTGGACGGTCGGGCGCCGGCTCTTTCTCAGCTACGTCCTGATCGGACTTCTCCCCTTCTTCCTCTTCGCGATTCTCCTGGCAGCGATCCTCTACGTCATTGCCGGCGTGGCGTCGCAGGCTAACTTCAAGGCGGAGCGGCAGGCGAGCATCGGACAGATGGAGTCGTGGATCGCCGAGTACGCGCTGCAGGGAAAGGTGCCGAAAGATCCCGACGTGACGGTCGAAATCTACGACAGCACGAAGCCGAGCGGCCGGTCGATCCCCTCCTGGCTGCGGGGCACCAACTTCAGCGGAATGGTCCTGCGCAACGAAAAGGCGGCGCTGGTCGTGGCGCGCCAGTATCCCGACGATTCCGGAGTGCGGTCGATCGTGATGGTCGAGCCGCTCGACGTCCGCTGGGCCCGCAGCCTCGAGGAGCGGAAAGGGATGGTGGTCTGGCAGCAGATCGGCTCGCGAGAGGGTGACAACATCCGCGTCAGGGCCGGGGAGCAGGACGAAGAGCAGGAGTCGTTCGACTTTGCCGGGCGGGCGTTTCCGATCGACGAGCTGCTTCTCTTCCGGCGCGTGATCTTCTTCGACATCACCGAGGAGGGGGGCCTGCTGGACTGGGAGAGCGGGCGCGCGCGCGCCGGGAAACGGCTCTTCACGCTGATCTCGAACCCGACGCGCAACCTGCTGCAGTTCTATTTCGGCGGCGCGACGAACTCGCAGATCATGCGCGGCATTTTCGGGTCGATCGTCGGCCTGACGACGCTGCTGATGATCGTCTACCTCTTCGCCTCCGCCTTCGCGGCGGTGCTGATCTTTTCGATCTCCCGCGCCGTGAACCGCATCGAGAAGGGAACGCAGGCCGTCGAGCGGGGCGATTTCTCGTACCGCATCAACATGAAGCGGGACAACCAGCTCGGCGCGATGGCGCAGTCGTTCGATCACATGACCGAGTCGATCGCCTCGCTGTTGGCCAGCGTCGCCGAGAAGGAGCGGCTGCAGAGCGAGATCGAGATCGCGGCGACGATCCAGCGAAACCTCCTGCCGAAGGAAGGGCCCCAGTTCCGCGGCGTTTCGTTCTCGGCCCATTTCGAGCCGACCGCCTCGATCGGAGGCGACTACTACGACGTCTTCAACCTCGACAAGTCCCGCCTCGCCGTCGCCATCGGCGACGTCTCCGGCCACGGACTTTCGACCGGACTGGTCATGGCGATGGTGAAGGCGGCGATCACGACACTGGTGGAAGAGGGAACGGACGAAGCAACGCTCTTCCAACGGCTCAATGACCTCGTGTTCCGCTCGACCGAACGGCGTGCATTCATGACCCTCGCCTTCACCATCTTCGATCTCGAGCGGGGGACGATCCGCCACACGAACGCCGGCCATCTTTACCCCTACCTTCTTCGCGAAGGGCGGCAGCCGGCCGCCATCGAGGTCCCGTCGCTCCCTCTCGGCGTGCGGCACACCATCTCGACGCGCACCGCGGAACTCGCCCTCGAGGAGGGCGACACGGTCGTCTATCTCTCCGACGGCATCATCGAGGCTCAGGACGACCATGGAGAGCCGTTCGGATTCGATCAGCTCGAGACCCTGCTGAAGCAGCAGACCGAGCGCTCGCCGTCGATCATCCGCGACACGATCCTCGGGGCGGTGGAACGGCACTCCGCGAACCGTGCCGCCGACGACGACCGGACCGTCATGATTCTCCGCTTCGACACTCTCCGGCCCCTCGGCGCCGCCGAAAGCGAACGCGAGCTGGTTTCTCCCGCGTCTTCGTGAGCCCGCCCTGGTGGAGTGCTTCGTGAGCCTGGCTGACCTACCGCGAGCCGGCCGTCGCGGCCACCGGCGCCATCTCCCCGCGGACATGACGCGCGATCCGGTTGATGTAGTTCACCGTCTCGCGGAACGGCGGCACGCCGTCGTACTTCCAGACGCTCCCCTCTCCGGCGTTGTAGGCGGCGACGGCCAGGTCGGCATTGCCGTCGAAGATCTTCAGCAGCCACCGCAGGTAGCGGGTCCCGGCATGGATGTTCGCGGACGGATCGAACGAGTCGGTGACGCCGAACCGGCGGGCCGTCGCCGGCATGAGCTGCATCAGCCCGCGCGCTCCCTTGCGGGAGACGGCACGCGGGTCGAAGTCCGATTCCGCCTTGATCACGGCCGAGACCAGCGCCGCGTCGACGTCGAACTTCCTGGCCGCCTCCAGGATGATCGCGTCGTATTTCGACTGGAAAAGCGGCCTCCGGGCCGCGTCATAGCGCCAAGACCGGCGCGGGAAAACGCCCTCCGCGGCGATCTTCTCGACCTCTTCGATGACTTCCGGGGTGGCGATCTCGTCGTCGATGATCCGGTCGACGCGGCCCAACGGAACGAAGACCGATCCTCCGCCGGCAAGGACCAGGCGCACCGACTCCTCGCCGATCACCTCGAAGGAAGAGACCTTGAGATTCCGCCCGTCCGTGAAGAC
>DATLYG010000131.1:0-9084 GCA_035574985.1 Thermoanaerobaculia bacterium | reverse complement strand
GGCGGGGCTGGAGCCCCGCCGCGAACGGTATCGTACGACGAGGAGACTGCGTCAGACGGCGCGGCGCTTTCGCGACGGGGTGGCCGTGACTTCAGCCTCCTCCGCCTTGGGGCGCGCGGCGGGGCCCGCGATGTCGCGCTTGCGGCCGGTGGCGTTGTTCCACGCGACCGTGACGGCCGGCAGGATCAGGATCGTCGAGTAGGTCCCCGAGATCACGCCGACGAGAAGGATCCACGAGAACTCGTGGATGACCGGGCCGCCGAGGACGAGGAGCGCCACCAGGACGAGCATGACCGCCCCGGAGGTCAGGATCGTTCGGGAGAGCGTCTGGTTCATCGCCAGATTGAGCTGCTCCTCGAACGTCATCCGCGTCTTGATTTTCCGCTTGTTCTCGCGGACGCGATCGTAGGTGACGACCGTGTCATTGATCGAATAACCGACGATCAGCAGGAGCGCGGCGACGATGTTCAGGTTGAACTCGCCGTTCATCATCAGGAGGAAGGCGAGCATCACCAGGACGTCGTGGGCGATGCAGACCATCGCCGCGAACCCGAACATGACGTCGAAGCGCAGCCAGATGTAGACGAACATGGCGATCGTCGAGAGGATGACCGCCCAGATCGCCTTCCGCTGCAGCTCGGTGCCGACCTGCGGTCCGACCGTCTCCTGGCTCAGGACGTTGAAGGCACCGAGGTACGCACGCTCGTTGAGCACGCGCGCGATGTTCGTGGTCACGCCGGGAGCGCCGGTGGCCTGGCGGATCGACGTGAAGATGCCGAGTTGCGAACGGCGGGCGATGATGTTTTCGGCGATTTCGGCGTAGTAGGCGCGGGCCGCTTCGTTCGTCCCCTTCCTGTCGGGGTCGGTCTGCAGGAGGAGATCGGTGATGCGATCGCGCCCGTGGAAGTTCAGGTCGATCTTGCCGGATGCGGCCTCGGGGTTGAGCGTCTCGTGCAGCCGGGCGACGACCTGACCGGCGAAGTCGGTCTCCTGCGTCTGCTTCGGCAGGCGGATGAGGACCGCGCGATCGGCGGCCGGGCCGTACTGCTGGATCGAGGCGTCGGCCAGAGTCGAGCGGAGGCGCTGCATCGGGACCTGGTCGCGGAACTTCAGCACGATGTTGGCGCCGCCGGCGAAGTCGATGCCGAGGTTGATGCCGCGCGTGAAGAAGAGCACGGCGCCGGCGCCGATGAAGAGCAGCGAGAAAACGACGGCGTGATAGCGCCACCGGATGAAGTCGAACTTGCTGTTGGCGAAAATCTGCATGGTGTCCCTCGTCCCGTCAGATGCTGATCTCGGTCGGACGAGCCTCCGGTTTGTAGATGAAGTCGAAGATCACGCGCGACACGAAGAACGCCGTGAAGACCGACGCCGCCAGGCCGATCAGCAGCGTCACGGCGAATCCCTTGATCGGGCCGGTGCCGAACTGGAAGAGAAAGAGCGCGGAGATGATCGTCGTCATGTGCGTGTCGATGATCGTCCCGAATGCGCGCGTGAACCCCTGGTCGATCGAGGCGCGGACGGTCTTGCCTTCGCGCAGTTCCTCGCGGATGCGCTCGAACACGAGCACGTTCGAGTCGACCGCCATCGCGAGCGTGAGGATGATGCCGGCGATGCCGGGGAGCGTCAGCGTGGCGTTGAAGTAGGCCATCATTCCGAGAAGGATGATGAGGTTGAGGATCAGGGCGAGGATGGCGTTGATGCCCGCGCCCTTGTAGTACGCCAGCACCGCCAGGACGAGGAGGATGAAGCCGACCACCGAGGCGATGAAGCCCTGGCGGATCGAGTCGCGGCCGAGAGACGGTCCGACGGTGCGCTCCTCGAGGGTCGTCAGCGACGCGGGGAGCGAGCCGCTGCGGAGGATCAGGGCGAGATCGGCCGCCTGCTGTGGAGTGAAGCGGCCCTCGATCACCCCCTGGTCGTCGATGCGGGAGTTGATGACGGGCGCCGACTGCACACGGTTGTCGAGGACGATGGCGAGGCGGCGGCCGACGTTCGCTCCGGTCAGTTCGCCGAACTTCTTTGCGCCGTCGGGCGTCATCGAAAAGCCGATGACCGGCTCGCCGAGACGGCCCTTCTGTACCCGTGCGGTCTTCAGGTCGAGGCCGGTGACGGGAACCACTTTGCGGACCGCGTAGTACTCGGTGCCGGCCGCGCGGCCGTATTCGTCCTCCTTCGTGCCGGGGAGGATGTCGACCTCGGCCTTCATGTTCGCCGGGACGCTGGCGAGCGCCGCCTCGGGAGTGTCGGCGGCGTTCCCCTCGACGAGGCGGAACTGGAGCTGCGCGGTCGTCTTGATGATGTCCTTCACGCGCGCCGGATCGTCGACGCCGGGAAGCTGGATGACGATCCGGTCCTCACCCTCGGGAGCGATCAGCGGCTCGGTCACGCCGAGCGCGTCGACGCGGTTGCGGATCGTCTCCACCGCCTGCGTGATCGTGTCGCGCTCGATCGCCGTCCGCGATGCCGTCTTCATCGTCAGTTGCAGCGCGCCTTCCGCGGTGCGGCTCACCTCGAACGAAGGGAGGTAGTCGTTGGCGATCCGCTCGTACTCGGCCGTCGAAACGCCGGCCGGAGGCGTGGCCGTGAACGTGTAGTCGTTCACGCGACGGACGAGCGGCGCCGGCAGGTTCGCCTTCGACGCCTGCGACTTGAGCGACTCCATCGCCTGATCGGTTTCGAGCCGGATGGCGTCGCCCACGTTCACCCGCATGATCAGGTGCGTGCCTCCCTTGAGGTCGAGGCCGCGCCGGATCGGTTCCGGATTCGTTTTGGTGGGGATCAGTGCAACCGTGAAGATGACCAGCACGGCCACGATCAGCACCACCTTCCACATGAGATTCCGAGTCAAGATGTTCCTCCGAAGTGAAGTGGCCCTATTCGCCTTCGCCGGCGACGATGCCGGTGACGGCGTTCCGTGCGAGCTTGATCTTCACGTTGTCTGCGATCTTCAGGTAGACAACGTCCGCCTCAACACCCTGGACCGTTCCGTAAATCCCGCCGGAGGTGATGACGCGGTCTCCCTTTTTGAGGGACTTGAGCATTTCCTCGGTTTTCCGGCGCTGCTTGTTCGCCGGAGCGATCACGAGGAAGTAGAAGACGAGGCCGATCGCCAGGATCGGCAGCATCTGGACGAAAAATGCGAGGGCGCTGTTGCCCGCGGCCTGGAGAAATGCGATCGTGTTCATCCGTCACCTGTTCTCGAGCATCGGGTCCTTCGCCATTCGCCGACGGCTCAGGATGAAACCCGTTGGGCCAGATCACCGCTCGACATCCGCAACAGGAAGGAATCGCGGAAAGACCCAAAGGAATTGGACGCGATAGATTGCCGGATCGTCCCCATCAAGTCAAGGTAGAAGGCGACGTTGTGGACCGTGTTGTAGACCATCGCCGCGATCTCGTTGCTCATGAAGAGGTGCCTCAGATAAGCGCGGGAGACGGTCCGGCAGGTCATGCAGGAACAGGCCGGATCGAGCGGTGAGTCGTCGGCCGCGTAGCGGGCGTTCCGGATGGCCACCCTTCCTTCGCTCGTGAAGAGCGTCCCGTTGCGAGCGTTGCGCGTCGGCATCACGCAGTCGAACATGTCGATGCCGGCGGCGACGCCTTCGACCAGGTCTTCCGGCGTGCCGACGCCCATCAGGTAGCGCGGCTTGTCCGCCGGCAGGAGGGGAGCGGTGAACCGGGTGACCTCGAGCATCTCCTCCTTCGGCTCGCCGACCGAGACCCCGCCGATCGCCACGCCGTCGAAGTCCATCGCGCCGATCGTCTCCGCGCTCCGCTTGCGCAGATCGGGATGGATCCCCCCCTGCACGATCCCGAACAGCGCCGTGGCTCCGCGCGGAACGGCGAGGCAGCGTTTCGCCCAGCGGTGCGTGAGTTCCATCGAGGCCTCCACGCCGCTTTTCTCGAGGCCGTACGGCGGGCACTCGTCGAGGGCCATGGCGATGTCGACGCCCATCCGCGACTGGATCTCGACCGCCTTCTCGGGAGAGAGGAAGTGCTTCGATCCGTCGAGATGGCTGCGGAACTCGACCCCCTCTTCGCGGAGTCTGCGGATGGCGGCGAGGGAGAAGATCTGGAAGCCGCCCGAGTCGGTCAGCACCGCGCCGCTCCACCCCATGAAGCGATGAATTCCTCCGAGGCGCTCGATCAGGTCGACGCCGGGGCGGAGCATCAGGTGGTAGGTGTTGCAGAGGATGATCTCGGGGCCGAGCTGCGCGAGCTGGTCGGTGGTCAGGCCTTTGACCGACGCGACCGTTCCGACCGGCATGAAGACGGGCGTCTGGATCGTCCCGTGGCGCGTGACGATCTCCCCCCGTCGGGCGGCGCCGTCGGTGTGACTCACACGGAAACGAAACTGCGAGGTGCTGGACATCGGCGAGCTGTGGGCAACGCGGGCGGCATTCAGGGCCCCGCTCATCGCCCACGTCCGTCACTGCAACTGCATCTGCTCGACCTTCACCGTCGGCGGGAGATTGAGCACGAAGCGGCTCTGTTCGACCGGCTGGTTGATCCGGATGTTGGTGAATGCGTACCGCGTCACGTCGCCGTCGCCCTCGACGTACTCGATCCGGCTGGTGAGGTAGGTCTTCTTGTCGATCCAGATGCGGATGCTCCGGACGCGTTTGGCCATCGCGCCGGTCTTCGGCGTCAGATCGAGGCGCCATGCGCTCTCGGACGGCCTGTCGACGAACGTGAAGTCGAAGTATCGCGCCAGCTCGTCGATCGCGCCGGTGGCTCCCATGTACCGGAAAATCCGGTCTTCGAAGCGTCTGACATCGATCCGCTCGGCCTTGTTCAGCTCCGGGTACCACGTCGTCAGCACCCCGTTGGCGATCACCATCTGCACGCGTTTGGGTGCGTCGTAGGACCAGAGGACGTTGTTGGGCCTCGAATAGACGAAGGTCCCCGTCGAGATTTCCGGCTTCGCGAGAAGCGCCAGTTCTTTCTCCTGGCGGAACGTGGCCTGCAGCGTGTTCGTCGAGCGCTGCTTCTCCTGCACTTTGCGGAGGACGGCCTCGAGCGAGTTGGGGTCGGCCGGCCGCGCGGCGAGGAGGGGAAGGGCCACGATGGAGGCGCCGAGGAGCGCCATCCTCAGTTTTCGACGGGACATGCGCTGCCCAACGCGAAAGGTGCGACCCGAATTTCGGAGTCTGCGCAATGGAGGGGCCGAGGGTTATACTGAAGCAACCGCCAGGAGGTTCGCGATGAAGAGAGTGTTGGTGGTGGCGGCGATGGCGATCGCCCTCATGGCCCCGGTTGCATCTGCAGGGATTTACTACGAGTTCCAGCAGTCCACGCACTCCGATGACGAGCATCGCCCGTCGTCGACCTTTTCGGGGAAGGCGGTGATCGACGGCAACCGTTCGCGCGTCGAGTTCCTCTCGGGGAACGCCTACCCGCCGGGAACCTATGTGATCGGCCAGGGGACGCGGCTCTACACCGTTGTCGACCCGAGTACCCGCACGTTCGCCGACGTCAACCTCGCGGCGGCCGCCTCCAGCCTCGGCGCCGCAAAGGTCAAGGTCGAGAACCTGAAGTGGGACGTCAAAAAGCTGCCGGACCACCCCGTCTATGCCGGTGTTCCGACCGACCACTACCAGATGACCATCAACTACGACATGACGGTCCTGATGGGAGCTCTCCCGGTGCGGCAGTCGATCCAGACGGTCATCGACAAGTGGACCACCGTCCAGTTCGGTGATGTGGGGGAGACGTTCCTCGCCCTTGGCGGGCTCCGGACCGGCAATCCCGAAATCGACAAGCTGATCGACATCGAGACGCAGAACATCAAGGGGTTCGCCCTTCGCCAGTCGATCGTGGTGACCGCGAGCGTTCCTCTCGCGAGGAGTGCCTCCGAGAAAACCGAATACCCGATGAACCTCCGCCCGGTCCGGGTCAAGAAGCGCGACCTCGTCATCACCTCCATCCGCGAGATCCAGCCGGACGAGAGTACGTTCGCAGTGCCCGCCTCGTACACGCGCGCGCAGCAGCGCAGTAACGTGCCTCAGACGCAGGTGGAGATCCTCTCGCTCGAGCCTGCGAACTGAATCTCCGGGCGTGCCGCGGTCACCCATCGCTCCTCGCTCATTGCCGATGTCCGCCGAGATTGCTAGGATCGCGGCGGTTGCGTCGGGCCGTCGTTGACACGAGTTCGACTTGATGAAGATCCCCGACTTCTTCGCTGCGTGCGCGTCTGCCATTGTCCGCCGGGTCCGGCGACCGGGGGCCTACCTCGCCATCACGCTTCCGATCGCCATACCGGCCCTGATTGCGGTGCTCGAGATCGGGCCGGCGCCGACTCCGGCGCACGTGCCCGCTTCCGCCGTTCCGCCGCTCCGTTATGCCGAGCTGCACGCTCCCGAGACACCGGTCGATCTTCCCGAGCACTCGGTGCTGCTTCCGATCGAGGCGGGGGAGACGCTCGATCAGGTCTTGCGCACGGCCGGGCTGACGGCCGACGAGAGCGCGCGGCTGACCGCGAAGTTCGGGGAGGCGATCAACCTCCGGAAGCTCCGCCCGGGCACGCTCGTCCGTTTTCATTACGATGCCGCGGGCGTGGCCGACTCGGTCAAGCTGAAGATCGCCGGGTGGGGTGAGATCGATGCCGTGCGCGAAGGCGCCGGCTTCGTCGTCACGGCGCACGAGGCCCCGATGCGGGAGGTGGAAACGGCCGTTTCCGCCGAAATCGAGAGTTCGCTCTACGAGGCGGTCCGCACGGCCGGCGAGACGCCGCAGCTCGTGCAGCAGCTCGTCGACGTCTTCCAGTGGGACGTCGACTTTTTCGCGCTCAGGCGGGGTGACGCGTTCAGCGCCGTGGTCGTCAAGCGCTTCGCGGGATCCGAGGTGGTCGGCTACGGGCCGATTCTGGCGGCGCGCTTCACCACGGACGGCCGCACGTACGAGGCGTTCCGCCACCAGACGCCCGACGGCCGCGCCGGCTACTACTCCCGCAACGGGACGCCGCTCCGCAAGCAGTTTCTTCGCGCACCGCTGAAGTTTTCCCGAATCACATCGGGATTCTCGAAGCGGCGCTTTCATCCGATCCTCCGCTACTTCCGGGCCCATCACGGCGTCGACTACGGCGCGCCGACCGGAACGCCGGTCATGACGACGGCCGACGGAGTGGTCATCGAGACCGGTCACGGCGGCGGCGAGGGGAACTTCGTCCGGATCCGCCACTCCTCGCGCATCGAGACGTCGTACCTCCATCTTTCGCGTTTCGCGAAGGGAATCCGCCGCGGAGCGCGTGTCACGCAGGGTGACGTCATCGGCTACGTCGGCGCGACCGGCCTGGCCACGGCACCGCATCTCGACTATCGCGTCCGCGACGGTGGCAGGTGGATCAACCCTCTGACGCTCAAGTCGATCACGCCCGATCCTCTCCCCGCGCACGCTCTTCGCCGCTTCCGGGTGGAAGTTGCACGCCTCACTCCGCGCCTCGCCGAGAGCGACGATGTCGCCCAGACGATCCCCGAAGACCGGGCACTCTTTTAGCCCGGTCTCGTTCATCAAGATCGTGCCTTTGCGCGGGAGATGCGGGCGAGTCAGGGAACGAGGAGGCGATGCGGTGACGTCGTTGACGACGGCTGACGCAGAGATCGCCCATAGATCCCACCGCCTTTCGGGTTGCGGCGGCGAGCGGCCCGCTGCTTCGATGCGGCTCCTCGACGATGTCGCACATCGTCTCCGTGGCGATTACCATCCATCTCAAACGAATCCATGGATCGATCGATGTTGATGCGTTCTTTCGCGATTCTTCTCGTGTTGTCCACGTTTTCTTCCGCGCGGGCCGATGTGCTCACCGATGTCGTCGAACTCTCCGACCGCCGGCACTATGACAAGTACCCCGCCCCGCTCTTCGATCGAGACGGGCGATTGTGGATCGCCTGGACGTCGATGCGCGACGGGAAGGATTCGATCGTCGTCCGGAGCCGGCGCGGCGGAGAGTGGTCCGAGGCGATGCGGCTCGATCGCGGCGAAGGAGTCGAGAGCGGGGCGCGGCTACTTCTCGACCGGAGCGGCAACGTCTGGGCGTTCTGGCACGGGCGGAGAAACGGGCGATGGAGCGTTTTTGCGCGGCGGTGGAAAGAGACGTGGGGCGACGAGCAGCGGCTGACGTCGCCGTCCGTCGACGCGTTGCACCCCGCCGTGGCGCTTTCGTCCGATGGGACGATCTGGGTCGCGTACGAAGTTGCAAAGCGTCGCGGCTTCGCGATCGAAACGATGGCCCGAACACGCCGCGGGTGGAGCCCGCCGGCGCGGCTCGGGAGCGCCGGAAGCGATCGCCGGCCCGCGCTCGCCGCGCGCGCGGAGGGAGGCGTATGGCTGGCCTGGGACTCGACCCGCAGCGGGAACTACGACATCTGGCTCACGTCCGTTGCCGTCGCCGGGAACGCGCCGCCTCGTCTCGCGAGTCCGATTCAGGTCACCGCTGACGCGACGATCGACGACTCTCCCTCGATCGCGACGAGCGCGGACGGCGCGCTCTGGATCGCGTGGAACGGGATGCGCGGTCACGCGCGCGAGTCGCTGCGCGCCGATCGCCACAGCGGCGACGCATTCGTGCGCGTCTATCGCCGCGGTCGATGGCTCGCGCCTCCGGGCGTCGCCGCGGGCGCGCTGCCGGGGCAGGTGAGCTTCGGGATGAAGAACAAGACCCCGCGCGACGCCGTCGATCCTTACTGGCACTGGAAGCAGACGCAAAACTATCCGGTCGTCGCCGTCGATGACCGCGATCGCGTCTGGATCGTCTGGCGCACCGACGCGACCGGCGCGCACAACTTCGACCTCTGGGCGCGCATCCACGACGGACGTCGCTGGTCGGAGGAGCTGCACCTCACCGACTTTTCTCCCGGCCGCGACGAATGGCCCGCGTTCGCGCGTGTGCCCGGCGGCGGCGTTCAGATCGCCTGGGAAAGCCAGACGCTTCCACGCGCCGGTGACGACGCGACGCTCTCGGGAGGCGATGTCGATACGTACAACACGCTCGGCAATCCCAACACGATTCTGACGGCGCGACTCGAAGCGCCGGACGGCGGATGGTCCGACGCGCCGCTCGAAAGTGCGCCTCCCGAGAGCGCC
>DATLYG010000130.1:0-18588 GCA_035574985.1 Thermoanaerobaculia bacterium | reverse complement strand
CCAGCACCGCCTCGACGGTGGTGGGGTCGTAGTCGCCGTGATGACACTCCATGGCGTGGATGACTTCGCGTTTCTCCCCGTACTTCTCCAGCACCTGTCTTCCCAGCTCGAGGTGCGTCCCTTCCATCTCGCGGTCGATCGCCTTGCCGATGTCGTGCAGCAGCCCCCCGCGCCTGGCGATGGTGTCGTTGACGCCGAGTTCCACGGCCATGAGGGCGGCGAGCTGCGCGACCTCCAGCGAGTGCACGAGCACGTTCTGTCCGTACGACGTACGGTAGCGCAGCCGGCCCAACAACTTCAGCAGCTCCGGGTGGAGATCGGTGATGCCGAGGGAGAACGCCGCCGCCTCACCCTCCTCGAACAGCTTCTGGTCGAGCTCCTGCCGGACTTTCTCGACCAGTTCCTCGATGCGGGCCGGATGGATCCGGCCGTCCTGAATCAGGCGCTCGAGGGAGAGGCGGGCGATCTCGCGCCGGATCGGATCGAACCCGGAAAGAATCACCGCCTCCGGCGTGTCGTCGACGATCAGGTCGACGCCGGTCGCCAGCTCGAGTGCGCGGATGTTGCGCCCTTCGCGCCCGATGATCCGCCCCTTCATGTCCTCCGACGGCAGATCGACCACCGACACCGTGTTCTCCGCCACGTAGTCGGAAGCCATCCGCTGGATGGCCATGCCGAGGATCTTCCTCGCCTTCAGGTTGCCCATCTCGGTCGCCTCGGTCTCGATCCGCTTGATGATGTGTGCGGCCTCGAGGCGCGCCTCGTTTTCGATCCCTCGGATCAGTTCCTGCTTCGCCTGTTCGGCTGTCAGCCCGGAGATGACCTCGAGCTTGTGCCTCTGCTCCTCGACGAGCGCGTTCAACTCGGCCTCGCGCGCTTCGATGTTCTTCTCGCGCGCGGCGATGGCGCGATCGCGCTTCTCCACTTCGGCGATGCGGCTCTCGACCTGCTGCGTCTTCCGGTCGAGATTCTCTTCCTTCTGCTGCAGCCGTCGCTCCACCGACTTGATCTCGTCGCGCCGGATCTGCGCCTGCTTGTCGAACTCCGACCGCATCTGAAGAAGCTTCTCTTTCGCTTCGAGACTCGCTTCCTTCAGCCGCGCATCGGCCGCCTTCTTGGCGTCTTCGATGATGCGCTCGGCCGTCCGCTGTGCTTCTTCGATCTGGGCCTCGGCACGCTTCCGGTAGATGGCACGCCAGCCGACGGCCATCACGGCAGCCAGAATGATGGCTGCCGCCACGATCACCACGATCTCCGTCATGTCGATCAAAACTGCACCTCCCCGGTCGGGAGGCTCGCGCAGAGGGAGGAAGGAAAAAAATTCGGAGAACCCCGCCTGAGCCGTGTGAGGGTTTCTTACTTGAACCTGTCGAAACAGGTGGGCACTCTACCCGCGCCGTTCAGCTTCCTTCACGCTCCATGGAGTGGAAGGCCTGCACCGCGGCCCGAGGACACGAGTACCCGGGTAAGAAGTATCGGTTCAAGCGTCAGATCGTTCATCACGAACTCTGCAGGGACTCCGAAGCTGTTTTCCCCTGGCTCAACTGATTGCCTTGTCGAGCCGATTCGATATTTCCTCCGTTTTCTCGATCCATATTCCGGACGACCGTTCCTTCTGCTTCCGGTATCGAGAAAACTCGTCAGCGATGTTGAGAGCCGCCAGGATCGCGATTTTCAGCGGGTCGATGGTTGCGACCTGTGCTGCGACCTCGTGCATCCTGGAATCGACAAACCGCGCAAGCTCCGTCAAATAGTCTGGCTCTCCTTCCCCACGAACGTTGTACGTTTGACCAAAGATCTCGACCGTGATCGAGTCGTTGCGGGCGTCTCCGTTCATCGGAAAAAATTGCCGCGCGAATTATAGCAGGAGAATGCGCGAGGGCGCAGGGGCGTCGGGGCGCTGGCGGGGGCGAGAGGGTGAGAAGCGGCGAACGAGGAGGCGGGCGGCCCGGTGGCGTGCCCGCCTCCCCGGCTCGTGCCGATCAGATTCCGCGATAAGTCCGCATGAGCTGGTCCGCACGCGCGGCCTGCCCCGCCGTGAACTCGTACATGCAGGAGTCGTAGGTGTAGTCCATGAAGTTGTGGATCGGATCTTCACCCGCACCGGTGCCGTTTTTCCTCGCGGCGCAAGTGTCGCGCCCGATGGGGCACTGATAGGCGGCCGAGCGCTCGGCCGGCGTGTCGCTCACGTAGTCGCCGTTGCCATTACATCCGCCCTGGAAGGTGTGATAGAGGCCGACCCAGTGGCCGACTTCGTGCGTGCCGGTGTCGCCCTCGTTGTAGTTCGTGGCACTGCCGCCGGGAAGAGAAGAGTAGAGGCAGACCACGCCGTCATCGGTCGGATTCGAGGCGTAGCTCGAAGGGAAGGTCGCCCATCCGAGGAGACCGCCGCCCGGCTTGTTCGTATAGAAGTTCAGATCGGCCGCTCCGCCGCGGCGCAGCGCCGCCTTCATCTGCTTCTCCGCCGTGGTTCCCGGCTCGGCGACGAACCAGGCGTCATTCTGCGTCCGGTCGATCGAGACGAGATTGAACTGAAAGCGCGTCGCCACGCCGCCGGTCATTCCCCCGAACGATTCATTGAGCACGCGGATCTGATTGTGGATCATCGTGTCGCTGATGTTTCCCTCGCCGGTGGAACTGTAGATCACGTGCACGTAGACGTTGATCGTCGCCGCGATCGCGTCGACGGTCGCTCCCCCTCCGCGCACGGCCGACATCGACCGGGTGTAACTCTCGATCAGCGCCGCTTCCTCATCGGTCGGGTGTTTCGTTCCGCAGCGGAGGAACGACGCGTTGGGATTCGCGTTCTCGAACGCATTGCCGCTCTGCGCAAACGCCGATGCCGCCGCCAGCGACAGCACGAACAGAGCAAGGACATACCGGGTCAAACGATGCATGAAACCTCTCCTGACATTCGGATTTCTGCTGGGTGGGCCAGTCGGCCCGCCAATGGGCAAGGAGGGTGCCCACACACCGTTGCGCGTAACCGATTGATTTTCTTGAGGAGACCCGAGGAGAGCCGGGTCATTAAGTGACCCACGGGCTCAGCCATGACCCCACCCTGCTGACCCAGCGACCGCAGCGTGTCCAATGCTTTCCTCTTCGCGGTACCATCCCCGTGTGGAAGCGCCGCGTCCATCGTTCCTCTGGCAAATCGTCGCGGCAGTCACGATCGTCTTCGCGGTTCTTTTTGCCTCTCTGCCGGAGACGGTGGAGGCCGTCAGCACCCGGCGGTCGCGTCTCGGCGCTCCCCGGGAGGCGACATTCCGCGGAAAGCAGGTCGGCCAGCGCCCGCTGCTCGTCGGCGTCTGGCTCGTGATCGTTGTTCCCCTCGCCGGATGGGCTGTGACCGTCACCCGGCGCGCGTCGCGATGACCTCCGGCTCTGAAATAGACAACAAGACAGATTTCGTCCAGTTGTCCATTCGGATCACCTGACCGCGATGACCGACTCCAGCGCGGCGATCAGTTCGTCGCCTTCGAACGGCTTGCGCAGGAAAGCCACGTGCGGCTGGTTGACGATGCCGGCCAGGACACTCTCGTCACCGTGACCGGTGGCGAAGACCACCGGCACCTCCGATTCTTCACGGATGCGGCGATACACCGTCATGCCGTCGATGTCCGGCAGTCCGATGTCGAGAATCACCGCATCCGGACGAAAGGCCCGCACCGCCGGGAGCGCCGCCGCTCCGAGCGCCACGCGCTCCACGGCGATGTCCGACATCTCCAGGATCATGCTCAGACCTCCGGCCACCAGGTCGTCGTCCTCCACCATCACCACGCGGCGGAGCTGCCGCGGTCCCCGGCCCGCCTCCCGTTGTTCCGGGGCGGCCTCCGCGCGCCGCAGCGAGAGCCGGACCGTCGCCCCGCGTCCCGGAGCGCTTTCGATGGCGATCGATCCGCCATGCGCGCGCGCGACCTCGTGCGCAATGGCGAGGCCGAGTCCCCTCTTCCCCTCCTTCGTGGAGAAGAGCGGTTCGAACGCGCGCTGCGCCACCGCCTCGGCCATTCCCCTGCCGTCGTCCCGCACCACGATCTCGACGACGTCCGGATCGAGGTCGTGCTGCCGCGCAGTCACCGCCATCCGGCCCCCGTCCGGCATCGCCTCGCGTGCGTTCTGCGCCAGATTGACCATCACCTGCTCGAGATGACTCGGATCGGCGCGGACGGCCAGGCCGTCGGGGCAGGCAATCTCCAGCGCGATGCTGCCGCCGGCGATCTGTTCGAGACGGCCGCGGATCTCCCCGAACCAGCGGCAGAGATCGAGCCTTCCCAGTGACGGCTGCGAGGCCCCGGTGAGGCGGAGCAGGTCGGTGCTCACGTTTCGTCCCCGGCGAATCGCCTCCTCCACCTGCGGCGCGTTGCGAAGGAACTGGTCGTAGGTCCCGGCGCGCAACGTCACCTCGTGAAAGGCCTGCAACGACATCAGCACGTTGTTGAACTCGTGGGCGATCGCCGAAGCGACGCGGCCGAGCCCCGCCATCCGCTCCGAGCGCTCGCTTTCGACGCGGCGGCGTTCGCTCTCCTCGAGCATCTTCGCGCGGCGAAACCCGAGCGATGCGAGATGACCGAAGGTGGACGCGTGGCTTCTGTCGCCCGAAGAAAAGGGAGGACGCCCGCCGGCGCGCCAGAGCACCATCGTCCCGATGGTCGTGTCGCCGTCGCGGAGCGGTATGCCGATGGCGCTCGACGGCAGCGCGGAGTCTCCGAAAGGCGGGTAGCCGCCCAGGAGCGCGGCGACATCCATTTCGTTTGCGGCGACGAGCGGATCGCGCCGGGAGGAGATTCGGTGCGAAACGGGCGACGAAACGATGACGCTCTCCGCGACCGCCCTCCCCGGCATGAACGCGCTCGCTCGCGCAGGCCCTCCGGAATCGAGGATCTCGACGATCGCTCCATCGGAGCCGGTCGCCTCGATGGCGCTCCAGGCGATCCTCGACGCCACCTCTGCGGTCGTCATCGCCGACGCCACCTCCTCCGTCGCACGCCGAAGGGCCTCCTCTTCGCCGGCGCGAGCCTCCGCATCGCGGAAGAGGCGGGCATTCATCGCCGCGACGGTCGCCTGCCGCTCGAGAGCACGCTGGGATGAGGAGGCGATCAGCGACATCGTGAGAATCAACACCGCCCCGACCGCCACGCTCACGGCGAGCCCTCCGGTGGCGAGAACGTGCTCCTCGCCGATCGCCATCGGCATCGGCGCGGGAGTCAGGCTCATTGCGGCCATCGCGGTGTAGTGCATCCCGGCGATCGCCGCTCCCATGACGCAGCCGGCAACCATGCGCGGTCCGTGATCGTGCGGCCGCGAGCGGAACCGGAGCGTGAGCCGGAGCGCGACGAAAGCGGTGGCGACGGCGATCCCGACCGAAGCCGCGACGAGCGGAACGTTCCACGTCAGCCTCGCCGCCATCCGCATTCCGGCAATGCCGAGGTAGTGCATCCCGGAAATCGCAGCGCCCATCGCGAGCGATGCGCTGGGAAGCGCGGCGGTCGAATCGCGCTGTGATGCGACCACGGCCAGTGCGAGACCCGATCCGGCGATGGCGACGAGGGCCGAGAGCAGCAGCAGGGTCACGTCGTGGGCCATGGTGATCCCGGGTACGTCCCAGGCGAGCATGCCGACGAAGTGCATGCTCCAGATGCCGGTGCCCATGGCGATCGAGCCGCCGGCGAGCCATGCTGCTCTCACCCTTCCCTGTGTGGCGGCGACGCGATTCCCCATGTCGAGAGCCGTGTAGCTCGCGTAGACGGCAATCGCGATGCTCGTCGCGACGAGGAACGGATCGTACTGACCGTGAATCATGAGGCGCACGCCGAGGCGGCCGGACGATATCAGGATCGGGAAGGCGCGTCAGCCCCGAAGCGTACTCTCGATCCGGTCGAGCATCGCCTCGCAGCACGCCGACACGTAACCGCTCTCGCCGAAGGTCGTCCCGATGATCGGGTGGATGCCGTGCTCCGGACAGAGCGACGAGGAGATCGTGTCCGCGGCCGCGGCCAGCGCGACCATGTTCTTGTACGTGTCCTTCGGATCGAAGCTGCTGAGAAAGCGAATCAGACGGCTGCAGGGCCGCTCCGCATCCTCGGTCTTCATCGCCGGCATCGAGGCAGTCTAAGTAGCATCGCGGCAGCGTGTCAAAGAAATCGATGAATGTCCGCTCGTCTCCGCGGTGCTCGACGCACAGAGAGTTCCCCGTTACGCTGATGCGGAGTCGAAGCCGACGATGACGCTCAGGCAGATGCGGTGGCTGGCGGTGGGGGCGCCGCTGGTGCTGGTGGTGGTCATGGAGCTGACCCGCTCGATCACCCTCGGCCGGCATTCGCTCGCCTCGCGGCTGCTGCTCGATTCGGTCCTCGTCATTCTGGTGGCGGCCTTCAGCCTCTTCGTCCTGCGCGTCGTCGAGCGGATGCATGCACGCCTGAAGCGGCAGAACCAGGAGCTTCTCCTGCTGCACGCGGCGGGACTCGACATCACGGCCGAGCTGTCACTCGACGCCGTGCTCGACAAGGTCGTCGAACGGGCGCGGAGCCTGATCGGGGCGCGATATGGCGCCCTCTCGATCGTCAACGAGCAGGGACGGATCGTGTCGTTCCTCACCTCGGGCATCACCCCCGATGAGCGGGCGAAGATCGGGCCGCCGCCGGTCGGGCACGGACTGCTGGGCGTGGTGCTCCGCGAGGGCCAGCGTCTGCGGCTCGACGACATCCACCGCGATCCGCGCTCGCAGGGCTTCCCGCCCCACCATCCCGTCATGCGAACGCTGCTCGCCGTTCCGATCGTCGGCAAGAGCCCCTTTCGCGGGAATCTCTACCTCAGCGAGAAGGTAGGGGGCGGAGAGTTCACCGCCGACGACGAGGAGACGCTCGAACGCTTCGCGGTCCAGGCCGCCATCGCGATCGACAACGCCCATCTCCACCAGCAGGTGAAAAACCTCGCCGTCGCGGAGGAGCGCCTCCGCATCGCGCACGAGATGCACGACGGCATCGCCCAGGTTCTCGGGTACGTCAACACGAAAGTCCAGGCGGCATCGGAGTACATTCGCCGCGGCCGCACGGACGAGGCCAACGAGCAGCTCCGCGAGCTGGCCGTCGCCGCACGCGAAGCCTACGGCGATGTCCGGGAGGCCATCACCGACCTCCGCACTCTTCCCTCGCAGGCACGAACGATCTCGGACGTTCTCCGCGACTACATCGAGCGGTGGCGGGAGCAGACCGGCATCAGCACGCACGTGACGATCGACAGCGGCTTCGCCGTTCGGCCGGAGGCGGAACTGCAGCTCATCCGCATCGTGCAGGAGAGCCTTGCCAACGTCCGGAAGCATGCGAAGGCGTCGTCGGTGGTGTTCGATCTCCGCAAGAGCGGCGCGAGACTCGTCGCCACCGTCGCCGACGACGGAGTCGGCTTCGATCCGTCGGCGCGGACGCGCGGCGACTTTCCCCGCTTCGGACTGTCGACCATGCGCGAGCGGGCCGAGAGCATCGGCGGAGTCCTGACGATCGACAGTGCCCCCGGCCGGGGCACGACGATCCGGGTGGAGATTCCGCTCGCCGCCGCATGAGCGTCCGTCGGACCACCCCCGGCTGCGCGGTCCGCTCCACGTCCCCATCGGATCGCCGTGACGATCCGGCGGCAGCCTTCCGTCGCCAACGACTCCGCGGCATATACTCGCCTCCATGCGGATCGTGATCGCGGACGACCACGCGCTCTTCCGCGACGGGCTGCGGAGCCTCCTCACAGCGCGCGGTCACGAGGTCCTGGGAGAGGCGAAGGACGGGAAAGAAGCGATCGTGCTGACGCGCGAGCAGAAACCCGATCTCGTCCTGATGGACATCTCCATGCCCGAACTCGACGGTCTCGAGGCCACGCGCGCCATCGCCTCGGAAATGCCGGAGATCAAGGTCGTGATCCTCACCGCCTCGGAGGACCAGGTCAAGCTGCTCGACGCCATCAAGGCGGGAGCGCAGGGGTATCTGTTGAAGAACCTCGAGGCGGACGACTTCTTCGCCCTCCTCGAGCGCACCAGCGCCGGAGAGCCCGCCATCACGCCGGCCCTCGCCCGCCGCCTCCTCCAGGAGTTCGCCAGACCCGAGGCTGCGCCCGCCGCGGAGGAAACGCTGACCGCACGGGAGCGCGAAGTGCTCGAGCTGATGGTGGCCGGAATCACCTCGAACCGGAAGCTCGCCCGGCGCCTCAACGTCAGCGAGAACACGATCAAGTTCCACGTCCGCAACATCCTCGACAAACTCCGGCTCCACGACCGCGCCCAGGTCGTCGGCTATGCCCTCCGCAAAAAAATCGTCGACGGCGACCGTCAGCCGTGATCGCACCCCTGCCCCGGTAGCTCGTCGAGAGCGGCAGGTCGAGGTTTCCCGGCCCGGCTCGATCGGCGGCGATTCGAGGGAGTGACGACGCACCCGACGCGCAAGCGCCCGTGAGCGTGCGAGAATCTGCCCGGAGGTTCGCATGACCGATCACGGCGAGTCCCATTCGGCGCGCGAGCAGCGGCGCCTCGGCCGGCTGGCGGTCGACATCGCCGCGACGCACAGCGGCCCGTGGCAGACGATCGCTGCCCTCACCCGCAAACACCCCGCCTCAGCGGTGGCCATCGCCCTGCTGGCCGGAATGATCCTCGCGGCCGTCATCCGGAAACGGTGAGGCGAACACCTCCCGCCGCGAGGCGCGATGCTTGCTGCTCCTTCTCTCCATGGAAAAGACGAAGGACATTCCCGGCGAGCGGGGCCCCGGCGCAACGGACGAGCAGATCGAGAAAAGCGGCACGATCCGCGGCAGCGAAGTCCTCGGCTACGAAGGGGCGGGCCGCGAGGAGCACAGCGGCCAGAACGATCCCGATGAACTGACCTCACCGGACGACCTCGCCGACATCGCACCGAAGGACATCACCGGGGCTTGATCGGTGCGGCGCTCAGGCCGCTTTCTCTTCCCGCCGCGACCGGTCCTCGCTCTCAAGGGCGCGGCACGGAGGCGATGGCGTGCGTCCCCTCCTCGGCGGCGCGCGCGATTCTCTCTCCCTCCTCCACGTTGACGAACGTCAGCACCACCGCACCGGCGGCGAAGAAGGCGATGACGGAGAGAATCGCGTTGCGGCTCGATCCCGTCGCTCCGATGGTGCCCGCGAAGAGAATCGGCCCGAGGATGCCGGCGAATTTGTTGAAGACGCTGTAGAAGCCGAAGAACTCCGCCGACTTGTGACGCGGGATCAGGACCGCGAAGAGCGAGCGGCTCAGGGCCTGTGTTCCTCCCTGTACGAGCCCGACGAGCAGGGCGATGATGTAGAAATGCGTCGCCGTCTGCATGACGTAGCCGAAGATGCTGATCGCGACGTAGACGAGCAGGCCGAGGAAGATCGACCGTTTCGCGCCGATGGTCTCCGCGAGGAACCCGAAGAGAAACGTCGCCGGAACGCCGACGAACTGCACGATCAGGATCGCCCCGATGAGCGACTCCCTCGCGATGCCGAGTTCCGTTCCGTAGGCGGTCGCCATCCGCCCGACGGTGGCGATGCCGTCGTTGTAGATCAGCAGGGCGACCATCATCAGGAACGCCTGGCGGTAGCGCCGCAGCTCGTGGAAGGTCTCGCCGAGTCGCGAGAGTGCCACGCGCAGCGGGTTCCCTCCGGCCTCCTCGTCGCTTTCGAGCCGGCGCTCCGGCTCCGGAACGCGCCGGAAGAGCGGAATCGAGAAGACGAGCCACCACACCGCCACCGAGACCATCGACAGCCGGACCGGAAGCGTGGCGTCCCCTCCGGGCAGCCCGAACCACTCCGGTCTGCCGATCATCGCGAAGTTCACCGCCAGCAGCACGCCGCCGCCGAGATATCCGATGGCGTACGCGGCGGACGAGACGCGATCGATCTGCTCCTCGGAAACCAGGTGCGGGAGGAGTGCGTCGTAGAAGACGACCGACGCCGCGGCGCCGATCGCGGCGAGAACGAACAGCAGCGACGCCAGCACGAGATCGCCCCGCTCGATGAAATACATTCCGGCGCAGCCGGCGACGCCGACCGCCATCGATAGGCCCAGCAGCAGCTTCTTGCTGCCGCTGTAGTCGGCGATCGCACCGAGGACCGGTGAGAGGATGGCCACGATGGCGATCGCCAGTCCGTTGGCAAGCGCCCACCACTGCCCCGCCGTCGATGCTTCGACCGCCGCACCCGCCACCTGAATGAAAAAGATCGGAAAGACGGCGACCATCACCGTCGTCTGGACCGAGGAGACCGCCCAGTCGTACATGGCCCACGCCCGCAGCTCCGGGCGGTGGAGTCCGAGGCGCTCGAGGAGCGGCGTCGCGGCCATGTTCAGCCGCACTCTAACGCCAAAGGCGCCGAGGCCTGCTGCACCGGCGCCTTTCCGTGCGACTTCGAGTTCACTTGAAGTGGGGCGGACCGCCGGAGGTGGTGAGCCCGGTAGGGATCGAACCTACGACCAACTGGTTAAAAGCCAGCTGCTCTACCGCTGAGCTACGGGCCCGACGCGCGCGCGGGACGAGGCGCGACAACATACGAATCGCCGCGACCGCTGTCAATCGATGGGAAGGAACGCTGGCGGCGCGTCCGATATTCGCGATCACCGGACCTCCTCGCTCGCGCCGCGTGCGCGGCAGGTTCCTTCCGCGAACTCCACCTTCGGCGGCACCACGCTCGCGCAATCGGAGACGCGGCCCTCCTCGCGGTTGATCGTCCTCTCGAGCGCGTTGTACTCCTCGACCATCGCCAGGAGTTTCTTCTCGTCGGTCGTCCCGACCGAGTAGACGAGGTAGCGCCACGGTCCCCCGCACGGCTTGGCACCGAACGGCACGACGCGGCACTGCGAAGCGTCCGCCGCCTCCGCGCGAACCGCCCCGGCGATCTTCCTGCCGAGCGCCTCCAGCCGCTGCTGCCTGCGCGACTTCGCACCGCCACCCGGCGCCGCCGCCGCACAGGCCATCACCAGGACCGTCACCGTCGCAACGACTCTTCGCATCGGCTCCTCCGCTTCATGAGACGCGCAACTCCTCGACTGCGGAACGGATGTCCTCGATCGCCATCTCCACGCGGTCGCGGTGCGTCCGGTGGGAGAGGATGCAGATGCGGATCACGAACCGGCCGCCGACGACCGCCGGGGTCAGCATGACGCGCTTGCGGGCGTTGATCCTTTCGAGCAGCCGCCGGTTCAGCGCGTCGAGGTCCTCCCCTTCGCGCACGAGCCGGAAGGCGAGGATCGTCAGCTCCGGTTCGGCGACGATTTCGATGCCGTCGATCGCCCGCAGCTCGTCCGCCGCAAAAGCGATGAGGTCGAGCTTTTCCTCCAGTTGCTGACGAAACGGCCCGATCCCGAGCAGCTTCAGCGGAAGCCAGACGCGAAGACCGCGGAAGTCGCGCGACAGCTCGGGTGAGATCTCGCAGAAATCGACCAGATCGTCCGCCTGCTGGAAGGGCGGCAGGTAGTCGGCGTGGAGGCTGTGTGCGCGCCGCAGCGCCTCCCGGTCGCGCACCAGAACCGCCCCCGTGCCGAACGGAAGAAAGAGGGTCTTGTGCGGGTCGAGGATCATCGAGTCGGCACGATCGATGCCGCGCAGCCGCTCCCTCCCCCTCGCGGTCAGCATGAAGAACCCGCCATAGGCCGCATCGACGTGGAACCAGAGCGACTGACGTCGCGCAACCTCCGCCACCGCCTCCAGATCGTCGACCGCGCCGGTGTTGGTCGTCCCCGCGCTGCCGGCCACGAGAAACGGATCCAGGCCCGCCCGGCGGTCGCGGGCGATCGCCTCCTCGAGCGCGTCGATGCGCATCCGGAACTTCGCATCGGACGGGACCTGCCTGACGTGCGCGGCGGGAAATCCGGCGAGGCGCGCCGCCTTCTGGAACGAATGGTGGATCTGATCGGAGCAGTAGAGAATGCCGCTCCCGATCCGGTCGCCGAGACGTGCCTGGCGCGCGGTGACGATGGCGATGAAATTCGCCATCGACCCGCCGCTCGTCAGCACGCCGCCCGCCGACGGCGGAAATCCGACGATCGCGGCGAACCAGCGGATGACGTTCGCCTCGAGCTGCGCGAGCGCCGGCGCGGCGGCGCAGACGCCGACGTAGCGGTTCACCGCGTCGGCGATCAGGTCGGCGACCGCAGCGTGGAAGATCCCGCCGCCCGGAACGTAGGCGAGGTATCCCGGGCCCGCGGCGTTGAACGATCGCGGGATTGCCTCGTCGAAAAGGAAATCGAGCAGCGCGTCGTAATCGTGCGGCGACTCCGGCAGCGGCTCGATGAGCGTACGCGCGAAATCGGTGGCGCCTTCGACGCCGGATGCCGGCTGTTGCGGAAGCGACTCGATGTGGGCGACGATGCGCTGCATCGCCCCGTCGACGAGACGCCGCATCCCGGGTGCGTCGGGTTCGAGTGGTCGCGAGGTCGTCATGGCGCGCCGATTATCCCGCTGGTACTCTTGATGCCGGATGCTCTCCTTCGCGCGCGAACTCGAGGCCCTGCGCGAGGCGGGTGAAGTCGACCCGCAACGCGCCTCGTTCCTTCTCCGCATCGAGCGGCTCGAGCTGATGTCGGTCCACTACGAGATCCGGCTCGCCGCCTGGCTCTCGGTCGCGGCGATCGCCACCGCCGTCGGTGCCATCCTGAGGAAGAACCTCGACCGCATCGGACCGCTGGCGGTCGCTTTCGTCATCGCCGCGGCCGCCGGGGCGCTCTACGCGTGGGCCTTCGTCAGGAAACGCCGCGGCACCGCGGGGGTCCTCGACGACTACCTCGCTTTCCTCGCCGCGCTTCTCGTCAGCGCCGACACCGGTTACGTCGAGCAGCAGTTCGACCTCCTCGGCCCACACGGCTTCGACCACCTCGCCATCCTCGCCGTCGTCCACGCCGCCTTCGCCTACGCGCTTCGCTCGAAGCTGATCCTCTCGCTGGCTCTCGCTGCGCTCGCCGGCTGGTTCGGCGTCGACCGCACCGCGGCCGCGATGTTCGATACTTCCGCGGAGATCGGCATCCGGGCGCTTCTCTGCGCGGGATTCGTCGTCATCTGGTTTCTGCTCCACCGCCGTCTTACACCGTTCCGCGGCCTCGACGCGACCTTCGAGCATTTCGCGGCGAACCTTTTCGGCATCGGAGCGGTCGCTCTCGCGGCGGACGATGTCCATCAGTGGTCCGGCCTGGCACTGGTCGTCATCTTCGCGGCGGCAGCAGGGACGCTCGCGGTGCGCCGCAGGAGCGAGCTGTTCCTCCTCTACGCACTCGCTTACGGCATCGCGGGCGTGAGCAGCGCCGTCGCGCGCCACCTGAAGGAAGAGGTGCTCCTCACCCTCTACTCTCTCGCCGTCTTCGCAGGCGCGATCGTGGCCCTCTTCGTCGCGCACCTTCGCTGGAGGTTCGACGAGTGAGACTCATCGCCATCTCCACAGCCGACGAGCGCGCGATGGCGCTGCATGCGGAGGCATCTTCGTGGCAGCGCGCCGGCCTCCTCACGGCCGGCGAACTTGCGCGGCTTCCGAGGCCGCAGTGGCGCACCTCGCACACCTGGACGCGCATCGCGTTCTTCGTCCTGGCGGTCCTCGCCACGGGCGCTCTCTTCGCTCTCCTGACTCTGATGCTCCTGCCGAAGGGGTATGTCACGGCCGCGATCACGGTCGGTCTCGCCGAGTATCTCGTCGCGCGGAAGCGGTTCCTCCGCACCGGCATCGAGGAAGGTCTCTACATCTCGGGACTCTGTTCGTTGATCGCGGGCTTTCCCGGGGATGGTTCGGAGGAGGTGATCCTCCTGTTCGCCGCCGCGTTCCTGCTGGCCGGTGTCCGCCTCGCCAACGCGCTGTTCATCAGCGTGGCCCCGCTGCTGGTCGTGCTCTACGTGGCGCTCGAGAGCGGCGGCTCCTGGCCGGCGGCCCTCTGCGCTCTCCTGATGTTCGTCGCGGCCGCGCTGCTGCAGTCGCGCACGATCGAGCGGCCCTTCCTCTCTCACGCGCTCTCGATCCTGACCGCGCTGCTGCTTCCCCTCGCGACGCTGCTCTGGTTCGTTGAGTGGTGGCCTGCGGTACCGCTGACGGCGATCGCGCTCGCGGCCGCGGCGGCGGCCGGCCTCGGCGCGATCGCCGTTCTTCGCCGCGACCGCGCGCTCCTCGCCGCGTCGCTGCTCACGCTCCTCGTCGCGGTCGCTCACCTCTTCCCCCATTTCGCCTTTTCGTGGGAATGGGTCCTCCTCGTTCTGGGCGTTGCCTCGCTGGCACTCTCTCTCCTCGCGGACCGGCTGCTGCGGGGGCGCGAGCGCGGCATCACCTCGAGGAAACTGGCGGACCTCGAGCATGAAGACATGATCGAGATGGCCGGCGCGGTCGCGCTCGCGCCCGAGCGTCAGGCCCCTCCCGACCAGAGGCCGGGGGGAGGCGGTTCCTTCGGCGGGGCGGGCGCGACGGGGCAGTTCTAGTGTACTAGTGTACTAGTGCACTAGTGCACTAGGGACACTAGAACACCGCCAGACCCCGCGTCCGAACGAGAAGGACGGCCTCCTGGCGGAAGCGCTGCTTGTAGGCGGCGATGATCTCGTGAATGGCGCGGTCGTGCGACGGCCGCGGCGGATGGACGATCTGCACGATTCTCGTCCCCTCCTTCTCCCCTTTCCAGCGTCCCTCGGCGCGCCACTCGGTGAACCCGTCGAAGCGCGGCGTGATCACTTCCGCGACGAAGGCCGCCCATTCGTCGTCGGTGACGACGCCGCCCGCCGGTTCGTTCATGCCGAAGTAGAGCGTGTCGATCTCCTGCACCTCGTGGAACGCGGCGCAGGAAACCGTCAGCAGAAGGGCGAGAGAGATCGCCGCTCGCGTCATAATCACTCCCGATGAGACGCATCGTATCCGCATCGGCCTTCCTTCTGCTCGCCGCCTCCCTCGCCGGCGGGGCAACGCTCGATCCGAAGAGGGTCGACGCGATCGTCACCGCGACGCAGCAGGCGTGGCATCTTCCGGGCGTGTCGGTCGCCATCGTAAAGGACGATCGCGTCGTTCACCTCGGGGGATACGGCGTGAAGGAATCCGGCAGCCGGGCGCCGGTCACCCCGTCGACGCTCTTCCAGATTGCCTCGACGTCGAAGGCGTTCACAACGACGGCGATGGCGATGCTCGCCGACGAAAAAAAACTGTCGTGGGACGACCCGGTGCGGAAGCACCTCCCCTACTTCCATCTCGCCGATCCCTGCGCCGACTCGATGGTGACGCTGCGCGACATCGTGTCGCACCGGACCGGCCTGAGCCGCCACGACGAGCTGTGGGACAACAGCCCCTGGTCGAGGACGGAAGTGGTCCGGAGGATCGGGTCGGCGAAGCTCTCCAGGCCGTTCCGGAGCTCCTACCAGTACCACAACATTCTGTTCATCGCCGCGGGCGAGGTGGTCGCTTCCGCGGCGGGCACGACGTGGGACGACTTCGTCCGCACGCGCATCTTCGAACCGCTCGGAATGACGTCGACGCGCACGTTGCATGCCGAATGGACGGCGGCGGCCGATCGCGCCAGCGGACATCACTACGACTGGAAGACGGGGACGATCACCGTCACGCCCGGCTTCGACGTCGACAACCTCGGTCCGGCGGGATCGATCATGTCGAACGCGCGCGACATGGCGAACTGGGTGCGGTTCCACCTCGGCGACGGAACCTTCGAAGGGAAGAAGCTCGTCAGCGCCGAGGCCCTCGCCGAGACGAAGACGCCGCACACCATCATCCGGATCGAGGGATCCTCGCGCGACGTCCATCCCGTCACGAACATCCTGACCTACGGACTCGGATGGAACGTCTCGGACTACCGCGGCGAGCTGCTGGTGTCGCACGGCGGCGCGCTGAACGATTTCCGGACCCAGGTCGCCCTCCTGCCGAAGCAGAAGGCGGGAGTGGTCGTGATGACGAACATCGACCGCGGCTGGGGTGCCATCGCCATTCGCAACGCCCTCCTCGATCTGCTTGTCGGCCGGTCGGATCGCGACTGGAGCGCGCACTTTCTGGCACTCGACAAGCGCCTGATCGAAGAGGGGGAGAAGGCGAAACGCGAGCGCGAAGCGAAGCGTCACCGCGACACCAGGCCGTCGCGCGAGATGGAGGCCTACGCGGGCACCTACGAGAGCCCCTCGCACGGCGCGGCCGCGGTGGTGCTGGAGAACGGCCGTCTCATCCTTCGCTGGAGCCGCCTCGAGATCCCGCTGGCGCACTGGCATTACGACGTCTTCCGCGCCACCACCCCCGACGAGGAGATCGACGAAGAGGTCGTCTTCCGCCTCGATCCCGAGGGGAATGTCAAGACGTTGACGATGTTCGAGGAGGAGTTCGTGAGGAAGTAGGCCCGTCGCCGGCCACCTCCCGGACCATCGCATCGATCGTCTCGACCGGCGAGGGACCGGTGTGGTGGTTGACGACGATCGCGAAGTAGCGCCGTTTCCCTTCCGGCGTGACGACGATCCCGCTGAGCGACCGGACGCCGGAGACGAGGCCGGTCTTCGCGCGCAGACGCGGGCCCAGTCCGGGGAGGCGGCGGCCGAGAGTTCCGTCCGCGCCCGGCGCCGCCAGAAGCGACCACCAGATCGCGCGCCGCTCCGGCGCGTCCATCCACCGCAACAGCTTCACGATCGCTCGCGGTGTGACGAGATCATCGGGCGAGAGCCCCGAGGCGTCGGCGAAGGAAAACTCCTCCGGCCCGATCCCCGCCTCCGACACCAGCAGCGCGCGCTCGAGCGCCTCCGCCCCGGCGTACGTTCCTCCCCCGATCTCCTTGTAGAGCATCTCGGTGTAGAGGTTGTGGCTGTTCTTCAGGATCGTGGCGAGAAGGTCGTACGTCGTCGGGGACAGGACGGTCGCAACCGGCTCGCCGCCCGCGGGTATCCGCGTCGAGCGAATCGAACCCGTGACGGGAATGCCCGCGGCAGAGAGCGCCTCGCGAAGTCCGATTCCCGCCCAGAGTGCCGGATCGGCCGCGGAGTAATCGGTGTCGAGCTCGTTCTCCCGCCATGCGATCGCGTCGACCGGCGAGGCATAGTCGTATGGCAGGTTGCCCACTTTCCACGTGTAGGGAACCGTGACACCGTCGAAGCGGGAGACATCGACGATGATGTCGCGCACGCTGCGGACGCCGCGCGAGCGGAGCGCGTCGACGAACGGCGCGAATCCCGCGGAGGCGTGACGCTCCGAACCGAACGCCGGATCGGCCCCTCCCACCAGCACGAGATCGTCGCCGTCGATGCGCAGCTCGGTCACGTACCGGCGGTCGAGTCCCGCGCAGGTGGCGATGGCCGCCGCGGCGAAGAGCTTCCGGTTCGACGCCGGGATCATCCGCACGCCGGCGTTGCGCTCGAAGAGCACCGTGCCGTCCTCCTCGACCACGAGAACACCCCAGAGCGAACGATCGAATGGCGGCCGGTCGATCAGGCGCGCCAGGCCGCCGGCCGGGCGGACGACACCGGTCGTTGCACATCCGGCGAGACCGACGGCGAGAACGATGGCGATGGTCCGCAGCCCGTCCCGCGTTGTCCGCTCTCTTCGTGGCCCGGTGCTGGTGTCGCGGTTCATGACCGTCCTGCCTCTTGCCGCCGCGCCTCGCATCCGGCCGCCGGCGCCGCAACAACGGCAAGATGTCGATGAACCCCTGCACTAAGCAAAGCTCCACTCCTCGAAGGAGGGAGCATGTTCGAGGTGATGGCGCGTCGCCGCTGTGATCGCGCGCACATCGGCATCGGGAAAGCGGGCCGCGAGCCGCTTGGCCACCGCGTGCGACTTGAAGCATTGTCCGTAGTCGCGCGCGAAGCGGTAGAGGGGAACGTCTTCTCCGGCGGCCGGCGGCGTGGACGCCGTCACAGGCGCCGGCACGGCCGCCGTCAGGTGGTCGCGCACGCGGCGTTCGATCGACGCGTCGCCCGCGATGTCCGCCGCCTCGATGGCGGCGTCGAAAAGAAAGAGCGCGTGCGAGGCGATGGGCGATCCCTCCTGGTCGATCACGTGCGCGATGAGGCGGTCGAGCAGCGCTCGCGCTTCGAGCGCACAGCCACGCTCCTCGTGCGCCGGGCCGCGGTACGAGGTCATCTCCCACACGCCGATCCGGAGCGTGGCGTACCTTCCCTGCTCGCCGAGCCGTTCCGCCAGCCTCCACGCCGCGGTGGAAACGATCAGCTTGTGTCCGAGATCTTCGAAGTCTTCGGAAGCGACGGCGAAGTAATCGGCGGCGAGACCCCGATCGCGATGGCGCCCGGCCAGCCACCGCTCGCCGCGGAGGCGATCGAGGGCGGCGACCGCGGCGCGCAGCTCCCCGATCGAGCCGTCGTGTCCGGGCCCCGTTTCCGGCGGATGGGTGATCGGCGGCTCGCTCCACGGCGGCCGGCTCTGCGCCGCATAGATCGCACACTCGGTGAGCGCGTCGTCGAAACGGTCACCGAGTTCTTCCCGCAGATCGTGCGCCGCGAGGCAGCAGAGGAGCGCGTGCTTCGCATGCTGGGACGGGGCCCATGCCAGCACCGCGAAACGTGCCACCGCGAGAAAAAGATCGTCCGAAGAATGCGACTCCCGGAACGTGCGAACGGCCGCCGGCACGGACTCGAGATCGCGCTCGATCAGCGCCTCGTAAAACGAGG
>DATLYG010000129.1:0-17145 GCA_035574985.1 Thermoanaerobaculia bacterium | reverse complement strand
CGGCGTCGGCGCGGCGAGCGGCTCGACGAGGTCGCCCTCGAACCACCGGTACTCACCGTCGAGGAGCCGCGAGGCGACGCGATAGGCCTTCTCGTCGGTGGAGGTGAAGAGGTTCTCGAAGTTGTACTCGATGCGCTGGCGCGCCTCGCGACAGAAGAGATCGGCGAGGTCGATCGCGTTGCGCTTCTCACCGCCCTTCTTCGCGAGCATCGTGGCGTAGCTGATCGACGCCGCCATGGCGAAGAGATCGGTGCCGATGTCGACGAGCCGGAAGAGCACCATCTGCTTCCGCTCGAGCTTCGCCTGGTAACGCATCATGGCGTGGAAGATCGCGCGTGCCAGGCGCCGCGATCCCCGCTCGACGTAGCCCATGTGCCCCGAGAGGGCACCGAACTCCCCGAACCGCGGGAAGCGCGACCATCCCACGTATCGTGTCGGATACCAGTGCGCGTAGTGGAGCCCCGCCTTCGCCGCCGCGCTCAGCTTCTCGGAAGCCGGCGTCTCCGGCAGCAGGATCTTGTATCCGCGCTTCATGTGGGGGTCGACGGCCTCGCGCGCGATGAAGAGGTGCTGGATCTCGCTCGTCCCTTCGAAGATGCGGTTGATGCGCATGTCGCGCATGATCCGCTCGACCGGATAGGCCTTCTCTCCGCGCGCGCGGAGCGAGTCGGCGGTCTCGAACCCCCGCCCGCCCCGGATCTGCA
Organism: Thermoanaerobaculia bacterium; assembly: GCA_035574985.1. Classification (GTDB taxonomy): domain Bacteria; phylum Acidobacteriota; class Thermoanaerobaculia; order Gp7-AA8; family Gp7-AA8; genus DATLYG01. The sequence continues at coordinate 16,441 of DATLYG010000129.1, read as the reverse complement.
CGAGATGGTCGATGCACTGCCACGCCACTTCGGTGTTGAACAGCTTGGCCATCGCCGCCTCGATGCGGAGGTCGACCTCGCCGCGGTCTGCAAGTGCCGACGTCAGCCAGACGATCGATTCCATCGCGAACGTGTGCGCCGCCATCCAGGCGATCTTCGCCGCAACGGCCTCGTGCCTGCCGATCGGAACGCCCCACTGCACGCGCTCGTTCGCCCACTCGCGCGCGATCTCGAGCATCCGCCGTCCGACCGACGCGCAGCCGGCCGGAATCGTCAGCCGTCCGGTATTGAGCGTGATCAGCGCGAGCTTCAGGCCGAGCCCTTCACCCCATAGCAGGTTTTCTTTCGGGATGAAGACGTCCTTGAAGCGGTAGAGAACGTTGCCGATGCCGCGAAGTCCCATGAACTGGCACCGGTGCGCGACCTCCACCCCCGGCGTGCTGGTCTCGAGAACGAACGCCGAGATCTGCTTCTTTTCTTTTCCGCCCACCATCTTCGGCGGCGTCTGTGCCATGACGACGATGAGTTCCGCCTTCAGGCCGTTCGTGCACCAGAGCTTCTCGCCGTTGAGAATCCATCCCTTTCCGTCGGGAGTCGGGACGGCCCGCGTCTGCATCTTCGCCGGATCGGAGCCGACGCCCGGCTCGGTCAGAGCGAACGCCGAGATCGCTCCCTTCGCCAGACGCGGAAGCCACTTCTTCTTCTGCTCCTCGGTGCCGAACAGCTTGAGCGGCTGCGGGACGCCGATCGACTGATGCGCCGAAAGCCATGCCACCGTCGATCCGCACCACGTCGCCACCAGCGCGATGGCGCGGTTGTAGTTCGTCGCGCTGAACCCGAGACCGCCGTATTCCTTCGGGATCTTCATCCCGAACGCGCCCAACTTCCGCAACCCTTCGAAGATCTGTTCCGGATATTCGCCCGTCCGGTCGATCGCGTCGGCGTCGACGTTCTCCGCGAGGAACCGCTCGAGCTTCCCGAGGAACTCGTCCGCCTCGGCCCTGTCCTCGGCCGGCTGCTCGGGGAAGGGATGGATCAGATCGAGACTGAGCTTGCCGAGAAACAGATCGCCCACGAACGACGGCTTCTCCCATTCGGTCTGACGGGACGCTTCGGCAACTTCCATCGCCTCGACGGCACCCTGGGTTTTCGTTTCGGCCATGGGGGTCACTCCTTTGGCGGGCAGAATTGCACCGTTCCGCAAAGCGATGCGGTCGACTAGTATGAATGAACGCTCATTCATGTGTCAACCATCACCGGGTGCCGTGTCCCCGCCGGCCCGCCGCCCCGGGACGCCTCTCGGCGGGATCCCGGGTCCGCGGCTTGCCGGGCGAGGAGGGATACACTCTCCCGCCTATGGAGAACGGCAACAACGGGGTCCTGGCCACCGAGATCGAAGCGGTCATGGATGATCGCGGGCTGCTCGCCGGCCCTCGGCCGACGGTCGACCGCGCGCGGCTCGAGGAGCACCTGCGCGAAGTCCTTCGCATTCTTCACGTCGACCTGGAAGGGGAGAGCGTCCGCGACACGCCGCGCCGGTGGGCCGAGTCGCTGGTCACGCTCACCAGCGGCTACGACTTCACGGACGTGGCGAAGCTGACGACGCTTTTCCGCAAGGCGTGCTCGGCTGCCGACGAGCACTGCCAGAACCTGGTCGTCGTCGGGGGAACGTACAAGACGCTTTGCGCGCACCACATCCTTCCGTTTTTCGGGAAATTCATCATCGGCTACATTCCCGAGCGGACGATCATCGGCGTCTCGAAGATTCCGCGCATCGTCGAGGTCCACATGCGCCGGCTGCAGTCGCAGGAGCATCTCGCGCACGACGTCGCCGACACGATCGAGCGCATTCTCGAGCCGCGCGGCATCGCCGTGTGGATGGGCGGTGTGCACCTCTGCATGGTCATGCGCGGGGTCGAACAGGAGTCGTCGTTCATGGAGACGAACGTCCTGCGCGGCGACTTTCTCCGCGACGAGAAGACCCGCCACGAGTTCATGTCGATCGTGAATCGCCGCGGCGAGCGCTCCTGAAAAAACTTCCTCCGCCATTCCTCGTTTAATCTGGAGGAATGACGGTCCGACAGCGCGTCTTCGCCGCCCTGCTGGCGACCGGTCTGGCCATGACCGGAGTGACCGCGTTCACCATCTTCCGCCTGCGCGAGTGGAACGCGCGCGGCTGGACCGGAATCCAGTTCTTCGTCCTGCCCGGCGATGACGAGAAGTCTTCGAAGGGAACCCGCTATCTCAGCGGATACGGCCCCGGTTCGGTGTTCATCGCCAGGACGGGCGCACCCGCCGATCGGGCCGGCATCCAGGTCCGCGACGTGATCGTCAGCGTCAACGGCGTGCCGGCGACCGACATCGAGCGGCTGCGGCGGCTCGACGAGACCCTCGCCGGCGGCGACCGGCTGACGTATCGCGTCCGGATCGGCAGCCGGGAGCGCGACGTGGAGGTCATGCTCGAGTCGCCGCTGCGCGATCCTCTCCTGATCGCCCGCACGTTCATCCTTGCGGTGGTCGCCGTGGCGTTTCTGGCGATCGGAACGGTCGTGCTTCTGCGACGGCCCGACGATCGCCGCGCGATCGTCTTTTTCGCGATGATGGCGGTGGGCGCGCCGTACTACATCACGCAGATCGTCAGTCAGCTCGACGGCCTCGGCGCGCGCGGCATCGCGCCGCCGCGATTCGGGATCTCGCTGATCGCGACCTTCGGATTCGGCATCGCGCTCGCGTTCGTCTCCCTTCCGCTCGCGCTTCACCTCGCTCTCATCTTCCCGCGCGAGCGTCCGGTCGTTCTGCGCCGGCCGTACGTGATCCGCTGGGTCTGGGCGATCCCGCTCCTCGGCGCGTTCCTGATCATCCCCTTCTTCGCGCTTCCGGCCATTGCGCAGTCGGTACCCGGCGATGCCGCGATGGCCGGGATCAAAGCATGGTTCACGGCACTCTTCGTGGTTCTGATGCTGACCGGTCTCGGCGCGCTGATCCACATCGCGAGAAAGGGACGCACGGAAGGGTGGCGGCAGGCGTTTTTGCTGCGGCCCTTTCTGGCGATGTTCGTCATTCTCGCCATACCGGTGACGCTCCATCTTCTTCTGCGTGCCTGGGGCGAGCGGCGCGGACTCTTCCTCGTCGGCGGAGCGCTCCTCGTCGTCACGATCGTCTCGCTGCTCTATCCCGTTCCGACGGTCGTTTCGCTGTGGCGCAGTTATCGCGAGGCGGGAGCGGAAGAAAAACGGCAGATCCAGTGGCCGCTGTGGGGATTCATCATCGCCTTCAGCACCAAGTTCCTCGTGATGGCGGTATCGACCCTTCTCGGGTTCATGGTGATGCTGGAGCTGTCGCGATCGATGTCGCGATCGATTCAGCTCCTGAACTGGCTCATCGAGCCGGTACCCTACCTCGTCTCGATCGTCATTCCGGTCTCGTTCGCGTTCGCCATCTTCAAGTACCGGCTGATGAACATCGACCTCATCGTCCGCAGGACGGTGACCTACGCGATCCTCAGCGGCGCGATCGTCGTCCTCTATCTCGTGCTGGTCGGCGGCCTCGGGACGGTCCTCGTGCGCGTCACCGGCGTGCAGAACCAGGTGATGGTGATCGCGTCGACGCTCGTCGTCGCCCTCCTGTTCGTTCCGCTGCGGAACCAGCTCCAGCAGCTCGTCGACCGGAATCTCTTCCGCGAGAGAGTCGACTATCCGGAGGCCCTCCGCGCCATCGCCTCGAACGTGGTGACGGCGAGCGATTCGGCGCAGTTCCTTTCGCAGGCTGCGGAGCTGCTCCAGCGCGCGCTGCAGAACCGGGCCGTGATTCTCTTTTCGCGACGTCACGAGGCATTCGTCGCGGCGGCGAAGATCGGCGTTTCCGACTCGATCGTCGGGACTCTCTCGATCGCGGCGCCATCGATCGAGCCGCTTCTCGAGAAGCCGTTCGATCCGCGCCGCCGCACGCTCGACGAGAGCGCCGCGAACCTGCTGCGGCGTCTCGAGATCTCGCTGGTGATTCCGATCCGTTCGGGGAGCAGCGCCCTCGGTTTCCTCGCGCTCGCGCCGAAACTCTCGGGACGCGAGTTCGACGTGGAGGACATCGACTTCCTGATCTCGGCGGCGGATCAGATCGGCGTGGCGCTCGATCGCTTCCGGCTGCGTCAGGAGGAGGGGGAATTCGAGCAGGCGCGGGAGATCCAGCAGGCGCTTCTTCCACGGCGGATTCCGGCCGTCGCCGGCGCGGAGATCGCCGGCTCGTGGCAGCCGGCGCGCGCGGTCGGAGGGGACTACTTCGACGTGCTGCCGCTCGGCGACGCTTCCGTGGCGCTGGCGATCGGTGACGTGGTCGGCAAAGGCATGCCGGCCGCGCTTCTGATGTCGTCGCTGCAGGCGGCCGTTCGCGCCTCGGCCTCGGCCGCGACGCCGCCGGAGGAGGTGTGCGAGCGCGTCCGGCGCGTGGTCACGTCGAACCTCACCGGCGGACGATTCATCACGTTTTTTTACGCGGTCCTCGATACGGGAGCGAAGGTCGTCCGCTATGCGAATGCGGGACACAATCCGCCGCTGCTCATCCGCGCCGACGGAACGTTCGAGCGTCTCGCGTCCGGCGGCCCGGTGTTCGCTCGAATGTTCGGCGGGCCTTACGAGAGGGGAGAGATCAGAGTGGCCGCGGGAGACCGCCTTCTGCTCTTTACCGACGGAGCGAGCGAGGCGATGAACGCGGCGGGCGAGATCTATCGCGAAGAACGGCTGATCGATCTCGCGTCGGGAATCCGCGATCGCGGCGCCGAGGAAATCCGGCGCCGGATCGCGGATGACGTGATGCAGTTCACCGATGGCGAACTGCCCGACGACCTGACGCTCGTCGTCGTGGCCGTCCTTTAGAGTTAGGTGCCTTCAGGTGCGATCACGCGCGGCGCCGGGCGCGCATCTGCTCGAGCTTCTGACGCTGCTCGGGAGTGAGCACGCCGAGGACCTTCTCGTGTGTCGCCTGACGGGCGGCCCGAAGCTGCTCGCGCATGGCCTTCAGCTCGGCCTCCAGTTCGCCGGCGCGCGGGTCGTCGGCACGCCGGAGCTGGCGCAGTTCACGCCGCTTCGCGCGGAAGTCGGAGAAGAGCTGGCGGTTTTTCTCCCGCTCCCCCTTCCGGATCTCGCGGATCTGCGCGCGCTGGGCCTCGGTCAGCCCGAGCTCGTCGGCCATCCGCTTCATGACGATGCTTCCCCTGCCGTGATGGCCGCGATGCCACCCCTGATGGGCGAATGCCGCCGGCACCACAAGTCCGGCAATGACGACTGCTGCGATGAACTTTTTCATGGCGGTTCCTCCGTTTGCGTACGGTGTACGACGGAGATCCCGAAACCGTTGAATCGCCTCCGGCGTCGGAACGGCAAACATGGACAAGAAGAAGATCGTGCAGGAGATCCGGGCCTTTCTGCTGCTGGTTCTCGTGATCAGTTCCCTCCGCTCGGCGCTGGCCGACTGGAACGACGTTCCCACCGGCTCGATGAAGCCGACCATCGAGGAGGGGGACCGGGTCGTGGTCAACAAGCTCGCCTACGATCTGAAAATCCCCTTCACGACCATCAGTGTCTTCAAGTGGGGCGATCCGCAGCGAGGCGACATCGTCGTCCTCTTCTCACCGGCTGACGGAACGCGGCTCGTCAAGCGCGTCGTCGCGGTGCCGGGAGATCAGATCGCGATGATCGACAACCAGCTCTTCGTCAACGGAAGGCCGGTGACGGTCACCGACGTGGAGGGACCGATCGAGGGAGATCGCGGGATTGCCTTTGTCGCGAGGGAGATCCTTTCCGACCGGCCGCACAAGGTGATGTTCACGCCGCAGGTGCCGGCCGTCCGCTCCTTCGCTCCCGAACGGGTGCCGGAGGGGAAATACTTCGTCATGGGCGACAACCGCGACAACAGCAACGACAGCCGCTTCATCGGTTTCATCGAGCGGCGCAGGATCGTCGGAAAGGCGACCGCGGTGGCGTTCTCGCTCGATCGCGATCACTACTACACGCCTCGTTTCGAGAGGTTCTTCACGAAGCTCGACTGAGCGGCGCCATCTGGCACACAACATGCGACCCGTCGAGGACGGGTCACATGACTTCGAGATTCCTTTCGTTGCTGCTCGTCTGTTTCGTCGTGGTTTCGTGCAGCCGGTCCGGCAACTTCAAGCGTGACCGCGATCGGTACGAGGTCGTCCAGGAGGGAGAAGCGAGCGGCGTGAGCGCGACCGTGAATGCGCCCGGAGAGGCGCCTCCTCCGCCGGTGACCTTCACCGCCATGACGAACACGAACGTCGACACGACGACGTCGTTCACCCTGCCGAACGTCCCGCCCGGAACGGCGACCGGCACCGTTCCGCCGGGAACGATCGGTGGAACGCTTCCGCCGTCGTCGACGGGCGCTCCGGCGGCCCCCCCGCCGGGACGGCGCCCGCCGGGCGAAGAACCGCGCCGGCAGCCCCCGCCGCAGCAGCAGCCCCCGCCGACGGACACCGCGGAACCGGTGCCTCCTCCGCCGACGGACACCACGACCACCAGCGCGCCGCCGACATCGACGGACACCACGACGACCACGGCGCCGCCACAGCCGCCGGGCGCGAATTGAGAATCGAGAATCGGGAAAGAAAGGCGGAGGCTTCGTTCCTTCTCGATTTTCCATCCGCGCGGCGCCTCGCGGCGCGCGGTAGAATCCGCGCGCCATGGCGCGCGTGACGTTTCAGTCGCTGATTCTGACGCTCCAGAAATACTGGGCCGATCGCGGCTGCATGATCGAGACGCCGCTCGACCTCGAGGTCGGAGCGGGAACGATGCATCCCGCCACGTTTCTTCGCGTGCTCGGCCCGGAGCCGTGGAACGTCGGCTACGTCCAGCCGTCCCGGCGGCCGGCCGACGGTCGCTATGGCGACAATCCCTTCCGCCTCGGCAAGCACTACCAGTTCCAGGTCATCCTCAAGCCCTCGCCGATCGACGTGCAGGAGATCTATCTCGATTCTCTGCGCGCGATCGGCCTCGACCTCACGCGTCACGACATCCGCTTCGAGGAGGACAACTGGGAGTCGCCGACGCTGGGCGCGTGGGGCGTCGGATGGCAGGTGCTTCTCGACGGAATGGAGATCACGCAGTTCACCTATTTCCAGCAGGCGGGCGGAATCGATCTCGCCCCGGTCTCCGCCGAGATCACGTACGGACTCGAGCGGCTGACGATGTTTCTCTCGCGGCAGAGTTCCGTTTTCGACATCGAGTGGGGCGGTGGGTTCGGGTACGGGCCGGTCAGGCGGCAGGAGGAGTACGAGTTCTCGAAGTACTACTTCGAGATGGCGGACATCGACCTGCACTGGCGCCTGCTCGACGCCTACGAGGCGGAGGCGAAGCGCTGTCTCGAGCGCAGGCTCGTCCTTCCGGCCTACGACTGGACGCTCAAGTGCTCGCACGTCTTCAATACTCTCGATGCCCGCGGCGCGGTGTCGGTGACCGAGCGCGTCGGCGTGATCAAGCGGGTGCGCGATCTCGCCGTCGCCTGTGCGCATCAGTACCTCGAGTCGCGGCGCGAGCTCGGCTTCCCGCTCCTGCCGGAATCGGAGCGGACGAGAGTCTCCTGATGACCGACCACGCCCATGAATACTTCTGCGAGATCCTGACCGAGGAGATCCCCGCCTGGATGCACGACGCGGCGCAGGCCGCGATCCGTGAGCGTCTCGTCGAGCTCGCGCAGCAGATCGGTGGCGACCCCGAGCGCGTCTCGGTCACGACCACACCGCGGCGCATCGTCCTCTTCCTCCCGCGCCTTCCGCTCCGCGAACCGGATCGCGAGCAGGAGGTGAAGGGACCGCCCAAGAAGGCGGCCTGGGACGCGACGGGCAATCCGACGCAGGCGCTCCTGGGGTTCCTGAAAAAAAACGGTGCCACGATCGACAATCTGATCGACAGCGGTGACGAATACGTCAGGCTCCGCAGGCAGATCGCCGGGCGGACGGTCGAGGAGATCCTCGCCGGGCGGGTGCCGGAGATCGTCGAGACGCTCCGCTGGCCGAAGACGATGCGCTGGGGGAGCGGCGAGCATGCGTACATCCGCCCGATCCACTCGGTCGTCTCGCTCTTCGACGATCGCCACGTGCCGATCACGATCCTCGGCGTGGCGTCGGGCACGACGACCGTCGGTCATCGGACCCTCGCTCCCCGGCCGATCGATGTGCACTCGTACAGCGACTACGTCGCGAAACTCGAGCTGGCGCGCGTGGTCGTCGATGCGACACGGCGCCGTCACGTCATGGCCGAGCGGGCGCGCATCCTGGCAAACGAAGTGAACGGAACGCCGGCCGTCGACGCCTCGATCTGGGTCCAGTGGCAGTACCTGACGGAGTATCCGGGCGTCGTGCGTGCCGAGTTTCGCAGGGAGTATCTGGCGCTTCCCGAAGAGGTGCTCGTCACCGTGATGCGCGTGCACCAGAAGCAGCTCCCGATCCGCGACGCGGAGGGGAAGCTGACCCACTTCTTTCTCGCCGTGCTCGACAACGAGAGCGATCCCGAGGGGAACGCCGCCTACGGCAACTCGTTCGTCACGAACGCCCGTTTCGCCGACGCGAAGTTTTTCTACGAGACCGATCGGAAGCGAAGGCTGGCGGACCGGCTCGAGCAGCTCGAGCATCTGCAGTTTCAGGAAAAGCTCGGCAACTACCGGGAGAAGACCGCGCGCATCGAGACGATCGCCGCGGCGGTCTGCGCGCACATCGGTCTCGACCCGGCGGAGGTGACGACCGCCGCGCGGCTCTGCAAGACCGATCTGGTCACCGAAATGGTCAAGGAGTTCACCGATCTTCAGGGGAGGATCGGCGGGATCTATGCGCGTGAGGAGGGCTATCCCGAGGCGGTCTGGCAGGCGATCTACGACCACTACCAGCCGGTGAGCAGCGAAGACGCGTTGCCGCGCAACCTCGCCGGGGCCGTCGTCTCGCTCGCCGACCGGATCGACACCCTCTACGGCTTTTTCTCCATCGGCATTCGTCCGCGGGGGTCGAGCGATCCATTCGCGCTGCGGCGGGCGGCCCAGGGCCTCGTGCAGATTCTCCTCAACCGCGACAGCCGGGAGGTGAAGGTCGGCGTCGACCGGCTCGTGGAGTTTGCGGCCGCTGCCTATGGCGAAACGGGGCGGGAGAGCGTCGCGAACGACCTGCTCGAATTCATCGGCGACCGCCTTCGCACGCTGCTCGAGTCGCAGTTCGCCTACGACGAGATCGCTGCGGCGATGGCGGCGGGCTGGGCCGGGTCGCTCCCCGACGTCGCCGACCGCGCCGCGGCCCTCCGCTCCGTCCGCGAGGACCGGAACTTCCTGTCGATCCTCGACTCGGCGAAACGGATCGAGAACATCGCCGGAGACCACCGCTCGTCGGAGGTCGATCCGGCGCGGCTCGAGCATGAGGTCGAACGGCGTCTCGACCGGCTGGCGACGGTGGTTAGTCAACAAATTGACGAACTGATCGCCGAGAAGCGCTATCGCCAGGCGCTCGAGTCGTTCGCCGCGATGGCGCCGGAGCTGGAGACGTTCTTCCGCGAGGTGATGGTGATGGTCGATGACGAGGCGGTGCGGAAGAACCGGATGTCGCTGCTGCGCAAGATCGGCGGCGCCGTCGGCCGGATCGCCGATGTGACGAAGATCGTCGTCGACCGCCGCGAGTACCGCGGATGACGGCGGCCGTGCGCGGATGCCCGCGGCTGCTCTGGATGTCGGCCGCGTTGTTCCTCGCCTTCGCCTGCAGCAAAGCGGCCCCTCCTCCGGAGGATCACCCTTTGGCGCCCAGGCCTCCTTCCGACGCCGACGAACGCGAGAACCTGCTGAATTTCGCTCACGGCGCATCGGTGGTGTCGCGAACGGGCGAGCTGATGCTCGACTCCTCCGCCCTTCTCGCCATCGACGGCGACCCTTCGAGCGCGTGGCTTTCCCCTCCCGGCGACCCCCTGCAGACCCTCGTCTTTTCGCTTCCCGCCCCGGCCCGAATCACGCGGCTCGGCGTGCGGCTGAGCGACAAACCACACCTGTCGCCGAAGCGAATCCGCTTTGCGCTCTCGGCGGACGGGGAAACGTTCACCGTCGTGGCCGGGATGACGCCGAAGGCGACCCGCGAAGCGCAGTTCGCCGACATCGCGCCGGTCGAGGCCTCTTATGTCCGGGTGGAGATCACCGAAGCGGAGGGACGCTACGTGAGCCTGGTCTCGGTTCACGCCCGCGGGGAGTTTCTCCGCCGTCCGGAGGCGGGATCGATCGACGGCTGCTGGACGATCAACGGCTCCGGCGCCGAGTTCGCATCGGAAGGCGCACGCGAGACGGGAACGTTCGCGAGCGGCACGCCGGTGCATCTGGAGGGGGGAAGCGACGGCCGTTTCCATCGCTTCGTCTGGATCCGCGGCAACGAGTTCGGCACGGCCGCGATCAGCGTGACGCCCGAGGGGGATCGTCTGGCAGGCCTGACGTGGCACGAGGAGCCCATCCCGCTCTTTTTCGGCAATGCCTGGTACGGCGAACGCCGCCCGTGCGCTGCGCGGACGGCAGCGCCTGCCGATGTCGCCCGTCCCTATCTCGCGCGGGCGGGACGCTTGCCGCTCTACGGCCTTCGGTTCGACGAGGAGGAGCGCCTCAGCGAGCAGGAGAGCGAAGCGACTCTCGCCATGGTGGATGGGATCGTGAGGGCGCAGCCGCGGCAGTTTCGCTTCATCGGATGGGAATTCCGATTCGATGCGGAGAAGAACCGGGAGAGCGCGCGGCGAAGGCTGGCGTCACTCCGCGACGCGCTCTCGCGGCGCGGCCTGGCGCTGCCGGCGGAACGCTTCGTCACACGAGGCAGTGACGAACCGCGCCAGACGCCGCAGACCGACGCACAACGCGCTCTCTACGGCGTCATCGAACTGGAGGCAGTTCGATAGAATCGCGGCCCGAGCGGAGAACGGATGGAGAAATACGTCTACTACTTCGGCGACGGCCACGCCGAAGGGAACGCGAAGATGAAGGAACTCCTCGGCGGGAAGGGAGCCGGCCTGGCCGAGATGACGAACATCGGCGTTCCCGTCCCTCCCGGCTTCACGATTTCGACCGCCGCCTGCACCTGGTTCTACGAGCACGGCCGGAGATTTCCTCCCGAGCTGAAGGAGCAGGTCGAGGAGAACCTCGCCCGCGTCGAGAAGTCGGTCAACCGCCGGTTCGGAGGCAGCGAACGGCCGCTGCTGGTCTCCGTCCGTTCCGGTGCCCGCGCGTCGATGCCGGGGATGATGGACACGATCCTCAACCTTGGACTCAACGACGAGACGGTCAGAGGCCTCGCGACGAGCGCCGGCGACGAGCGCTTCGCCTGGGACTCGTACCGCCGCTTCATCCAGATGTACTCCGACGTCGTGCTGGGGATCGACCGCGAACAGTTCGAACACGAGCTGGCGGCCGTGCGCGAGCGCACGGGAGCGAAGAGCGACGCCGAGATCCCGGCGGAGGATCTCCGCGAACTCGTCGCGCGGTACAAGGAGATCGTCCGCCGGAGCGGAGGGAGGGACTTCCCCCAGGACGTGCACGAGCAGCTCTGGGGAGCGATCGGTGCGGTGTTCGGCTCATGGAACAACCAGCGGGCGATCACCTACCGGAAACTGAACGGCATTCCCGACGACTGGGGCACAGCCTGCAACGTGCAGTCGATGGTCTTCGGGAACATGGGGAATGACTGCGCCACGGGCGTTGCCTTCACGCGCAATCCCTCGACCGGGGAGCGGACGTTCTTCGGCGAGTACCTCCCGAACGCGCAGGGGGAGGATGTCGTCGCGGGAATCCGCACGCCGTTGCCGATCACGAAGGCGCAGGTGACGGGCGACGAGAAGTCGCTCGAAGAGACCATGCCGGAGGTGTACGCGCAGCTCGCCGACGTCTGCCGGAAGCTCGAGGCCCACTACCGGGAGATGCAGGACATCGAGTTCACGATCGAGTCGGGGAAGCTCTATCTGCTCCAGACGCGCACGGGAAAGCGGACGGGGTTCGCGGCGGTGAAGATCGCCTGCGATATGGTCGACGAGAAGCTGATCGATCGAACCGAAGCGGTGCGTCGCGTCGAGGCGAACCAGATCACGCAGCTTCTCGCACCGGTGTTCGACGCGGCCGAGAAGCGGAAGGCCCTTGGGAGCGGCCGTCTCCTCGGGCGGGGCCTGGCGGCGGGACCGGGAGCCGCGACGGGGCGCATCGCGTTCAACGCCGAACATGCGGTGCAGATGGCGAAGGAGGGGCCGGTCATCCTCGCGCGGATCGAGACGTCACCGGAGGACATCGCCGGCATGCACAGCGCGGCGGGGATTCTCACCACGCGCGGAGGGCTGACCTCCCATGCGGCGGTCGTCGCGCGCGGCATGGGCCGGCCGTGCGTGGTCGGCGCCGGCTCGCTTCGGATCGACTATGGACGCGGTGAACTCCGCTCCGAAGGCCACGAGCCGCTGGAGGAAGGCGACTGGATTTCCATCGACGGATCGACGGGCGAGGTGATCGCGGGCCAGCTCGCCACCCGCCCATCGGAAGTGATCCAGGTCCTGATCGAAGGAACGATGAAGCCGGAGGAGTCGGAAGTCTTCCGCAACTTCAGCCGGCTCCTGGCGTGGGCCGACGAGATCCGCACGCTGGGGGTGAGAACCAACGCCGACACCCCGAACGACGCGCGTGTGGCAAGGCTTTTCGGTGCGCGCGGGATCGGCCTCTGCCGGACCGAGCACATGTTCTTCGCCGAGGAGCGCATCCTCCGCGTGCGCGAGATGATTCTGGCCCGCGACCACGAAGGGCGGCAGAAAGCCATCGACCAGCTCCTCCCGTACCAGAGGGGAGACTTCGAAGCGATCTTCCGCGAGCTGGCCGGCATGCCGGTCACCATTCGCCTGCTCGATCCGCCGCTGCACGAGTTCCTTCCGCACAGCGAGACGCAGATCTCGCAGGTGGCCCGCGACATGGGTTGGGGATTCATCGAGCTGCGGGCGAAGGTCAATCAGCTCACCGAGACCAATCCGATGCTGGGCCACCGCGGTTGCCGCCTCGGCATCACGTTCCCGGAGGTCTACGAGATGCAGGTGCGTGCGATCTACGAGGCGGCCTGCGACGTGAAGCGAAGCGGCGTCGATGTCTTCCCCGAGGTGATGATCCCGCTCGTCGGCACGGTGGCCGAACTGCGGATCACTTCCGAGATGGTCCGGCGCGTCGCCGCCGAAGTGTTCGAGCGGAAGGGCGTCGAGGTGCCGGTGGTCGTCGGCACGATGATCGAGATCCCGCGCGCGGCGCTCATCGCCGATCAGCTCGGACAGATGGCGGAGTTCTTCTCGTTCGGGACGAACGACCTCACGCAGATGACCTTCGGCTTCTCGCGCGACGATGTCGGAACGTTCCTCCCCGAGTATCTCGACAAGAAAATCCTGCCGAAGGACCCGTTCGAGTCGATCGATCAGGAAGGCGTCGGACAGTTGGTCCGGCTCGGGACCGAGCGCGGGCGGAGTGCCAATCCGAAATTGAAAGTCGGTGTCTGTGGAGAACACGGCGGCGACCCCGACTCGATCCGCTTTTTCCGAAGTTGCGGGCTCGACTACGTCTCCTGCTCGCCCTATCGCGTGCCGGTGGCACGGCTGGCGGCCGCCCAGGCCGAACTGGAGTTCCAGCACTACGAAGGCTGACCGCCCGGACGCGCCCTAACGCTCCGCCGCACTCTCGCTCCGCCGATGGCGGATCCAGAACGCGATCGCCACGAGCGCGATGGCCAGAAGGCCCCACTTCTCGAGATGGGCCACCCGGCCGAGAAGCACCTCGACGGCGCGCCCGAAGGAGTAGCCGAGCGAGGCGATGACGGTGGCCCAGATCGCACAGGTGATTCCTTCGTAGAGGAGGAACTTCGCCAGCGGGATGCGCGACATTCCGATGATGACCGCGCAGGTGATGCGGAGGCCGTAGATCCACTGCGTGAGGAAGATCGCCGAGGCGCCGTATCGCTCGAACATGCGGATGCCTTTGCCGAAGTGAAGCTTCATGCGCGGGAAGCGTTCGAGGAGCTGCGTGCCTTTCGTACGGCCGAGCCAGAACCAGAAGATGTGGCCGCAGTAGGCCCCGAGGAACCCGAGAACGATCACGGCCGAGAGATCGAGCAGGCCGCGCTCACCGAAGAAGCCGGCCATGACCAGAATCGCTTCGCCCTCGAGGAACGATCCGAGGAATACGGCAACGTATCCGAACTTCTCGAGCAGGAATTCAGGGGTCATCCGGTCGCCGGAGGTGCAAGATTCGGGCGTCGTCGCTGGAATTGCCGGGCACCGGGCGACATTCTGACACTCACACGGAGGTTCCGTCATGAAAGCGACGTACGCAGTTACGCTTCTGCTGTCGGCGACTCTGCCGCTCGTCGCCGCCGAGCCGCAGAAAGAGGCGGCGCAGGGGAGCGCGCAGGAGCCGAAGACTGACGTCGCGCAGCTCTCACCGGCGCCGGAGAAGGCGATCGAGTCGCCGCTCGTGGCAGCGGCGAGGAGGGCGAACCGTCTCGGCAAGAAGCCGGCGTTCGTCATCACGAATGCGACCGTCGCGCAGTCGGCGGCGGCCGATGCTCACGTGACGACGACCACGACCTCGCGCAGCGTCCAGGTTCCTCCGCCGGCCCCCTCTCGCGAGGCGCAGATGGCGGCAAACCAGGCGCTCGACCGGAAGGCGGTCGAGAGAGCTGCGGCGGAGAAGAAGAAGGAAGAGGCGCAGAAGGCGAACAGCCGGCCCCCGTACGACGACGCCGAGTCGCTCTACGGAGACCCGAACCGCCCCGATGCCGTCGAGCCTCCACCGCCGCAACCGCAGCCCAGCAAAAAGCCCTGAAGGAAGGCCGGGCGTTCGTGGACGAGGGATTAGTGTAGTTGTTACTACATATTGTCCCTTGTGCCCACGGCCCTTCGGGCTGGCGGCGGGAGCGGCCGGCGGCTTCGTTGCCGCTCCTCGACGATCTCTCGCATCGCCTGCGTCGCGGCGCCCCGCATCCGGCCGGCCGGCGCCGCAACAAAAGGCAAGATGTTGATGAAGCACTACACTAGCGCTCGCGGTGCGCGCCTTCACGCGATTCCATCATCCGGAGCACTTTCTCGACGAGCACCCAGATGTGCTCGAGGCGCTGCTCGATGTTGCGCAGGCGGTCGTCGAGATCGCCGCTGTCGAGCTCCTCGATGATGTCCCAGAACACGGGATCGGCAGGAGTCGTGCGCGTCCCGGCGGGCTGACGCACCGAGAGCGTGTCGTCCGGCGCGATCTCCGACGGATAGAAGCGGTCGATCATGGTCATGATCGAGCTCTCCGGCGCGATCAGCGGGACGATCGTCATCCCTGTCTCCTTCTCCAGGCGCGTCACGATGTCGGTGTCCGTCGGATCGACCATGGCCATCTCCAGCCGCCCCTGGTCGTCGACACGGATCGGAATCGCACGGCACTCGATCGAGAGCTGCCGGTTCATCTTCCGAAGGACCTTCTTCGGAATGTCGATGTGGAGAAGGCTGATGCAGGGGACGTCCATCTGCTTCGACAGGAACGCGGCGAGCACGTTCTCGTCGATGAACTGCAGATCGACGAGAGTCGAGCCGAAGCGCTTGCCCGTCTGTCGCTGCTCGGCCAGTGCGATCTGCATCTGGACTTCGTCGATGAGATTGGCTGCGACCAGCATCTCACCGAGGTTCTTTCTCTGCATGGTTCCCGATGACCATCTTAACGAAAAGAAGGCCCCACGGTTCGTGGGGCCGATCACAACCGGCGGACGGGCCGGGTGGCCGTCAGTGGCGGCGCATCGACTTGAGTCCGCCGACGACTCCGATCACGCCTGAGATGGCACCGAGTCCGATGCTGCGGGCGAAACTCCGCGAGGCCTTCTGGCCGAGGCGGAACAGGAGCAGCTTTCTCAGAAAATGCATCATGAATCTGGTCCTCCCGCCGGATGGGAACTGCAAGGGAGACGCCGGTCTCGCGTGGTTCAGGGCGCCGGTTTCATCTCGCGAATGCCGAGCGCGGCGGCGAGGGTGTAGCCGCTGAGAAACAGGCCCAGCAGCGGGACGGCCAGCCACTGTCCGGCGACGGCGAGTGACGCCACCGCGATGAGGAAGAAGAGGGCGAGGACCGACTCGGCGACCGGGAAGCGGCCCCGCTCGCGCGCCGCGACGGGACGGTCGCCCTGTTTCGGTGTTCTCCGGAAATGGCCGCCGCTCTGCACCGCCCCCTCGATCACCGCCGACGTGTTGCGGAGCGAGATGGCGATCCCGACAGGAAGGACCGCGAGGAGATCGCGCAGGCGCGGTGCGGCGCGGCCGGCCCGGCGCTGCCCGTCGATGTAGAAGAGGAGGACCGAGCCGGTCGACATCGACAGCAGGGCCGCGTCGATCGCGTACATCCACGTCATGCCGAGGCGCTGGCGGATCACGACGGCGGGAACGACGAGCAGCGC
>DATLYG010000128.1:0-4122 GCA_035574985.1 Thermoanaerobaculia bacterium | reverse complement strand
AATGGCAACCGGCCCGCCGCGATAGCGTTCGCAGGCCCGGCGCGTGGTCTCGAGATCGGCCCCTCGCTTCTCCGGATGGCGCTCGACGTACTCGGCGGAGTAGCGGCGCATGAACGGGAAATCGAGCGCATAGCCCGCCTGCCCGACGATCGGAAACCAGATCAGGCCGTGTTTGATGAAAAACCGGAGGAACGTGGTGCGTCCGTGAAATGCCCGCAGCAGGGCAAAGACATCGACCCACGAGACGTGATTGCTGATGATGAGATAGCGGCCGTCGCGGCGAAGGCCCTCCGTTCCCTCGACGTTCCATCGCGTCGGCAGAAGCGCGTCGAAGATCCGGTTGTTGATCCCGACCCATCGCGTGGCGAGAAAGAGGGTGAGGGTGACCACGCCGCGCCAGCGGCTCAACGTCAACAACTTGACGAGTGCGAGAAGGATCACCGGAGTGCCCCAGAAAAGCAGGTTCAGGACGAGGAGAAGCGTCACCGCGGTGGCGCGGATCAAGGCAGACACCATGGCCGCATAGAATCACACGTCCCGGAATGGAAACGCCCATTCATCAAGATCCCCGCTTTCGCGCAGGCGTCGAGGCGTATAACCGGGGAGACTTTTCCGAGGCCGGCGAGGTCTTCGAGGACCTCTTCTTCGAGGCGGTACGCGACGAGGTGGAGTTCGTCCGTGTCTTCCTGCAACTCAGCACCGGAGCGCACCACGTCGAGCGGGGACAGATCCGTGCGGCGATGGAACGGCTCGAGGAGGCTCTTCTGGCCATCGACCGAGTCACCGATTCGCGCGGCTGGGACTTTGCTGCTCTCCGGAGAGGCATCGCGGCGGCGATTCCGCAGATCGAGCAGCGGTTTCGCGACCGGACGGGAGCCATCGAGTGGCCGCACCTCGATCTACGGGTTCGGTGAGGTGTTCGCCGGGCGGCCCGGGGGTGCCATCCCTTCGGGCGTCTTCTTTTCGTAGAGCGCGCGGACGCAGCCGAGGTGTTCGAGCACCTGCTCGCGATTGATTCCGGCCGTGTCCCCCCGTCCGTCGACCCACGCCTGCGTGCACTCGCCGCAGCAGGGGCCGTCCGCGGTGATCACCGCGCGGCAGTGGCACTCGCCGGCGGTGAGGGCGCACTGGCGGCAGGCCGGCTTCACGCAGCAGTCGTATTTGCCATCGGCGCGGAGCTGCTCGCGATACCGGTCGATTTCCGAGAGGAGGATCGCCTGCTTCATGCCGAGAGGCTGCGCCTCGAAGGCGGCGACGATCGCGGGGTCGGGAGCGAGAGCGCTCGCCGTGTTCTCGCTGCGCGTGGTGTTGGTGTCGACGCCGGTGTGCTGCGCCTTCCACGCCGTGCAGGTGGTCAGTAGAAGAGCGGAGAGGAGGAGTGCGGCGACTCGTTTCACGGCTGCACCTCGCTGGTTTTCGGGGAGCAACAGGCAGTTCTCACGGCTTCTTCCGGATCTGCACGGTGCGCCGGACGCCCGCCAGGCCGAAGGTGGCGAGAAAGACGAAGAGGGCTGCGCGCCAGTCGGGCTCACGCCACCCGCCGAAATCGAGGAGGGTGGCGAGGGTGCCGAAACCGATCGCGGAGAGGCCGCTCAGGGCGGGATCGATCCCACTCCAGGGGTGGCGCGGCGGAACGATCCTCGCAAGAAGCGTCGCTGCGGCACCTGACGCGATCCAGACCGCGACTCCCATGCCCCCGATTATGCGGTCACGGCGGTTAGCACGGAAATCGCAAGAGGTCGCCTGCAAGGAGATCGAGTCATGTTGGCCCAGCAGCAGACCGGAAAGAAAAACAAGATCCTTGCCATCGAAGACGATCCCGAGGTTCTTTCGCTCTACAAGAGCTATCTTCAGAAGCGCGGTTACGAGGTGATCTCGGCCTCAGGGGCCATCGAGGGGATGAATCTGCTGCAGCGGAATCCCGATACGCAGCTCATTCTCCTCGACCTCAACCTGCCGGGCATGAGCGGCGAGGAGTGGATTGCCTGGTACCTGCAGCAGGGGAAACAGACACCGGTGGTCGTCGCGTCAGGGAAAGGGGACATTTTGACGATCACCAAAGGGAACAACATGACCGCCGCGCTGACGAAGCCCTTCCACATGGAAGAGCTTCAGGAACTGATCGAGGTCCTGCTTGCCGACGACTGGCACGAACAGGTGAGCGTCGACAAGAGGCTCCACTGACCCGTCGACGGCGAGAGATGCAGACATCGCCCGCATTTCCCGCCGCAAGAGGCAGGATCGTCATGAACCACCCCGTCAGCCGTCGTTGCCGATCGCTTCGACGGGGCAGTTGTCCATTGCGTCTTTGCAGAGAACTTCCTCTTCCGGTGTCTCCGGCTGTTTGAAGACGTAGGAGAATCCTGCCTCGTCGTTTCGCCGGAAATTGGCGGGAGCGGTTTCCCGACAGAGATCGCAGTCGATGCACTGGGAATCGACGTAGTAGCGGCCGGGGGGCTGCCCCGGAACTTTGTCGTTCGGGTCTGCCATGAGATTCGGGTGATGACTCCTGATGTGCTGGGCGGGCGGGGGCGCGCCGTTCGCGCCGGCCCGTGAGGCGGCTGCATTCTAGGCAAACGCCGCCCGATGTGCAAAGAATTGCGTAGCCGTACCGGAGGGATTCGATGATCAGACGTTTCACGATTGCATTGCTTCTGTTCGCCGGTGCCGCCATGGGGCAGAGCCAGCCGCCGCGCGAGATGATCCTGCAGGACTCGATCGCCGTGACCGGCACGGGAAGAGTGAGCATTCCGCCCGACCGCTTCACCTTCACCGTCGGCGTCCAGACGTTCTCTGCGGCGGTAGAGGACGCGGTCAACGAGAACAACCGCCGTACCGCAAACGTGATCGCGGCCCTGAAGAAAGCGGGGGCGGCGGACAGGGAGATTCGCACCTCGAATTTCTCGATCTGGCCGCAGCAGGAGCACAACCCGCAGGGGACCTCGGCGCCGCGAATCGTCGGCTATCAGGTGATGAACAACGTCACCGTCACCCGCGAGAAGATCGCCGACGCGGGACGTCTGCTGCAGGTGGCCGTTTCCGCCGGCGTGAACCAGGCGTCGGGACTGCAGTTCGAAGTGTCCGATCCCGCGCGAGGGCGCGTCGAAGGGTTGAAGGCGGCATTCGCCGATGCGCGCGCGAAAGCGCAGCTTCTGGCCGAGGCCGCGGGACGAACGCTCGGCGCGGCGATCGCCATCGCCGAAGGGACCGACATCGTCCCACCTCGTCCGTTTCCGCGGGCGGCGATGATGGCGAGGGCGGAGGCGGCCGTGTCGGACGTCCCGGTCGAGGCGGGAACTCAGGAGATGACCTACACGGTTTCCGTCGTGTTCGCTCTCCGTTGAGAACGTCAACATCTTGACGGTGTTCCGGCATCTCCGTTGCAACTCTCCCGGGTGCGGACCGGAAGGTTCGCCGACACCATCGATCAAAGGAGGCTGTGCATGGAGAACCGTGAAAGGGACAAAGGGAGCAGGAATACCGGATCGAACCCGGCCGGGGATGTGAACCGGAAGACCTCTTCGGAGATCGGAAGTCGACGGGACGAATCGGGCAGAGAGTTCGGCAGGAACATCGGCCGTGGCGAGAACCTCGAGGAGGAGCCGGGCCGGCGGGCACCTGCGGGAGAGGAAGGGATGAGCGGGAGCGAGGGGCGCCGCGGTCCGGCGGGATCGACCGGTGGCGGTCCGCTCAGCGACATGGAAAGCAATCGGCATCGCGAAAGTGAAGGCGAGGAAGAAGAAGGCAGCAGCCGTCACTGATGCCTCGATGCAACGCAACGAGTCGGGAGGCCGCGCCGCGCGCGGCCTCTTTGTTTTATGATCGCCGCTCATGATGGCGGCAGAGATCGTGATCGGAGGGGCGACGGAGGCGGATCTTCCCGCGATCAGGGCGCTGCTCGAGTCCTCCGGGCTGTCGACCATCGGCGTCGACGAGCACTGGCGGACGTTCGTCGTCGCCAGAGAGGGAGCGAACGTGGTGGGGTGCGGGGGCGCCGAGGCGTACCAGTTCGCGGCGCTGATCCGATCGATTGCGGTCGCTCCCGATTACCGGGGGCAGGGGCTCGGGCGCAGGATCGTGCGGCAGCTTCTCGACCGGCTCGCATCGCGGGGTCTTCGCGAG
>DATLYG010000127.1:0-6227 GCA_035574985.1 Thermoanaerobaculia bacterium | reverse complement strand
CCGCCACGAACCGCAGTCTCGAGGCCGCTGTCGAAGAGGGACGCTTCCGCGAGGACCTCTACTACCGCATTCGCGTGGTCGAGATCCCGCTGCCGCCGCTGCGCGATCGCGCCGGTGACGTCGCGCTTCTCGCCGGGCACTTTCTCGCCGCCGAGCGGGAGCGGCACCGCGGCGGCGCGTCGCGCTTTTCTCCCGACGTCGATGCGATCTTCGCCGCCTATCGCTGGCCGGGCAACGTCCGCGAGCTGCAGAACACGGTGCGCGCCGCACACGCGCTGGCTGGCGAGACACGCCAGATCGAGGTCGAGCATCTTCCGGAGCGTCTGCGACGGATCGCCGCCGGCAGGAGCGCCGGCGGTTCGTACCAGGAGGCGGTCGCACGATTCCGGCGCGAGCTGATCGAGAAGTCGCTCGCCGAGACGAACGGCAATCAGAACCAGGCCGCGGCCCTGCTCCAGATCTCGCGCCAGGCCCTCGCCTACCAGATCCGGGAACTCGGCATCCTGGTGCGCAAGGGTGCGCGACGCCCGCCGGTGCAGGTGTGACAGACCTCTGACGCGGTCCTGCCCGCCGCCCCGTAGAATGATGGTTCTCGACGAGAGGTCACGGTGCGACCCACGCTCATGCGCTCCCTGCTGTTCCTGCTTCCTGCAGGGTGTGCCCTTTATTCGGACGTATCGATCTCGCCGCTGATTCTCACTCCGACGCAGATCGAGCGTGGCTCCGACCTGCAGTCGATGCTGCGCAAGGCGGACTACCTCCGCGCGATCGAGATGACTCCGGTGATCGAGTCGCGTCCGCGCAGGACGGCCAGCGACCTCCTCGCGTTAGGCCAGGCGGAGCTGATCGCCGGCCGTTACGATGCGGCGCGGCGCCACCTTCGTGCCGCATGGGACCTCGAGCCGTTCCGCACCACGTCGGCGCAGATCGCCTGGGCGCTCTCGCAACTCGAATATCTGACCAACAACCACGAGGCGAGCCTCGACTGGGCCGAGCTGGCGCAGAGCCACGGTCTGTCACTGCGAGAGTGGCATCTCGACTACCTTCGCGCCCTCGCACCGCTGCAGGTCTACCGCATCCGCGGCGCGGACCATGAGGAGATGCCGCTGCGTTCGACCCGTCCCGACATTCCGCGCGTCGAAGTGCGGCTCAACGGACGCCGGGAGGTCTGGGCGGTCATCGATTCGGGCGCCGTCCTCTCCATCGTCTCGCAGCGGCTTGCCGCCGAACTCCCCGTGAGCCGCCTCGGGTCGATGAAGGGAATGTTTTACGGACTGCTCGGCGAACCGATTCCGGTCGAATTCGGACTCCTCGAGTCGGTCCATCTCGGCGAGATGGCCGTCGAGAACGTTCCGGTGGCGATCATGCCCGACGAGAAGATGCGGTTCGTCTTCGGCGGCAAGCGCGAGTTCCGGATCGATTTTCTCCTCGGCGCGAACTTCCTCAAGGAGTTCCGGCTCGAACTCGATTTTCCGCGCGATGCCGCCCGCTTCACGTATCTCACCTCCGCCGACCGGATTCCCGACGCGAACCAGAACCTCTTCATCTCCGACTTCCGCCCCATGGTGCGGGGGACGATCAACCGGCGAGGCTGGTATCTCTTTCTCCTCGATACCGGATCGGAGGTGACGTTCCTCAACGAGACGCACATCCACACGCTGCCGATCCATCAGGCCGCTCCGCGCGTGCACGGTGCCACGCTGCAGGGGCTGGGAGGGGCGAAGAAGCGGGGTGCACGCATCGACGATCTCGAAATTGGCATCGACCGCTGGGCCGGACTCTTTCGCAGCGTGCCGGTCTACGCCTCGTCGGAGAGCGAGAACTCGGCCGGCATCATCGGCGAGAACTTCCTGCGGAATTTTCTCGTGGTGATCGATTTCGGGAAGATGCGGCTCGACCTGATCCGCGGCGGCCGCCGCCCCGAACCCTCTCCTCAGTCGAAGGTCACTTCTTCTTCCGTTCCTCACGGCGCCTGAGGGCCCAACCTTCGATGATCCGCTGCGGCGTGCGGCTGAGCGCCAGTGCGTCGGCTGGAACGTCTTTCGTGATCGTCGATCCCGCTCCGACGTACGCACCGCGCCCGATCCGCACCGGCGCGACGAGCTGGGTGTCGGAGCCGATGAAGACGCCGTCCTCGAGGACGGTCCTGTGCTTGTTCACGCCGTCGTAGTTGCAGGTGATCGTCCCGGCTCCGATGTTGACATCCGCACCGACCTCGGCGTCGCCGATGTAGGAAAGGTGCGACGCCTTCGATCCCTCGCCGAACACCGCCTTCTTTGTCTCGACGAAGTTCCCGATCCGGACGTGGCGCCCCAGGCGCGTTCCCGGGCGGAGATGGGCGTAGGGACCCACTGTCGTCTCGCTTTCGATGGTCGAACCTTCGGCGACCGTCCCGGTCTTGATGTGGACGCCATCGCCGGCGACGACGTCGGCCAGATGTACGCCGGGCTCGATCACACATCCGCTGCCGATGCGCGTCGACCCCTCGAGCGTGACGAAGGGATAGACGACCGTGTCGTTGCCGATCTGCACCGTCGAATCGATCACCACGGTCGATGGATTGCGGAACGTCACGCCTTCGGCCATCAGCCGTTCGACGACCCGGCGCTGGATCTCCGCTTCGATCACGGCGAGATCGGCACGCGAGTTCACACCGAGCGCCTCGACCGGATCGCCGGCCATGACGGCGCCGACGCGGCGGCCCGCAGCGCGAAGGATCGCGATCAGGTCGGTCAGGTAGTACTCGCCCTGGGCATTGTCGGTCGAGAGCCTGCGGAGGTTGGCGAAGAGGTCTCCGGCCTCGAAGACGTAGATGCCGGCATTGACCTCGTCGATCCGCTTCTCGTCTCCGGATGCGTCCTTCGCTTCGACGATCCGGACCACGTCGCCCGATGCATCGCGCACGATGCGCCCGTACATGCCGGGATCGCCCAGACGCACCGACAGCAAAGTCAGCGCGTTCTTCTTCGCCGCATGTTCTTCGAGCAGGCGCCGCAGGGTCTCGGGTCGTGTCAGCGGCACGTCGCCGGAGAGGATCAGAACCTGTTTTCCGCCGATGCCGTCGCGCTCGAGCACCGGTGCGGCCTGCAGCACGGCGTGTCCGGTGCCGAGCTGCTCCTCCTGCACCGCGAATCGGGCGCGGTCGCCCACGCACTGCCGGACCGCTTCGCGCTGATGGCCGACGACCATCACCGGCGGCCGGTTGCAGACGGCGGCGGCGAGATCGAGGACGTAGTCGATGATCGGCCGCCCGGCGGCCCGATGGAGGACCTTGACGGTCGCCGATTTCATCCGCGTGCCGAGTCCGGCCGCGAGGATCACCACTTCGAGGTTGTCGTTCATGCCCTAGTCCCGCCGCATCCGCTCGAGCGTGCGGCCGTAGCGATCGTACAGCCGGAAGATCGTCTCGGCCAGAGCGCGCGAATCGTGGCGCACGTAGTCGCCTTCCGAGATGATGTCCCCGAAAAAGGGGGTGACACCCAGTTCACGGACCGCGTGGACGTCGAACGCGACCGGAAACTGGTTCTCCGCCTCGTAGTTTCTGAGGATCGCCTCCGACGGCTTCCGTCCGTTGATCACCATCACGTCGACGACCAGCCCGGCGTGCTCGATGATCGCCGACAGATGGTCCTGAGCGGTGAAGCCGTCCGTCTCGCCCGGCTGGGTCATCACGTTGCAGACATAGACGCGCAGAGCGCGCGAGCGCCGCAACGCGGCGGCGATCGGCTGGATGAGGAGATTCGGAAGGACGGAGGTGAAGAGCGAACCGGGGCCGATCAGGACGAGGTCGGCCTCCTCGAGCGCCTCGAGCGCACGCCCCACCGGCGCGGCGTCCGGGGGATCGATCGCCAGGTGAGCGATGCGCGCGTGACGCGGTTGCGCATGGCGCTTCTCGCCGAGATACGAGCCGCTGATGGCGACCTCGCCGATCAGCTCCGTGCCGTCGGCCAGCGTGGCCCGAAGGCGCACGTCCTGCAGCGTGGAGGGATAGATCTCGCCGCGGATGGCGAGCACTTCCGAGGCGGCGAGGATCGCATTGTCGAAGCTGCCGGTGATGTCGGTCATCGCCGTCAGCAGCAGGTTGCCGAGCGAATGGCCCTTGAGCGCGGAGTCGGTCTCGAAACGGTAGTTGAAGAGGCGCGAGAGGAGCTGCTCTTCCTCCGCCAGCGCGACGATGCAGTTGCGGATGTCACCCGGCGGCAGCATCCCGAATTCGCGCCGCAGGACCCCCGAGCTGCCTCCTTCGTCCGTGACCGTGACGATCGCCCCCAGGCGTCCGATCGACCATGGCCCCGGGGCTCCGACGTAGGACTTCAGTCCGCGGAGCAGCGTCGACAGGCCCGTGCCGCCGCCGATCGCCACGATGTCGAGGAAGGTCTTCATCTCACGAGGCGATAGGGTGGGAAGGCGATGGTTGCGCGGATCGTCTCCTCGCCTCCTCGCCTCCTCGCCTACTTCTTCTTCAATTCCGTCAGGACGAGCTTCGCCACGGCCTTCAGCGTGTCGAATACGCCCGTGCCGTTCATCGCCACGGCCTCGAAGGTCGGCTCGCCTTTGAAGTTGAGCTGGCGGTACATCTCGTCCATCGGAAGGGCGGTCGGCAGGTCGCGTTTGTTGAACTGCAGGACATACGGGACCGTCTTCAGGTCGTATCCCTGCTCCTTGAGGTTCTTTTCGAGGTTCTGGAGCGACTCGATGTTCGCTTCCATTCGCGCCTCCTGCGAGTCGGCGACGAAAACGACCCCGTCGACGCCCTTGAGGATCAGCTTGCGCGAGGCGTCATAGAACACCTGCCCCGGGACCGTGTAGAGGTGAAAACGGGTCTTGAATCCGCGCACCGTGCCGAGGTCGAGAGGGAGGAAATCGAAGAAGAGCGTACGGTCGGTTTCCGTGGCGAGAGAGATCAGTTTTCCCTTCGCCTGCGGGTTGGTCTTGTCGTAGATCCACTGCAGATTCGTCGTCTTCCCGCACAGACCGGGACCGTAGTAGACGATCTTGCAGTTGATCTCCCGCGCCGCGTAGTTGATGAACGTCATGGACTATTCGCTGAAGAGGCTGTCGATGTCCTCGTCGGTGATCTCAGCGAATGGCGAGTCGAACTTGCCGGCCATCGCGCCGCGATCCGCTTCGGCCTTCCTGATGAGCTGCTCGAACGTCTTCTCGAGCTCCTGCGACGCCTTCTTGACGCGAAGCCTGACCAGACCGAGCGACGACTTTTCATCGAAGATGACGACGAGAATCACCCGCTGTGCCACGAGCGAGATGTGGATGTTGTCGCGCTCTCCCTCGTGGAAGAGGATCGAGAACTCCTTCTCGCCGATCAGTTTCGCCAGTCCGTCGGTGGCGGCCACGTTGCCGGCGGTGAGCGACGCGAGCGAGGTCGCATCGACTCCCTTCATGTCGCCCTGGGCGGCGATCTGCTGGCCGTTCTTGTCGACCAGAAAGACGATCTTTGCGTTGGAGTCGACCTGCAGACGCTGGAGAGTGTCCTTGATCTGCTGGTACTCCTCCTCGTACATCACGAGATCAGGAGTGGCCATCGATGTTCACCGTAACCCGCTGGACGGGACGCGAATGTATAGCACAGGATAACTTGGGAACCTAGTGTCGTGGTTCATAAATATCCCGCCTCTTGTTGCGGCGCCACAACCCGAAGGGCCGCGGGGTCGGGGGCGATGTCTGCGTCACTCGCCGTCGGCGACGGCCACCGCATCGCCTCCTCCCCGGCCCTCGATTTGGTCTTTCCCATCTCGCACGGGATCCTGATGAACCAACCCACTGGAGAAGGGCGCGCGTGGAGATCCGCTGACGATGACAGACCCCTGCCCTCGTTCAGATCTCCCGCCGTCCTTCCAGCGCCTTGGCCATCGTCACCTGGTCCGCATATTCGAGATCTCCCCCGACAGGCAGCCCGAAGGCGAGGCGCGTCACCCGGACCCCCGTCGGACGGAGCTGCTGGGCGATGTAGTGGGCCGTGGCCTCTCCCTCCACATTCGGGTTGGTGGCGAGGATCACCTCGTTGACGCCACCCTTGCGAACGCGCTCGAGCAGTCCTCCGACGTCGATGTCCTGAGGCCCGACTCCCCGGAGCGGCGAGAGCGCGCCAAGGAGCACGTGGAAGACGCCCTTGAAGTCGCGCGTCTGTTCGATGGTCGGGATGTTGAATGCCTCTTCCACCACGCAGATCACCGACGGGTCGCGGCGGGGATCGGTGCAGAGGGCGCACG
>DATLYG010000126.1:0-5527 GCA_035574985.1 Thermoanaerobaculia bacterium | reverse complement strand
GGTGAATCACGCCATCAACCGCCAGCGCCTCAACGAGCACGTCTATGCCGGGCTCGGCGTCATCGCCTCCGGGATCCTTCCGCCGGGGCTGATCGGATACGACCCGGAACTGCGCGGCTACGAGTACGACGTCGATCGCGCCCGCGCCCTGATGAAGCAGGCCGGATACGCCGGCGGCTTCACCATCGCCTACCGGACCTGGGACACGGACGAGTTCAACAACTCGGGGATGGTGCCGCTGATCATCGAGGACCTCGAGGCCATCGGCATCCGCGTCGAGGTCAGCCGTCACAGCGCCGCCGACGCGCGCCGGCCGCTCGACCGCCCGGGACACGGAATGATCTTCTGCGGCAACTGGTACGCCGACTTCCCCGACTCGGACAACTTTTTCTACATCTTCTTCCACAGCGAGTCGAATGCCGTGCGCGGGATCTTCTACCACACGCCCGAGGTCGACCGGCAGATCATGGAGGCGCGCTCATCGAACGACGTCGAACACCGCGCCGCGATCTACCGCTCCCTCGACGAGCACGTGGTGAGAGAGGCACCGCTCGCTCCACTCTTCCACGAGAGGCTCTTCGTCGTGCACAAACCGGAGGTGCGCGGACTGCGGACGTCGCTCGTTCCGCCGCCGGTGCGATATCACGACGTGTGGCTGGAACGGGTGTGAGCGCCGGACGGCGCCGACGACCGGGCGGCACCTCGTGTAGTGCTTCATCAAGATCTTGATTTTTGCCGTGCGAGATGCGGGCGAGGTCAAGGAACGAGGAGGAGGCGATGCGGTTGCATCGTCGACGACGAGTGACGCAGAGATCGCCCGCAGATCCCACGGCCCTTCGGGTTGCGGCGGCGAGCGGCCATCTGCTTCGTTGCGGCTCCTCGACGATATCCCGCATCGCCTGCGTCGCGGCGCCTCGCATCCGGCCGCCCGGCGCCGCAACAAGAGGCAAGATCTTGATGAAGCACTACACTAGGCGAACCGCGCCCCGCGGGCGATCAGCTCCGTGACGTCAGCGGCGGGAAGGGGCGGGGCAAAAAAGTAGCCCTGCGCGTAGTCGAGCCCCAGCTCGCGCATCTTCTCCACCTGTTCGAGGCTCTCCACTCCCTCCACGGTCACGTCCATGCGGAGGATGCGGGCGAGGTTGCCGATGGCGCGGACGATTTCGAGCGCCCGCCTCCCCTGCCCGTCGACGGAGACGAATCCGCGGTCGATCTTGAGCGTGTCGAAGGGGAACTGCTGGAGCGTCGACAACGACGAGTACCCGGTGCCGAAGTCGTCGAGGCTCAGCCGGATGCGGGCGTCGCGCAGCTTCCCCAGCAGCGAAGCCGCCGCGTGCGGGTTGTCGATCAGGACGCTCTCGGTGACCTCCAGATGGAGCGTCTGCGGATCGGCGCCGGTCTCTTCGAGAGCGTCTTCGATCTGCTGGACCAGATTGGCCTGCAGGAACTGACGAGGCGAGAGGTTGACGTGCATCTCCATCCCGCGCCAATGCTGCACCTGGGCGAGCGCTTTGCGCAGCACCCACTGACCGATCGGAAGAATCAGACCGGTCTCCTCGGCGAGAGGGACGATGTCGGCGGCACCGATCATCTCAGACCCCCTCTGCCAGCGCACCAGCGCCTCGAACCCGACAACCCGCCCGTCGCGAAGGTCGACGATGGGCTGGTAGTGGAGGCGGAGTTCGTCGCGGTCGAGCGCGCGGCGGAGGTCGGTCTCCATCTGCAGCAGGTTGACGGCGCGTTCGTGCATGGTCTTGTCGAAGACCTCGTGGCGCGACTTTCCGGCCTGTTTCGCGCGGTACATGGCGATGTCGGCGTCGCGGAGGACATCCTCCGGTCGCTCGTACCCGGTCGCGCTGAGGGCGATGCCGATGCTGACGGTGGTGAAGACCTCGTGCTCGCCGATGCGGAAGGAGACGCCGAGGTGCTCGTGGATCCTCTGGGCCATGCGCAGCGCGTCGGTGGCATCGCGAACGTCGTTGAGGAGAACGGCGAATTCGTCGCCGCCCAACCGGGCCACGGTGTCGCTGCTCCGGACGACCTCGCGGAGGCGCTCCGCGACGGCGACGAGCAGATGGTCGCCGAAGGTGTGCCCCAGGCTGTCGTTGATGACCTTGAAGCGGTCGAGGTCGAGGACGAGCACCGAGTAGCCGCTGCGCGGGTGCCTGCGCGCCACCTCGAGCGCACGTCCGAGGCGGTCCATGAAGAGCGCGCGGTTGGGAAGCTGCGTGAGCGCGTCGTGAAATGCGTCATGCGTCAGCCGCTCGACGGCCAGCTTCCGCTCGGTGATGTCGGTCTGCGAGCCGGCGATGCGCGAGGGCGTTCCGTCGGCATCGCGCACGGCGATGCCGCGCGTCAGGACCCAGCGGTAGCTGCCGTCGCTGCACTGCATCCGGTGTTCCATCTCGAGGTGCGGCGTCAGTCCGTCCCGGTGCATCCCGATCGCCGTCTGCAGAAGCTCGGCATCGTCCGGATGCACGCGGGAAAACCATTCCGCCGGCGACGAGCCGATGTCCCCCTCCTCGTAGCCGAGCATCGACTTCCAGCGCGGCGAATAGTAGACGTGGTCGCGATCCAGGTCCCACACCCAGAGTCCGTCGTTCGCCCCGCGCGCCGACAGCGCGTAACGCTCCTCGCTCTCGCGCAGCGCCGCGAGCGTCCGCGCCTGCTCGAGGGAGTAGCGGATCGATCGCTCGAGCACCTGCGAGTCGACCTGTCCCTTGACGAGGTAATCGGCCGCCCCGGCCCTCATGGCGGCGACGTCGATCTCCGAGTCGCCGTGGCCGGTCATGACGATGATCGGCTTGCGGCACCCCCACTCCCGGGCCCGCCGCAGCAGCTCGAGACCGTCGGATTCGCCGAGGCGGTAGTCCACCAGGCAGACGTCGAAGCCGTTGCGCCGGATGGCCTCGACGGCGCGGTCGAACGAGGAGATCCACTCGATCTCGAAGCGCGTTCTCCGGCTCTCGGTCAGGAGGTCACGGGTCAGGACGTAATCGTCCTCGTCGTCATCGACGAGCAGCACCCGTACGGCGTGCGATTCGCGTTCGGCGTTCACGGTTCGCTGGGTGGAAGTTCGACGATCTCGATCCAGTAGCGGCCGATGTCCTTCATCAGCTGGACGAGCGACTGGAAATGAACCGGCTTGGTGATGAACGAATTGGCCCCGATGTCGTAGGTCCGGAAAATGTCCTCTTCCGCTTTCGAGGTCGTCAGAACGACGACCGGAATCCGTCGCAGGTCGGGATCGGCCTTGATCTCGCGCAGCGCCTCGCGGCCGTCCTTCCTCGGCATGTTCAGGTCGAGCAGGATCAGACCGGGGCGCGGCGCCGCGTCGGGAGCGGAGTACTTCCCGCGACGGTAGAGGTAGTCGAGCAGATCCTCGCCGTCGACGACGATGCGAAAGTCGTTGACCACGCGGCTCTCCCGGAGCGCGTCGGCGGTGAGCATCCGGTCTTCCTCGTCGTCATCGGCGAGAAGGATCGTGATCGGTCTTGCGTCTTCAGGTCTCATGGTCGCAGTGGCGCACAAAGGCACAGTCGCACAGTCGTTCTTCAGGAACTCTGCGACTCTGCCACACCGCGCCGCCGCGACCGATCCTGATACAGCGGTAACGTCACCGTGAAAGCCGCTCCCTGATCCGGAGCGCCGTCCGCGGTGATCTCTCCACCGTGCCGCTCCGCGATCTTCCGGCAGATCGCCAGCCCGATGCCGGTCCCCTCGTATTCCGACCTGCCGTGCAGCCGTTCGAACATCCCGAAAATCCGCTCGGCGTACCTGCCGTCGAACCCGATCCCGTTGTCGCGGACGACGATCTCGCACTTCGCGTGCGGGCCGTTGGAAACCGAGGCCCGGACCTCGACACGGGGGGGAACGCCGGGACGGTGGAACTTGAGAGCGTTTCCGATCAGGTTTTGAAAGAGCTGCCGCATCTGCATGGGATCCGCGTCGATTTCAGGAAGCGGCCCAATCGTAACCGTCCCTTTCGTCTCACGCAAACGTTCTTCGAGGTCCCGGACGACCTCGCGCGCGATCTGCTCGAGGCTGACCCGCGCGAACGGCTGTGCTTTCGTCGTCACCCGCGAGAACGCCAGCAGGTCGTTGATGAGCTTCTGCATCCGTCTCGCCGCGTTCTGCATCCGTTCCAGATGATCGATCCCCTCCTCGGAGAGGCCGGCGCCGTGGCGGACCCGGAGGCGATCGCCGAAGGCCTGAATCTTCCGCAGCGGTTCCTGCAGGTCGTGCGATGCGACGTACGCGAAGTCCTCCAGCTCGCGGTTGCTCTGCTGGAGCTTCCTGGTGAACTCGCGCAGCTCCTCCTCGGCCGCCTTCCGCTGCCGGATGTCGCGCGCGATGAGCACCGCTCCTTCGGCGACGTCCGACTCCCGCACGGGGGAGATCGAGAGGCTGACGTCGATGAGCGTCCCGTCCTTGTGGCGGAAGACCCGCTCGTGATCGCGCACGGGGCCGCGGCGGATGAGATCGCGCAGCGTCCGCGAGATGGTCATCTCCGTGTCGAACGGCTCGACGACGTCGATCGTTTTCCCGACGATCTCGCTCGGGAGATAGCCCAGCATCCGCGTCACGGCGGGATTGATCACCTGAATCCTCGCGTCACGGTCGATCACGAAGAGCGCATCCGCCATCGTCTCGACGATCTCGCGCGCGGCGCGCGCCGCCGTGATCGGGTAAAGACGGTGATGGCGGATCGACTGCCAGGCATAGATGACGAAGATGGCGATCGGGATGTAACCGACCGGCGGAAATCCTGCGCCGAACATCGGAAAGAAATCGACCACCGACGCATAGGCGATGGCGAAGCTGACCAGCAGTCCGCGGAGCCGCCGCTGGCGTTCGCGATCGACGGTGCGGCGGTACTCGCCGATGTATTCGGCGAGATGACCGGCGAGAACGGAGAAGAAGAAAAGGAGGAAGAGGGCACCTCCCCCCTCGTTCATCACCGGATAGAAGCCCCACGCGTGGCGCTCCACTCCGGGGACGATCACTCCGGTGAAGAGAACGAGCAGGGCGAACACCGCCGAAGCGGCCCAGATGGCCGTGACCGCCGCAGCCCGGCGCGTCGCGAGGCGCAGCGCCGTGACCGTGAAGTCGTAGACGGCTGCCGGGAGACATGCGACCGCCGCGAGGGCGATCTTCCCCCATGCCAGCGCCACGCCCTCGTTTCTGGCGGCGAGCATCACCGCGAATCCGAGGAACCAGACGGCGACGAGGGCGATCATGGCGCAGAACAGCCGCGCCACGCGCGACGAAGCCTGCCGCAGGAGAATCACCAGCGCGAGAACCAGCAGTGCCGCGCTGAAGAGCGCCCACGGAAGGGAGGGGGAAGGCATCGGAAGCTGATTGTAAGTCGCCGGGTGCAACGAAGGCGCGCGAGGACGCCGGACCCCACCAACCGGTCCGTCAGCGTCCGCGCGCCTCGGGCCTTCGATACAATCCGCCGCGCTTGACCTTCCTCGATCTCCTCATCGTCGCCGCGTATCTCGTCGCCGTGATCGCGGCGGGGGCG
>DATLYG010000125.1:0-5652 GCA_035574985.1 Thermoanaerobaculia bacterium | reverse complement strand
CGACCCCGCCGGCGGCGTCCGATCGTCGCGACGATCCGAGCGCACCGCGAAGCACCTCGACCACGCGGGACGGCGCGGCATCGAGCGGCGGGGTCGCCAGAGACTCCACCGCACGGATCCGCCCCTCGGCCAGCGACCGGGGATGCGCGAGTGCAAGCTTCAGGTCTTCGAGAAACGACTCCGGCGAGTCGGAGAACAGACGGCAGCCGCTCGCATCAAACGGGACCAGGTGAAGATATTTCTGGAAGTCGTGCACGCGAACGGCCTGATCTCGGTTGACGCGCCAGAACGCATCCATCCACCGCAGTTGGATGATTGGCCGATCGAAGATCGCGGCCTCGAGAAGTGCGGTCGTTCCCCAGCTCGAAAACACCGCCTTCGCTTCCGTGAGCAACGCTGCCATCGCCTTCATGTCCGAAACGTCGAACCATGACCCCGCTTCGTTCGTCGAGAACTTCGGCGGCACATCGACGATCAGACGGGGGTGTGTGATCGCCTTGAACGGCGCGTCGGGAGCCTGCGGATGGACGCGCACGACCAGAGTCACGTGAGCGAACTCGCTTCGCTCGAGGACCTCCAGAAGCTTCGCCACATCCTCGGCTTCGTAATCCGGAACGTGCTGGCCGGTCAGGAAAAGAAAGTACTCCTCATCCGGCGGAAGCCCGAGGCGCCTGCGGACACTCTCATGATCGGCCGCGGCGAGCGGCTCACGGTATCGGCTGAACTGCAGCGATCCGACCACGTGCGTCGATTCAGGCGGGTAGTCGTGGATCTCCCGCGCCTGTTCCTTCATGTATTCGTTCCACACCATGAGCGTTTCCGGCCGCCGGATCATCGATCCCCGCGACGTCATGTTGTCCCAGCTGTTGACCACGCAGTGAACGGGAATTCCCCTGCGACGCGCTTCGATCATTGCCGTCTGATCGAAGAACAGAAATCCGGGCGAACCGACGACGACCGCGACCGGACGGACTTCATCGAAGATGCGACCCGTCGGCTCGTGTACCGGATTGATCGCGTCGACGATCTTACGCGCCACGGCCCTCCGTCGCGAGCCGCGAGGCAACAGAGTGCGAATCGCCCGGATGACGTAATGAACCGCGTCCCTCCGCCGGGAGAGCATCATCATCTGAATACTCCCGTTCTCGACCTCCTGAGCGAACGTCCGCAGCCGCAGGTAATACATCACGTAGAGAAGCCGCGGGAATCCGGCCGGTACATCGGCGCGTCCGGCATCGGCCGGAATCGTGAGATTCCTGAAACGGCGGCCGGTCGGTGAGGAAAATTCGGAGATTGCGAACGGGCTGGTGAAAACCGGCTCGACGCCGAGTTGTCCGGCAGCCAGATCGGCGAGTCCTGTGGTGATCCAGTTGCGAATCACCCACGAATTCGGAGCGACGAAGAGCAGCGAGTCCATGGTCCCGGGATCAGCAAACAGTCGTGAACGCGGAGTCCTCTGCCGATTTCGCCGCTCGGACTCTTTCCGCGAGCGACTCCCCGTCGAGGCGGTGGTACCGCAGGGCCTGCGAGGGTGTGCCGCACGCGGGGAATCCCTCCACTCCCATCTTGTGCAGGCGCCGCGTCGCGAGCAGCGAGTGGCTCATGAGCACCGACAGGAGGGCGTCCCCCAGACCTCCGGCCGGCGAGTGGTCTTCGACAACGATGATGGTCGAAAACGGTTCGACCGTCTCGCGGAGCCATTCCGGATCGAACCGGTTCAACCACGGCATGTTCACCACGGTCAGCCCGAATCCTTCGCGGGCAAGCATCTCCGCGGCCACCAGCGTCTCATGCAGCATGACCGGGCCATAGGCGAAGGCAATCGCGTCGGAGCCGCGGGCCAGTAGTGCTCCTTTTCCCCGCTGCAGGCGGTACTCCGCGGGCAGGTCGATCCGCCGAGGGGAAGGGCCGATGACGAGGCGCAGCATCACGTTGTCGCGTGCCTCCAGCACCGCATACTCAACCGCCATCCGCGTCTCTTCGGCATTCGCCGGCTGGATCACCTCGACGTTGGGAAGAGCGCCAAAAAGGGAGATGTCGCGAATGCTCTGATGCGATTTCCCCGGTCCGGCGGGGATCACTCCGGCATAGTGGCAGGCGTAGATGATCTTCGAGCCTTCCGTCGCATTGTTGTAGATCTGCTCGTTCGCCCGCGCAGCGAGAAAGCTGGCGAACGAGTTCACCACCGGCAGGAGGCCGTGGCGCGCGAGCCCCCCGGCCATCGAAACCATGTCCTGTTCGGCGATCCCGTTTTCGATGAAACGATCGGGAAATTCCGCCTCGAATCCCCGGATCTTGCAGTCGGCCGACAGATCGGCATCGAGCACGACGAGCTCCGGACAGCGCCGCCCCATCTCGACGAGGGCCTCGCCGTATGTCTTCGATACGTACTCGTCGGTCGCCGACCTGTTCACTGTTGCGGCGCTGAGCTGCTCTCCTTCCAGATCCTCCCTTTTCGCCTTCGGAGCCGTCTCGGGCGGGACCTCCTCGAGCGTCAAAGGCGCCATTCCCGCTTCCGACAGAAGCCGCTGCACGCGCTCGATCAGCTCTCCGTGAGCCCGCTCGAACGACTCGTCGTCCGGTGCGCCGGCATGCCACGGGTAGAACCCTCCCCCACGCTGGAGCGCGACCGGATGTTCCATGAACGAAACCCCGCGCCCTTTGATCGTGTCGGCGATGAGAATGGCCGGCCCGCGGTGATTCCGGAGCTCGTCGATCGAACGATCGAGCGCCCCGAAATCGTGACCGTCGCAACGTGCGACGCGCCAACCGAACGCCTCGAACTTTCGCTCGAGGTCTCCCAGATCGGAGATCTCGCGCACGACGCGGTCCGTCTGCACCTTGTTGTGGTCGACGATGACGACGAGGTTTTCGATGCGGTGGTTCGGCCCATTGGTCAACGCCTCGTAGTTTTGCCCTTCCTGCAGCTCGCCGTCCCCGATCATGACGAACACGTCGCCGCCGCGGCCGAGCTTTCGCTTCGCCCATGCGATTCCGCGCCCTTTGGAGATCCCCATTCCGAGCGAGCCGGAATTCGCCTCGATACCCGGGACTCGCACGTCGGGATGCCCGTCAAGACCGCCGAAACGGCGGAGCATCATCAGCTTCTCGCTGCTCAGAACTCCGAGAGAATGGAGGACGGCATACAACCCCGGAACGTCGTGTCCCTTCGAGGAGAAGTAGATGTCGCGATCAGGACTGTTCAGTCCGACAGACAGCGTGTTGAGCTTTTCGTAGTAGAGAAGCACGACGATGTCCATCGCGCTGAAACTCGAACCGAGGTGGCCCGATCCTGCACGCTTGACGGCTGCCAGCGCGTTCGCACGGCACATATCCGCGACGAGTGAGAGCCTGGTCCGCCGGGCGGCGGCCGAACCGCGGACGCGCGCAAACTCATGCTGCGGAATCAATCGGATGGAGAGCGCCATTGAGTGGATTCCATGTAAGGGCGGTGGAGTATAGGAACCGTGGGGGAGATCCGTCAATGCCGGAAAAACGTGCGGTGCGACCGCCCACGCATCCGCCCCTTCGCGTTACCATTCGATCCGGATTGAAACGGACGCTCCTTCTTTTTCTCGCGGCAGTGGCCGCCACTGCCCCCGCCGCCGTCGCTCAGCAACATGTCCGGCCGCACGTCGTCATGGTGCTGTTCGACGCCGCGCGGGCCGACTTCTTCGGTGTATACGGCCAGAAGGACCCTGCGACACCCACCATCGACCGTATCGCCGGCACGGCCGTCGTGTTCAAACGCCACTACAGCAATTCCTTCAACACGCGCACGTCGCTGTCGCAGATCTTCACGTCACGGTACGAAGCGTTTCCCCTGCTCGATTATTTTCAAGGCGGCAAGCAGTACCCGTGGTGGATGCGAGACGAGATTCTTCCGCCCGACACCGCACTGCTGCCCAAAGTTCTGTCGGCTTCGGGCTATCACACCGTCATGGTGAGCGCCCATCCCTTCACGACCACGGAAACAGTTTTCGCCAGGTCGTTCGACGCAACCGTCCGCGTCCAGCCGGAAACAAACGAGGCGTTCGCCCCGGCCGAGCGGGTCTTTCGGCAGGCCCAACAGGTGTTGCGCGAACATGAGCGGCGGAGCAGGAAACCATTGTTCGTCTATGTTCACGTCCTCGATACGCACCTCCCTTACCAGGTGACGGGGTCCGAAACGCTCTTCATCCGGGGCAGGGCCGCGAACTGGTCCGCCGAGGAGCGCCGCAAACGGCGGCCGGTCTCGCTTCCCAACCGGCAGGACCTCGACCCCGACGCGATCGACCTTCTCCGCGCTGAAGCGAAGCTTCGCTATCGTTACCTCGACGAGCAATTCGGCAGGTTCGTCCGAAGCCTCGAGATCCTCACGCGGCGACCCTTCGCATGGCTGATCACATCCGACCACGGCGATGCGCTCGGCGAAGACGGATACGTCGGGCATGACTACGGAACATTCGCCATGGAAGTGCTCCATCACGTTCCGCTCATTATCGGTGGGCGGGGGATCGGACTCCGCCCGCGTGCGATCGACTCACTCACCTCGGCAGTCGACATCTTCCCCACGCTGCTCGATATCACCGGCACACCGATGCCCCGCCGGGTCCGCATCGACGGGACCTCACTCGCTCCGGTGATCACCGGTCGTGCGCCGCCCGCACGGGAAGGGGTCATCGAGGTCATGCGCATCGCGTTCAGAACGTCGAGACTCGCGTACCAGACGGAGACGGCGACGTACGTCATCACCGAATACGACGAAGCATATCGACGCAGACGGGGCGACCGCGATTTCGTGGCACTTCGTCCCGATCAGCATTCCGTCGTTCCCGCAGCCTTTCGGCAGTTCGTGACGCAATACCGGACCCGTGAGGCGAGGCGGCAGACGATCGCGCGTGGACGGAATCTCAACGTGCCGCCGACCGAGTTCGTTCTCGACACCACGCTTCGCGGGAAATACGATCTCTGCTGGGCGATCCCATCCTGGCGCTATTTCCAGGACCGCCTTCCCATGAGGCCGCGCCCGAGTTGCCCGCCCCTCCGGTTCCATGTGGCGCTGCCCGACGGCTCCTACAACGGTCAGTGGGAGGCCGGCCTGCCTAACGGCGCATGCGCGCAGGTCGGTGAGTCGAAGCCGCTGCTCAGCGCGGAGACATCCGCATCGAAACGAGTCGAACTCTCTTGTCCCGCCATCGCCTCCGGCGCGCTTCCGCTCGGCGGCCTCGTGGTACGGAACGGCCGCGGTGTCGACGTCTGGGTCAGCGCGCAACTCCAGACGGAATTGTGGCTCGGGTCGATCCACCTCGTCCGAACCGATTCCGCGCTCAGCCAGGACCGGAAGCTCACTCCCGAAGAAATTCAACGACTCCGCAGCCTCGGCTATATTCAATAGCGACGGCGAAGCGACTCTTCCGATGCAAGCGGCCACCAGCGCCGCCGGCGAGCGCGACCTGAACGGCCATGCGAGAGCGGGGGAGCAATGGCTGAGCGGCGCGCTCCGCATCGCCTTCCACATTGATCTGAACGTCCGTGAAGCTTCGATGGGCTAAACGCCAGCCCGAGGCCTCATCATCGACAAGAGCGTCCGCGGCGATGAAAGAACCCCCTTCGCCTGGTCCGAGGCATGATGCCGAGGAAGGAAGGGCCGCAGGCGCGCGAGCGCCGCGG
>DATLYG010000124.1:0-7345 GCA_035574985.1 Thermoanaerobaculia bacterium | reverse complement strand
TTGCCAGAGCGACGGCGATTCTCCGGTCGAGCACTTCCTCGCGGTCGCGCGAGAGATCGAGTGTGTCGATGCTGCCGCCGGCGGCGGGGCGGCGGAAGATGACGCCGATGGTTCTGCCGTGGCGGCGGA
Organism: Thermoanaerobaculia bacterium; assembly: GCA_035574985.1. Taxonomy (GTDB): domain Bacteria; phylum Acidobacteriota; class Thermoanaerobaculia; order Gp7-AA8; family Gp7-AA8; genus DATLYG01. The sequence continues at coordinate 7,216 of DATLYG010000124.1, read as the reverse complement.
TGAGCATGTTCGCCTCGTAACGGCGGTTGAATTTGCCGAGCAGTTTCCGGACGAACGCGCGGCCCAGCGATTCCTCGATGGCGTCGGCGATCGTGACGCGGTCGCCCGGCCGCTGGACCACCCAGCGGTTGCGGCCCAGCCGCGAGAGAAAACCGCGGCGGATGAGCGCCAGCGTCCTGCCGTCCGGCGTGACCACGGCATGGAGGACCGACGGAACGCTCATGCGGGAAATCTGCGAGATCGTCAGCATCGGCGCCGAGTCGTTGAAGAGCGTGACCGACAGCGGCGGAACGAGCATTGCGATGACCAGCGAGAAGAGCACGCTGAGGGCCAGCGCCGCCACCACGCCGATGGCGCTCGCGAAACCGCGGTAGTGGAGCAGGACGTGCCCGTCGTCGTCGCGGATCCGCGCCGTCTCACCGGCGGGCATGCCGCTCATGAAGTGATAGCGGACATGCGAGAAGGGACCCATTTGCGGGGCCGGCAGAGGAGGGGGCGGAGGAGGAGACTGGCGAGCGAGCGGCTCGTACGGGTCGGTCGGCGGCTCTTCCGGGCGCGGTGGAGCGTGGGCTATTCCGCTTTTTTTTTTAGTTCTCCATCGGCGAGCTTCTCATGGGGAAGCGTCTCGATGGGAACGTGCGAGGTGGGCATCACGTCGACGGCCTCGCCGGCCGGCAGCGGTGCGTCGGCCTCTTCAGGGAAGGGGGGGGAGTCGCTCTCGGTCGGCAGCTCTTCGGAGAACCGCCCGTAGGTGTTGCCGAGGCGCAGCCGGGCTCCATGCGTGAGCGGGGCGACGCGCACGCGCTTGCCGTTCACATATGTCCCGTTCGCACTGGCCAGATCGTGGAGCACGAAGAACCCCCGCTCGAACACGATCTCCGCATGGTGGCGGGAGACTTTCGGGTCGCGGAGGATGATGTCGTTGCCGGGATCGCGACCGATCGTGAAGGGGCGATGGGTCTGGAGCCGGTAGCTTTTCTCCGTGCCGTCGAGGCCGACGAAGAAGAGTTTGGCCATCTAGCTGAGCATTCTAGCTTAATTGACTGGTGACCGGTTTTTGGGCACCGCGCTCGATCTGCTCGACCAGCTCGTCGAGCGCCACCGGCTTGGTCAGCCATGCCTCGATGCGGGGATCGGTCGCGCCGAAGGGTGGGGGCTGGCCGCTGATGACGATCACGGGTGTGGGAGTGTCCTCACGGCCGCCGGCGAGTCGATCGAGGACCTCGCCGCCGTCCATGAGCGGCATGAGCCAGTCGAGAAGGACCACGTCGGGGCGCTGCTCGGCGATTCTCTCGACCGCTTCCGCGCCGTTGGCGGCGAGGCGGACCTCATAGCCCCGCTGGTTGAGGCCGATGGCGTACAGCCGGCGCACGTCCGGGTCATCTTCGACGATCAGCACTCGCGCGCGGAGAGGCATGAGTTGCCGTTTGTGCAGGTTCCGTGCTCACCGGAGCGGCGGAGGGCGGCAGGCCGCGCGGACGCGCGCATGTGCTATTCTCCGCGCCCGCGATGAACGTCAAAAAACGACTGATGGACGGCGCGCGGATGAGCCGCGCGATGCGGCGCATGGCCATTGAAATCGTCGAGAAGAACCGCGGCCTCGACGACCTGATGATCGTCGGGATCCGCAGCCGCGGGGTCCCGATCGGTGAGCGGCTGGCGAAGGAGATCGAGAAGATCGAGGGGCGGCCGGTTCCGTTCGGCGTCCTCGACATCACGCTCTATCGTGATGACCTGACGACGATCGCGCCGCAGCCGGTCGTCAAGCCGACCAAGCTCCCCGAGCCGATCGACGACAAGGTCGTCGTCCTCGTCGACGACGTTCTCTACACCGGCCGGACGGTCCGCGCCGCGCTCGATGCCCTCATCGACTTCGGCCGGCCGCGACGCGTCATGCTCGCCGTGCTCATCGACCGCGGGCATCGCGAGCTCCCGATCCACGCGGACGTCATCGGCAAAACCGTCCCGACCGACGCCGACGAGGTGATCAAGGTCAAGCTCGAGGAGACCGACGGCGAGGACGAAGTGCTGATCATGGAGAAGTGATCAGACGGCACGATGCGCACCCAGCAATCCGCCCTCCGCTCGAAAGACCTCCTCGGCATCGAACCGCTCACTCCTGAGGAAATCGCTCTCATTCTCGACACCGCCGAAGGCTTCAAGGAAGTCAGCGAGAGGCCGGTCAAGAAGGTGCCCGCCCTCCGCGGCCAGCTCGTGATCAATCTCTTCATGGAGCCGTCGACACGCACGCGCGTCTCGTTCGAGATCGCCGAGAAGCGCCTTTCCGCCGACACGCTCAACTTCTCCGCGTCCGGATCGGCCGTCGAGAAGGGCGAGACGCTCATCGACACGGCGGAGAACCTGATGGCGATGCATCCCGACATGATCGTCATCCGCCACAAACATCCCGGCGCGCCGAAGATGCTCGCCGAGCGCCTGCCGGCCTCGGTGATCAACGCCGGCGATGGAGCGCACGAGCATCCCACCCAGGCCCTGCTCGACGCCTTCACCATCCGCGAGAGGCTGGGGCGGCTCGAGGGTCTGAACGTCTCGATCGTCGGCGACATCGCCCACTCGCGCGTCGTTCGTTCGAACATCCATCTGCTGACGAAAATGAAGGCGAACGTCACCGTCGCCGGCCCGCCGACGCTGATCCCGGCCGGGATCGAGGGCATGGGAGTGCGGGTGGTCCACTCGCTCGACGAGGCCGTCGAAGGGGCCGACGTCGTGATGATGCTGCGCATTCAGCTCGAGCGGCAGGGGAAGCTGAGCTTTCCGTCGCTGCGTGAGTACTACAACACCTTCGGCCTGACTCCCGAGAGGCTCCGGCGGGCGAAGGAAGGCGTGATCGTGATGCACCCCGGCCCGATGAACCGCGGCGTGGAGATCGCGTCCGACGTCGCCGACGGCCCCTGGTCGGTGATCCTCGATCAGGTGACCAACGGCGTGGCCGTGCGAATGGCCGTTCTCTATCTGCTGGGCGGGGCACACATGGCGGAGGCATGAACCTTCTCATCACCAATGCACGCGTGGTCGATCCGTCGCAGGACCTCGACGCGAAACTCGACATCCTGATCGAGGACGGCCTCGTCGTACGGGTCGACCGGCCGATCCGTGCCGGCACCGAAACGCTCGACGCGGAGGGGCTCGTCGCCGTGCCCGGCTTCATCGATCTCCATACCCACCTCCGCGAACCGGGGCAGGAGCACAAGGAGACGATCGCCACCGGGACGCGGGCGGCGGTGGCCGGCGGCTACACGGCGGTCTGCGCGATGGCGAACACGCTTCCTCCGAACGACGAGCGCGCGGTGACGGAAATGATCATCGCCGAGGCCGCGCGGAACGGCTCGTGCCGCGTCTATCCGGTCGGAGCGGTGAGCAAGGGTCTGAAGGGAGAGGAACTCGCCGAGCTGGCCGATCTGCACGCCGCCGGATGCGTGGCGATGAGCGATGACGGCAGGCCCGTCCGGAACGCGCAGCTCATGCGCCGCGCCCTCGAATACTGCACCATGCTGGGCGTGCCGGTCGTCGCTCACGAGGAGGACGCCGACCTCACCGAGGGGGGCGTCATGCACGAAGGGTACTACTCGACGCTCCTCGGGCTGGGCGGCATCCCGGCGGCATCGGAGGAGACGCTGGTGGCCCGCGACGTCATTCTGGCGAGGATGACCGGCGGGCACGTTCACATCGCCCACCTGTCGACCGCCGGCGCCGTCGACGCCGTCCGCAACGCGCGCCGGAACGGCGTGCAGGTCACCTGTGAGGTGACGCCGCACCACGTCGCCCTCGGCGACGACGCCGTCCAGTCGTTCTCGACGAACCTGAAAATGAATCCTCCCCTCCGCTCGCGCGAGCATCGGGAGGCCCTCCTGGAGGCGATCGCCGACGGGACGGTCGACGCCATTGCCACCGATCACGCGCCGCATCATTTCGACGAGAAGAACGTCGAGTTCGATCTCGCCCCGTTCGGCGTGATCGGCCTCGAGACCGCCTTCGCCGTCTGCTACGGCCGTCTGGTGCGGGAGAAGGTGGTTCCCTTCGGCCGGCTCGTCGATCTGATGTCGTGCGGTCCGGCGCGCGTATTCAACCTTCCCGGAGGAACGCTCGCGCCCGGAAGCATCGGCGACGTCACCCTGCTCGATCTCGATGCACGCTACCAGGTGACGAACACGTTTCAGTCGAAGGCGTCGAACTCGCCCTTCATCGGCGAGACGCTCCAGGGCCGCGTCGTGGCGACGATCGTCGGCGGGATCACCCGTTACACGCTGCACGGGTCGGAGCCCGCGTCCCCTGCGCCGAAGAAGCGCCCGGCGAAGAAGCGGACGCGATGACCGGGAAGCGGCTGAAGCGCGTCGTCATCGTCGACGACTCCCCGGCGTATTGCGACCTCTGGTCGAACTTCATGGCCGAGCGCTACGCGGGAACCGCCGAAGTCGAGACCTACAGCCACCCGTACGACGCGCTGCCGAAGATCGACGCGTCGATCGATCTGCTGATCGTCGATCTGGAGATGCCGGGGATGGACGGGAAAAAGTTCGTCGACTACGCGCGGCAGCGGGGCCTGTCCGCGCGCCGGATCGTCGTGACCTCCTCCCACTCCGCCGACGTCCTCCACCAGCGTTTCCGCATCGGCGAGACCATCGCCGTCATCAACAAGACCGAGCCGAAGCAGCAGGAGGCGTTTCTGATGATCCTCGACTCGGTGATGCGGCGTTGAGAGACTGCGCCCCGCCGGCTCCGTGGCCGTTCGAGAGGGCGACTCCCCGTATAATCGCGTCAATGACGGTTCCGAATCCCCAGGCGGCGGCCCACGGTGAGCGTTCGTTCACGCTCAACGATCTGCTGGTCTACATGGCGAAGCAGAACGCGTCGGACCTTCACCTCAAGCCGATGCGACCGCCGCTCGTTCGCGTGCAGGGGAAACTCATCCCGGTCAAGACCGACCCGCTGAAGCCGGCCGAGCTGGAACGGCTCCTTCTGCCGCTGTTGTCGCCGGGCCAGCGGGAGAAGCTCGACAAGTTTCAGTCGGTCGACTTCGGGCATGGTGTTCCGGGAGTCGCAAGGTTCCGCGCGAACATTTACATGCAGCGCGGGACTTACAGCGCGGTCTTTCGCCGGATCCCGATCCACATCCTCGGCATCGACCAGCTCGAGCTGCCGATCGCGGTGCGCGATCTGGCGAAGCTTCCCGACGGGCTGGTGCTGGTGACCGGCCCGACCGGGTCGGGGAAGTCGACGACGCTGGCGGCGATGATCTCGGAGATCGCCGAGTCGGAGCCGCTGCACATCGTCACCATCGAGGACCCGATCGAGTTCCTCTTCACAGACCGGATGGCCGCCATCTCGCAGCGCGAGGTCGGCACCGACACGCCGAACTTCCGCGAGGCGCTTCGCAACGCGATGCGGCAGGACCCCGACGTCATCATGGTCGGGGAAATGCGCGACGTCGAGACGATTTCGACCGTGCTCACCGCCGCCGAAACGGGGCATCTCGTCTTCTCGACGCTGCACACCAACAACGCCGCGCAGACCATCGACCGGATCATCGACGCCTTTCCCCCCGATCAGCACAAGCAAATCCGCGGGCAGCTCGCCCTCGTGCTGCGCGGGATCATCTCCCTCAAGCTGATCAAGACGACGGAAGGGAAGATGACCGCGGCGGTGGAGATCCTGAAGAACTCGCCGCGCATCGCCAAACTCATCGAGGAGGGGCAGACCAAGGACATCCTCGAGGAGATGGAGAACTCCGTCGGCCTCTACCGGATGCAGTCGATGAACCAGTCGCTGGTGGCGCTGCTGGTCCATCAGAAGATCACGTACGACGACGCGATGGCGCTGGCGAGCGATCCGGACGATCTGTCGCTGAAGATCCGGAAGCTGTTCCCGCAGATCGAGGAGCGCGTCCGCGAAGGAGGATCCATGGCGCCGAGCTACTCCGATTTCTCGCAGATCACCGAGTTGATGGACATCAAGAAGCTCTACGAGGAGCAGGAGGGACACTGGCGGCAGCAGCTCGCCGTCAAGGACGAGGAGATCGAAGGTCTCCGTCACGACGTCGACTTCCTCCGCCAGCAGATCTCGCAGCTTCAGGCATCGTTCGCCCAGAAGGACGAGGAGATCGGCCGGATGAAGGCCGAGAATGAACGGCTCCGCGCCGACGCGCAGTCGAAGATCACGCAACTTCAGGAGCGCATCAAGGAGCTGAACCAGAAACTGATGGCCGGCGGAGCCCAGCCGCCGAAAAGGTGAGGTCGAAGCGGTTCGTGGCCGGCGAGCGGACTTCAAGCGCATTCGAACGGACCGCCGAGCCCTGACCGCCGGCCATTCGCCGCGGACCACCGAGAGAGATGCCTTCCAAGCCCTCGAAGAACCTCGAGACCTTCCCCAATCCGAACCCGCAGCGCGATTACGAAATCGCGTTCGAGGCGCCGGAGTTCACCTGTCTCTGCCCGATGACCGGGCAGCCCGACTTCGCCACCATCCGCATTCGCTACGTCCCCGACCAGAGGTGCGTCGAGCTGAAATCGCTGAAGCTCTACCTCTGGTCGTATCGCGACGAGGGGGCGTTTCACGAGGCGGTCACCAACCGGATCGCCGACGATCTGATCGCCGTGCTCGATCCCCGCTTTCTGGAGGTCACCGGCGATTTCTACGTGCGGGGCGGCATCAAGACCGTGGTCAGGGTGACGCACACGAAGTGATCACGCCGGACCCATTCCCGCGTCGCGCCGCAGCCTCCAGCGCGCGTTGACCCGCGCGACGAACGCGCCCTCCACCCCTTCCAGCCAGTCGCCTGCGATGTCGGCACTCGCCTCGTCGAGCGCCTCGACGATCGAGAGGCTGGCCGCTTCGGCGATCCGTACGAGCGGTTTGTCGAGATCGGCGACCACGCGTGCCGACCGCGCGATCGCACCCGCCAGTTCGATGTCGTCCCCCATGGCGAGCATCCGCGATGCGGTGAGCGTCAGGAGCACGGCCGCGTTCCAGTTCGACCGCTCCTCCCATCGCGGCGGGACGACGAAGTCGGCCATTCCTCCCTCGGCGGCGAGCGCCGCCAGGTGACGCTCCGTCGCCGTCGTCAGCGGCTCGAGGTCGGCGTGGAACAGGTTCGCGTACGTCTCCTCGTCTCCGCCGGCCAGCGCCTGCTTCGCCGTCGGGTCGGCCTCGACCGCGACCGGCGCCAGGAACGCCGCCCCTCCCTCCCTTGCGATCGCGG
>DATLYG010000123.1:0-12674 GCA_035574985.1 Thermoanaerobaculia bacterium | reverse complement strand
GGCGGGGGAGACCCGCCGGCGCGTGTTGGAGAAGAAGGCTGGCTTCCGGCCTACTTTGCGAACACGTCCTCGACCGGAACGATCGTCACGTTCTCCGGTTTGATGTTCAGCCTGTAGGCGCCGATGATCCTGTCCTCCTCGACGATCTCCTTCGGCTTCGGAGCGTCGTAGCGGATCGACGAGACGCCGTCCTTCACCAGCGCGTCGCGGAGGCCCTCCGCGTCCTTCGCCACGATCACGACGTGGAGGTTCTTCGACGAGAGGTACTTGCGGATCGCCTTGTTGACGTCGGCCCGGGTCAGCTTCGCGTAGCGCTCGCGCATCGCCTTCGTGTACTCCGGCATGCCGAACCACCAGGAGTCGAGCGCGTAGCCGAGCTGCTGGTCCTGCGTCGCCGTCATCAGGTAGACGTTCTTCATCAGGTAGTCGCGCGTCGACTCGAACTGCTCCTTCGTCAGCCCGTTGCGAATCAGCTTGTCGAGCTCGTAGAGCGCGATGCGCAGCGCCATCTGCGCGTTTTCCGGCACCACGGGGCGGATCCAGATCTCGAACGCCTGCGCGCGCCGCACCGTGTTCGGGCTGGGGAAGAACTGGAACCCGGGGCGCGTGAAGAACTCGATGTAGGCGTAGTCGCCGTAGTTGAGGCCCCGTTCCTCGCGGATTCTCTGGTAGAGGTGCGAGGTCGACGAGCGATGTTCGCCGAGCCACGCCCGCGCCACGTTGAGCGCCGCGAAGTCGGGATGTTCGCGCGTGACGGGGATCGGCATGCCGATCGAGATCGCCGTCGAGCGCGTGTCCTTCTTGATGATCTTCACTTCGAGGCCGCTGGCGGCATCGCCCGCGATCGGCGTCAGCGACTTCTTCCCCTGCGCGATGACCGTGCCGGCAGGGAGCTTCGCCACTTCCCTCCTGAGGCGGGCGAGGAGTTCGTCCGGATAGTCGCCCGAAACGCCGATCACCAGGTTGCCGCGCGTGTAGTGCTCGGCCGCGAACTTCTTCACATCGTCGAGCGAGATCGCCTCGATGCCCGCCACCGTGCCGAGGACCGTGTGGCCGAGCGGCGTTCCGGCGTAGATCGTGTTGATCAGCTCTTCCTTGCCGAGCTCCTCCTCGTTGTTGGCGCGGAGGTCCTGCCGGAGCGCGTTGAGCTGCCGGTCCCTGAGGCGGCGGAAGTCCTCCTCGCGGAAACCGGGCTCGAGGAGCTGCGGGAGAACGATGTCGAAGAACTTCTTCCAGTTGTCGCGGTGAATCGACCCGGTGAAGGTCGTCATTTCCTTGTCGGTGCGGGCGAAGAAGGAACCCGCCATCGGGAAGAGCGCCTTGCTGATCTCGTCGATCCGCATCGACACCGATCCCGCCTCGGTGATCATCTGCGCCGTCAGCGCGGCGAGCCCTTCCTTCCCCTTCGGATCGTTCACCGATCCGGAGTTGAAGAGGAGCTTGAACTGAATCTGGGGAAGGACCGACTTCTGTTCGATCACGCGAAGCCCGGCCGTCTCTACCGGTGCGGCGGCGGCGAAGGAGGCGAGGGACGGCGTGGTCCTGATCGCATCCGGAAGGGGATCGCTCGACAGGGTGGTGACCACGACGTTGTTGTCGGTCAGGTACTTTCCGGCGGCCGCCTGGATGTCCTCGGGCGTGACCGCGGCGAGCTGGCGGAAGGCGTTGTTGATCGTGTCGTAGGAACCTCGATAGCCCACGAAGACGGCGAGCGTCGACGCGATCGCGTCGGTGTTGTCGAGTGACCGCACGAAGCTGTAGCGTGTGTTCGCCTTCGCCTCGTCGACCCTCTCCGCGGACGGTGCGTTCTCGCGCAGCTTCGCGAACTCGGCGAGGATCGCGTCGCGCACGTAGACGGCATCGGCCGGATTCTTGAGGCGCGCGAAGACGGTGAAGAGCGTCGGATCGATGCGGGCCCCCGTCGAGGGGAAGAGCTGGTCGACTTTCTGCTCGTCCTGCACGAGTCGCTTGTAGATGTTCGAGGTCTGGCCGAATTGCAGGTCATACGCGATCTGCAGCGCCGGAATCTCCTTCGAGTTCTCGTCGAAGCCGGGAACGCGGAAGGCGACCGAGACCCACGGAAGCGTCTTTGCCGGCCAGGCCACGTGCGCGTAGACCGGCCCTTTCGACGGCGGCTCCTGCGGGATCTCGGAGCGGTACGTGCCGCTCTTCCAGTTGCCCCAGAATTTCTCGACGAGGGGGAGGACTTCCTCCGCCTTCACGTCGCCGGCGACGATGACCGTGGTGTACTCCGGCCGGTACCAGCGCCGGAAGAACTCCTTCGCGTAACCGAACTGGTTGGGCATGTCCTCGATGTCCCGGAGGAAGCCCATCGTCGTGTGCTTGTAGGTGTGCGTGGTGAAAGCGCTGTCGCGCTGCACTTCGAAGAGTTTCTGGATCGGGTTGGCGGCGTTCTTGTTGTACTCGCCCAGCACCGCGCGCGCCTCGGTCTTGAAGACCTCCTCCGTGTAGGAGAGGTTCTGGAAGCGGTCCGCCTCGATCTCGAGAATCTTCGGCAGGTCCTCCTTTGCGAACGTCGTGTGATAGACCGTGCGGTCGTCGGTCGTGTAGGCGTTCTGGCGCGCTCCCGCCTTCTGCACCACGGCGTTGTACTTGTCGGGCGGATACGACGGCGTGCCGCGGAACATCATGTGCTCGAAAAAGTGGGCGAAGCCCGATTTTCCCGGCTCGATCTCGTTGCGCGAGCCGGTGCGTACCGGGATGTAGAGCGCGACGACATTCGGGAAACCGGTGGGGACGACGATCACCTTCAGCCCGTTGGGGAGGGTCTTCTCGACCGCCTTGAACGGAAGGATGTCGTCGGGCCTCTGCGCGAGAAGTGCGACGGGCACCAGCGCGCAGAGGAGAAACAGCAGAATGCGGGCTTTCGACATGAGGTCTCCTTTTCTGATACTCGGGACGATCGAACGGGGGGGATGGTAGCCGAAGCGCTGCCACCCGGCTGTGCGCGTCACCGACCCGTAACGAGGCCGTTGCGGCGGCTCGTTCCGATTTGCCGTGGTCCCGCCCCTGCTGAGAGAATCCGCGCACCGGTCCCGGGTCATGTCGCGCATCCTCCTGACGGTTTTCCTGGCGGCGGTCGTTCTGGTTGCGGCCGTGCCTGCCGGTGCGCTTCAGCCCGACCGTGCCATCAGCCAGTACGCGCGCGAGGCGTGGCGGCTCGAGGACGGCCTCCCCAACAGCGTCGTTCGCGGCGTGCAGCAGACCGACGACGGCTACATCTGGATTGCCACCTACGGCGGACTGGCGCGCTTCAACGGCGAGTCCTTCACCCGCTTCGACAAGCACTCGCTGCCGGGCCTGCGCCGCGACACGATCCTCGCCCTTGCCAGGACGCGCGACGGCGCGCTCTGGATCGGGACCAACGGCGGAGGTGCGGGCCGCATTCGGGGCGGGCGACTGATCCCCGTCGAAGGGATTCCGAGCGACATCATCTTCGCGTTTGCCGAACTTCCCGACGGGACCGTCTGGATCGGCACCACCGCGGGGATGAGTGCCTGGAAAAACGGGCGTGTGATCCGATCGATCGACGCGCGCGAGGCCTTCGGTGCCGATTCGGTCCTCGCGCTGCTCCCGGGCCGGGACGGGACGCTCTGGATCGGCACGCGCGGCGGCGGCCTTTTCGCGCTGCGCGGGGAGACCCTCGAGCGCGCAGGTGGCGAAGAACTCGTGGTCGAGGCCATCTACTCGCTCCAGGAGGACCCGAACGGAACGCTGTGGATCGGCACCAGCGCCGGACTGAAGACGATGCGGGGTGGCGCCATCTCGCAGGTCGGCGGCATCCCGAACGATCAGGTCACCACCCTGCTGCGCGACTCCGACGGGACGCTCTGGATCGGCACCTACTCCAACGGTCTGTATCGCACCGTCGACGGGACTTCGTTCGCACGCTTCACCAGTGACGAGGGACTGCTCAACAACTCGGTCCGCACGCTGTTCGAAGATGGGGAGAGGAGCATCTGGGTCGGCACCAACAGCGGGCTCGAACGCTTCTCCGAGGGGAGGTTCGTGCCCTACGGCGTTCCGGAAGGGCTGTCGAACGCATACGCGCGATGCGTCTTCGAAGACTCGAAGGGAAACATCTGGATCGGGACGGCGAGCGGGTTGAACCGTCTTTCGAACGGCGTGATGACGCAGATCACGACGAAGGACGGCCTGCCGAACGACTACGTGCTGACGATCGGAGAGGGGCTCGACGGAACGCTGTGGATCGGCACGCCGACGGGCCTGACGCGCCTGGCCGGCGGCCGCTTCACCACCTTCACCGAGGAGCACGGTCTGATGAGCCGTTCCGTGCGCGCGATTTTTCGCGACCGCAGCGGCACGCTCTGGATCGGCACCGATCGCGGTCTGCATCGCATCGCCGGCGGCCGCATCGAACACGTCACGCCCGCCCCCGGATGGGAGACCGCCTACGTCGAGACCTTCGCCGCGGGAGCGGACGGTTCGATGTGGGCAGGTGCGAACGGGATCGGCATCACACGATACCGCGACGGGACGTTCACGACGTGGGGAAGGCGCGAGGGGATGCCCGACACCTATGTCCTCGCGCTCCATGCGGACGCCGACGGAACCGTGTGGATCGGCACCGACAGTGCGGGGCTGATCCGGATGAAGGACGGGAAGTTCACGACCTACGCCGTCGGCACGGGCCTCTGGAACGAGAAGATCCTGCAGATCCTCGATGACGGCGCGGGGCGGCTCTGGTTCGGCGGGGGGCGGGGGATCTCGTCGGTCGAGCGGGCACAACTGGTCGACGTCGCCGAGGGACGGCGCAGGCGCATCGAGTCGATCGTCTACGGCCAGGCCGACGGGATGCGCAGCATCCAGTGCAACGGCAGCGTCTACCCGGCGGCTCTGCGCACGCGCGACGGGCGTCTCTGGTTTCCGACCGTAGACGGCGTCGCGGTCACGACCGGCAGGAAGATGGATCGCCCGTTTACGCGACCGCCACCGGTGGTGATCGAAGCGGTCGCGATCGACGGCCACCCGGCCGCGGGAGAACGGATCGTCGTCCCTCCGGGCGCGAAGCGCCTCGAATTCCACTACGCGGCCCTGACCTACGTCGCGCGGCGCAACGTCGAGTTTCAGTTCCGCCTAGAAGGGTACGACAGCAACTGGATTCCCGCCGGCAACCAGCGCGCTGCCTACTACACCAACATCAGGCCGGGCACCTATCGTTTCCGCGTCATCGCGTCCAACGGGATGGGAATCTGGAACCGCCAGGGAGCCTCGGTCGAGGTGCGGGTGGAGCCGCGGTTCGTCGAAACGGTCTGGTTTCCGATCCTCGTTCTCGCCGCACTGCTGTCGGCGGTCTGGTTGTTTCAGCAGAGGCGGGTCTATCTGATGAAGCGCCGCGCGGCCGACCTCGTTCACCTGGTGAACGAGCGGACGCGCGACATTCTCGCGGAGAAGACGCGCACGGAACAGGCGCTGCGCGAAGCGGAACTGGCCCGGATCGAGGCCGTAAAGCACGAGGAGCTGCTTGCGAAGGCGCTCGTCGAGGCGCAGGCGGCCAATCGCGCCAAGACCGTCTTCCTCGCGAACATGAGTCACGAGCTCCGGACACCTCTCAACGCCATCATCGGCTTCGCGGGCGTCCTCGAGATGAACCGCGACAACCTGACCGAGCGGCAGAACCGGTTCGTCCACAACATCATCTCTTCGGGGGAGCATCTGCTGACGCTGATCAACGACATCCTCGACCTGGCGCGCGTCGAGGCGGGGAAGATGCCGCTCGAAAGGCAGCCGCTGTCGCTGATCGAGATCGTCGAGTCCGTCGCGCGCGTCGCACGGGGTCTGACCATTCCCCGGCAGATGACTCTCTGCATCGATGCGCCGTCCGACCCGGTGATGATCGTGGCCGACCCGGTGAAACTCAAACAGATCCTCTACAACCTCGTTTCCAACGCCGTGAAGTTCTCACCCGACCACGCGACGATCACCATCCGGATCGCGCGCGTTTCCGCCGCCGAGTCGCCCACCGGAGAGGCCGGCGTGGAGATCGCCGTTGTCGATCAGGGGATCGGCATCGCCGCCGAGCACCAGCAGGTGATCTTCGAGGAGTTCCGCCAGGTCCACGGCCCCGATGAGAAGCGGCCCGCCGGCACCGGTCTCGGGCTCGCCCTGGTGAAGAAGTTCGTCGAAATGCATGGAGGGACGGTTCGCGTCAGGAGTGCCCCGGGGGAGGGAAGCACGTTCACCGCGTTTCTGCCGGAACAACCGAAGACGGCGCGCACACCGGGCGAGATCGGCGCGGCGGCCTCGCGTTAGGCGGACCGACCCGGCCGCTACTCGGTGCTCATCGCCTGCAGCTCGGTCTGCTCGCGCGACGGACTCTCGGGAACTTCGAGCGGTCCCTGTTTGAGATCTTCCTTGATGATCAGATCGAGAAACATCTCGCGCACGCCGTTCTGCCCGCGCTCGGCGAAGACGCGGCGAACGTCGGACGGACGCAGTTCGATTCCCGACATCGCCTTCAGATACTGGCAGAAAACGACCGCCCGTGACCGGAAGGAGACGATGAGAATCGCCAGCAGGACCAGTGCGAAGATGACTGCAAGGACCACCGCGAGGTTACCGGTTTCGAACAGGTTGTCCATGGACCTGTAGAAATCCTATCAATTCCGCGACATCACGGCCATGACGGCGCCGGCGGCACCATTCGTGTCGTCCGGAGGCCGTCAGCCGGGAGCGCCGCGAACCGCTTCCCTGCGGGGACCCCGACCGGTTCGAGGCGGCGGCCATCCCACGGCCGGCAATGCGGATCCGGAGTTCGACCACGAGGGATCGCGCGGCGCGAGCCCCGATCCACCGACGTCTACAGCGCGCGCGGTGCCGAGTCCGACGGTGTCGAGTTGGAAACATCCGCCTCGACCGCGTCATCTCCTTTGGCGAGATGTAAGATGGTGGCGGTGCATCGATGCCGAGGGGTCTCTTTTACGGCGGAACGGCATTCTGCCTCTTTCTCGCGCTCGCGAGCGCCGGGACACTGACCGGTCAGATCCGCAGCGGCGGGCGGTTCGCCTTCGTCGCCGTCGAGTCGACCCTCGGTGTGACGCCGCACGCCGGATGGGCGATTCTCGTCGCCCTCGCCGGCGGTGTCGGCGCCGCGGCGATCCTTCTGCGGATGGCCGCGCTCATCGCCGCCCGGAATCTCTTCAGCGCCCTCATGGCCGTCGTGTCCGTCAGTGGCGCGATCGCCGCGCTCACCTGGGTGATGCTCCTCCAGGGGCGGATCGTGGCTCTCGCCGGCGAGAGCGGCAGCGACGCCACCCTCTTCGCCCTCGCCGAGATCCACCTCGTCTCGGTGTTGATGCTCGGCTGGTTCGTCTCGCTCAGCTTCCTCTCCCTCCGCCCGTACTTCCGGTTGCAGGCGAGCCGTTTTCTCTCCGCTCTCGTCGTCCTCCCCCTGCCGCTCCATCTGCTGATCATCGCGCAGGAACTCTTCGTCAACCCCTCGATGCCGCCTCTGCCGGCAGCCAGCCCCGCTCTGAAGATGCTCGTGGCCGTCCTGGCCGCTCTGTTCCTCGCCATCTCCGTTCACTGCGTGCGTCATCGCCACCTCTTCATCGAGATGACGAACCTGCGCGAACTGCTCGAGGGGAGGTTCGACCCCGGCGATCGCGGCTCGCGCCCCGTGCGACTCGGCGGCGCAGCGTTCGATTCCTGACGCCGGGGCCGCCCACGGGAGAGGGCTGCGCTGAAGCGGGCGCCGGGGTGTTGCCCGGAGCCCCGCCGCATTCGCGTGCGCTATAATCGCGCCGGTCCTCCCTTTCCGGTCGAGAGCGCGCGCATGGTTCAGGACGGAGCGAACCGCCGTCGTGCTGAACGAGTCCGGCTCACCATGCCGCGACCCGCGCGCCTCGGCACGTTCAACGTCGTCCTGAGCGACGTCAGCGTGGCCGGGGCCGGCATCCAGCATCACGTCCAGATTCCGCCCAGCCTGATTCTTCCGCTGGTATTCCGGTGGGAGTCGCAGCATCTCGAGCTCGGGGCAAGGCTCGTGAGGAGCCGGCTGGAGTACTTCACGCGGGGAGAGACGACTCTCCGCATCTATCACTCCGGCCTCCTGTTCGTCGATCGCGATGCGAGCGGGGCCGACATTCGCGACGTGATCGCCCGGCGTGTGACGCGGGCGCTGAACCGGCAGATCGCCGACGCCCATGCGGTGTCGTTTGCCGACAGGCAGGCCGGTGACTCGAGCGGCGGCGTGAATCTCAACCAGCTCTTTCCTCTCTTCACGCCGGTCGGGCGCGGCTACATCCGCTGTACTCTCGAGCGCGGCCGGTGGAAGAAGGAATGGGTCGACACGCCGGAGCAGCCGGAAAGCGGCTTCACCGTCTCGGCCGGCGAGCGGCAGGAGGAGATCGAGCTGCTCTGCCGGACCTACAGCGCTGCCGGATATGAGGAACGGCGGCTGATCCGCATCTTCGCGCAACTCAGCATCAACGAACCCTCCGAAGTTCCGAGGGACCGCTTCTGGCCGTGACTTCGATGTTCGCAGGAGCGGCGGGAGACGGTGCCGCTCCCGGCGCAGCTCTCGGCGGGCGATGTCGACCTCATCGCCCTCGGTGCGAGCGAGGCGGGGATCCGCCAGGGCGCGCCGGTCGACGGCGGCGGGACGCTGCAATTCCGCTTCGATGACGAAGACGTCGCGATCGAGTGGAGCGACCGCGAGCGCCGCGGTCCAGAGCCACCCGCACCCGACCAGGCCTCCTCGGAACATCTGGAGTGCGGCGCTTCAGCGCCGCTCTCTCTCCCACGATCCCGGCGCGCTCGAGTGCGGCCGGAGAGAGATCCAGCCGCATCAGAGTCGGCCTCCTCGGAACATCTGGAGTGCGGCGCTTCAGCGCCGCTCTCCCTCCCGCGATCCCGGCGCGCTCGAGCGCGGCCGGAGAGAGAGCCACCCGCACCAGAGCCGGCCTCCTCGGAACATCTGGAGTGCGGCGCGCATGAGAGACCTCTGGTAGTGTTCGCACCCGCATGTTCGTCGCCTCCGCGTTCGTTGCGGGACTGATCGCCGGGTACCTCTTCGCGAAGTGGCGCGCTGCTGCTCCGCCCGTGCGCGAAGATCGGCCTCCTCTGCCGGCGCCGCCGGTTGAAGATGCGCCGTCTCCGTCGTCCCTCCCTTCGCACCGGCTGGCGACGGTGCTCGTCTGCGACATCCGACCCGGTGCATGGGAGGAGAGGCCGGCGGAGGTGCTTCGCTTTCTCGACGATCTGCACAGGGTGCTGGCCGGGATCATCTCGGACGAACGGGGGACGGTCGACCGCTTTGCCGGCGACCGGACGATTGCGATGTTCCGCGGCTCGGGGCATGCGGGAGCCGCGGTCGAGGCGGGGAGGCGGATGATCAGCAACGTCGAGGCGCTGGCACGGCGGGTGGGGCTGGAAATCGCGATCGGGGTCGGTATCCACACGGGGCCGGTCGATCCCGACGGGACGTCGAGCGGCGACACGATCGACACCGCGTCGCGCATCGAGGCGAAGACGCGCGAGGTGCACGTTCCGCTGCTCGCAAGCGAAGAGACCGCGCAGAGGGCGGGTGCGGCGCTGGAGAAAGCGGGCGGGGGTCTCTACACCCTCAGGGACTACGTCAGCGCGGTGCAGCTCGATCTGTTCGAGGAGGCGGTCTCGTCGCCGGTGTGACGCGCCTCCCGCGGCTGGGCTACAGTTGCTGCACTCACGGCAGACAGGAGCTGGTCAGCGATGCCTGAAGCGGCAAAGGTGTTCCCGTCCACCGGCCTCGAGTTGCAACCCGGCACGCCGAAGAGCGAGCCGTGCGTGATGGTGATCTTCGGGGCCTCGGGCGATCTGACGAAGCGCCTCCTCGTGCCGGCGCTTTACAACCTCGAGTGCGACGGCCTTCTCCCCGACAACTTCGCCGTTCTCGGCGTCGCTCCGGCGGAGATGGACGACGAGGGATTTCGCGAGGCGATGTTCGGTGCGAGCGGACATCTGCGCGAGTTCCACACGAGGAAGGAGTTCGACGAGCAGGCGGCCGGCAGACTGAGACGGCGGTTTCACTTCGAGCCGGCGGCGATTTCGGTCGACGACTACCGGAGAGTGAGGGGACGCATCGCCGCAATCGACGCCGCCTTCGGGACGGGCGGGAACATGCTGCTCTACCTGGCGATGCCGCCGCGATTTTTCGGTCTTCTCTGCGAAACGCTGCATGAAGCCGGCTTTCAGGAAGGGGAGGGGTGGAAACGGATCATCGTCGAGAAGCCGTTCGGGACCGATCTCGAGTCGGCGCGGCAGCTCAACGCCGAGATCCTCCGGCACTGGCGCGAGGACGACATCTACCGGGTCGATCACTACCTCGGCAAAGAGACAGTACAGAACCTCCTCGCCTTCCGCTTCTCGAACGGCATGTTCGAACCGCTCTGGAACCGCAGCTACATCGACAACATCCAGTTCAACGTCTGCGAGTCGGTCGACGTCGGAGGCCGCGCCGCCTACTACGACACCGCCGGCGTGCTGCGGGACATGATGCAGAACCACATGTTCCAGATGCTCGCCTACCTCTGCATGGAGCCGCCGGCGTCGTTCCGTGCCGATGCGATTCGCAACGAGAAGGCGAAGCTGCTCGAGTCGGTGCGGATCTACGCGCCGGAGGAGGTGGAGCGAAACGCGGTCCGCGGGCAGTACGGACCGGCGATCGACGACGACGGAGAGATCGTCAAACCGGGCTACCGCCAGGAAAGGGGCGTCGATCCGGCGTCCAACACCGAGACATTCGCGGCGCTGCGGCTCTTCATCGACAACTGGCGATGGGAGGGGGTGCCGTTCTATCTGCGATCGGGGAAGGCCCTCTGGAAGAGGGGAACGGAGATCGTCGTCGAATTCAAGAAGGCGCCGGAGGCGATCTTCCGCGGCACGCCGGTGGAGCGCCTCGAGCCGAACCGCCTCGTCTTTCACATCCAGCCGTTCCAGGGAATCGAGCTGCTCTTTCACGCCAAGACGCCGGGGCCGGTCCTGCAACTGCAGGAAGTCGACATGCGGTTCAGCTACGGCGATGCGTTCCGTGCGTCGCGCTACACGGGGTACGAAGTGATGATCTACTCGTGCACGCGGGGGGACGCGACGCTCTTCTCGCGCGGCGATCTCGTCGAGGCGGCGTGGCGGATCGCCCAGCCGATCCTCGACGCGTGGAGGGCCCGGCCCGCCGGCGACGAGTTCCCGAACTACATGCGCAGCTCGTGGGGCCCTCCGGCGGCCAGCGATCTGATCGAGTGCGACGGCCGGCGATGGTTCGAGGTCGTGACGCCGGAAGTGCTCGAGCGGGCGCCCCTGTTCGCCGGCGCCGATCCGATCCTGCTCCACTCCGTCATCATGGCGCTGCACGCCTCGACGGTGGAGGCGGGGGAGACGATCATCCAGATCGGTGATCCGGCGCAGGAGATGTACCTCATCTCGCGCGGTCAGGTGGACGTGATCAACAAGGGCGGAACGACGATCCGGACGCTGAAGGACGGCGATTTCTTCGGCGAAATCGGCCTCCTGATGACGACGCAGCGGACGGCAACCGTGCGCGCACGCACGCAGTGCGATCTCTTCGTGCTCCGGAAGGACGATTTCCTCCGCATCCTCCGCGACCACCCCCGTTTCGCCGAAGCGACGATCGCGGCCGCACGGGAACGCTACAACGTCGACCTCCACCCCGAGTAGATGGTGTCAGGTCTCCACGAGCAAGACCTGACACCGTCCACAGGGGGTGGAGTCCGGTAAAATCGGGATCGTCCCATGTCCTTCGTTCATCTCCATCTCCACACCGAATACTCCCTCCTCGACGGCGCCAGCCGCCCGGAGGAACTCGCCCGGCGCGTCTCCTCCCTCGGCATGCCGGCGTGCGCCATCACCGACCATGGCAACATGTTCGGCGCGGTCGAGTTCTACAACGCCATGAAGAAGGCGGGCGTGAAGCCGATCATCGGCTGCGAGATGTATGTCGCCTACGGCTCGCGCTTCGACAAGGCCGGCGTCGAGGACCAGCAGGCCGACGCCGGTTCGAACAACCACCTCATCGTTCTCGCTGCGACGGACGAGGGCTACCGCAACCTCGTGAAACTCGTCAGCGCCGGCTATACCGAGGGCTTCTATTACAAGCCGCGCATCGACAAGGAGCTTCTCCGCGAACACCGCGAGGGGCTGATCGTTCTCTCCTCGTGTCTGAAAGGCGAGGTGTCGCAGAATCTGGCCGCCGGCAACTACACGAAGGCGAAGGAAGCCGCGCTGCAGTATCGCGAGATCCTGGGACCCGAGAACTTTTTCCTCGAGATTCAGGATCACGGGATCCCCGACCAGCAGAAGATCGTGCCGATGATGGCGAAGCTCGGCGAGGAAGTCGGGCTTCAGCTCGTCGCCACCAACGACTCGCACTACCTGAACAAGGACGATGCCTTCGCGCACGAAGTGCTGCTCTGCATCGGCACCGGCAAGACCCTTGGCGACGAGAAGCGGATGAAGTTCTACTCCGACGACTTCTACGTCAAGGGACCCGACGAGATGGAGCGGGTCTTCCGCGCCTGGCCCCAGGCGGTGGCGAACACGGTACGGATCGCCGAGCGGATCAACATGACGCTCGACGTTTCCGGACACCACCTTCCGAAGTTTCCGGTTCCCGAGGGCCATGACATCGCCTCGTACTT
>DATLYG010000122.1:0-8230 GCA_035574985.1 Thermoanaerobaculia bacterium | reverse complement strand
GGGAGATCGTTGCCGAGGCGGTGGCGCCGCCGGTCAGCAGCGCCGGGGAGATTGTCAGGCCGTTGACGGACGGGGGATCGATGGTCTCGGTGGGGCGTTAACGCTGGTCGAACTGCATGGTCTTTACGTAGATCCACCTTGGAGGAGGTTCGTGTGCACCTGGATCTGTTCTAGTGCTTCCGTCGACAACGTGCTCGCTGTTTTTTGCCGCCCTCTGCGGAGAGTGTCGACCGCTCCGGGATCGGTCCGACGGAGGATTTCCGGTCAGGCCGGGAGGACGGCCCGCAACCAGGCGGCGGTCGCATCGAAGGCGCGAGCGGCGAGGGGCGCGATCGACACCGCTTCGAGAAACGAATGGGCCGCACCTCGATGGAGATCGAAACGGACCGGAACGTTTGCGGCGCGCAGCCTCCGCTCCAGTTCGATGCTCTGCTCGGTCAGCAGGTCGCATTCCGCAGCGACGAGGAGCACGGGAGGAAGCCCCCGGAGATCGGCGCCGATCGGACAGGCGAACGGATCGCCGGCGTCATTCTCGTCGCGAAGGTAATTGCGCCAGAACGCGTCCATCTCCGACGCCGTCAACATGTTTCCTTCGCCTCCGAACCGCTCCTCCGCCTCCGCCGATGACCGTCGCGCGAAGACGCCATAGTTGAGAACGACGGCCCGGATGGCCTGGCGATGGCGAAGACGCAGGGCGGCAGCGAGCGCGAGATTCGCCCCTGCCGAGTCGCCGCCGATCGCCACCCGCCGGGGGTCGATTCCGAGCCGCTCTCCTTCGGCGGTGAGAAACTCCACGGCCGCCACGATCTGGTCGAGCGCCACCGGGTATTTCGCCTCGGGGGAAAGCGCGTAATCGACGCCGATGACCACGATGCCGGCGCGCGCGGCGTACTCGCGCATCACGCGGTCGTGCGTGTCGAGGCTGAACAGGGTCCAGCCGCCGCCATGCAGATAGACGAGTGCCGGCTTGACCGGGAGGGGATCGGGATCGTAGAAGCGCATCCGGACGGGAGAGCCGATCTCGCGGACCGACTCCATCGGCGGCCCTCCGCGGCTCCATGGGGCACGCACCTCTTCGGCGATCCGGCGCACCTCCGCAGGAGAACGCGCGGCGAGATCGCCGTACCGGGACCACGCCGCTCGCACCTCCGTCACAAAGCGGCGGATGTCGGGATCGAGCGGCGTGCCGGAATCAGAAGTGATAGCGAACCGTCGTGAGGACCTTGCGCGCGCTGCCATAGTTACAGTAGTTCGGAGAGGTGCAGACGGCGACGTAGGTCTTGTCGGTGATGTTCGTGCCGCTGATCTGAAACTCGACGTTCCGCCACAGATAACGGACCGAGGCGTCGAACAGCGTGTAGGAGGGGACTTCGATCGTGTTCGCGGAGTCTCCGGCGCGCGATCCGACGTAGCGGATTCCGGCGCCGAATCCGACACCGGCGAGCGGACCCGATCCGACCGTGTACTCGCCGCCCAGCGAAAAGAGGGAATCGGGGGCGAGCGGGGGACGCTTGCCGAGCGAGGCAGGATCGGTCGTCCGCGTGATCTCCTGATCGAGGTACGAGTACGAGGCGTGGAAATTGAGCGTGGTGACGAGATTCCCGATCGCCTCGAGCTCGAAGCCGCGCGAACGGATTTCCCCCTGCTGCACGCTGCTGAACGGATTGTCCGGATCGGGAACGCTGACGTTCTCCTGGTCGATCCGGAAGAACGAGGCGGTGACGAAAGCGTTCGAACCTTTCGGCTGGAACTTCACCCCGCCCTCGATCTGCTTTCCGGTCGTCGGCTCGAAGGGCTTGCCGGCGAACGTGGTGCCGCTCACCGGAAGGAACGATGTCGAGTAGCTGAGGTAGGGCGCGACTCCCGATGCACTCAGGTAGGTCAGGCCGAATCGACCAGTCAGTTCGTTCGGACTCTGATCGATTTTCGTGTTGCCGACGTGCTGTTCGGTCGTCATGTCGATCCAGTCGTGTCTTCCTGCCACCGTGGCCACCCAGCGGGAGCCGATCCTGATGTGGTCCTGCACATAGACGCCGAGGAGCGAGAGCGGCTGGTGCGTGTCCGAGTAGATGAACAGATCGGGAACCGGCGAGCCGTAGACCGGATGATAGATGTCGACCGGCGCTGCGAACGCGAAGCCGCTCACGACATCCGTTTCAGAGTTCGAGTAGTCGACGCCGGCGAGAATGGAGTGGGAAACGTTGCCGCTCCTGACCTGCATCATGGCATTGGTGTCCATGGTGAAGAGGCTCAGGTCGAAGGTATTGCCGAAGGCGAAGCGATTGAGTGTCTTCAGATCGTCCTGCAACCCCCCGCCGAAGACGTCCTTTCCGTCGTACTCGATGCTCGAATAGCGCAGCGTGTTGCGCAGCGTCCACGTTTCGTTGAGGCGATGCTCGAAGAGGCTGCCGGCCGACCACTGGTCGCGATGGAAATAGTCGTATCCCGGCTCACCGACGAACGTCTCGCGCGGGATCGCTCCGTTGGGGTTCGGCCGGAACGTCCCCTGGGACGGCAGGAACATGCTCCAGCCGGTGTCGTCGTTCTGATAGTCGGCGAGGAACGTCCAGGTGGTCCTGTCCGAAGTCCAGGTGATTCCGGGCGCGATGAACCAGCGGTCATCGGGAACGTGATCGACCTGCGAGTCGCTCTGGCGGAGCAGTGCGGTGATGCGGTAGCGCCACGCGCTGCCGGCGCTCACCGGACCGCCGAAATCGAGCGACACCTGCTCGCGATGAAACGAACCGTAGCTGACGGTCACCTCGTGAAGGGGGCGCGACGGAGGGCGCTTGGTCACGAGGTTCACCAGCCCGCCCGGCGTGTTCTGCCCGTAAAGGACCGAACTCGGTCCCTTGACGATGTCGACCTCCTGAATCATGTAGGGGTCGATCTGTCCCGAGACGTTGCCGCTCTGCCAGCGGGAGTTGTCGCGGAACAATCCGTAGGTCGACTGATCGAAGCCGCGGATGTTGATCCAGTCGAAGCGCGTCTCGTTCCCGTAGGTATCGACGTCGACACTCCCGGTGTAGCGGATGGCCTCGTTGATCGTCTGCACGTTCCGTGCGGTCATCTGGTCCTGCGTCACCACCGACACCGACTGCGGGATTTCGATCAGCGGCGCATTCGTCTTCGTCGCCGTCGTCGACGACGCCGCGGAGAATCCGCCCGGCTCCTCGACGGTGATGATGCTGCTGAAGCTTCCCGGCTGCAGCGTGAAGTCGCGGGTCTGCG
This sequence comes from Thermoanaerobaculia bacterium, assembly GCA_035574985.1. Classification (GTDB taxonomy): domain Bacteria; phylum Acidobacteriota; class Thermoanaerobaculia; order Gp7-AA8; family Gp7-AA8; genus DATLYG01. The sequence goes on along the minus strand of DATLYG010000122.1, from coordinate 4,999 downwards.
ACTGCGTCAACTGCAGCGATTCCATCGCCGGTTCGAACCCGGGAGCGTCGACCTCGATCCGGTAGGGACCGGCGGGCGCGGTGAGGCGATAACTCCCGTCCCCGCTGGTCCGGCCGTCGACGCGGAACTTGCCGCATTGAAGCGCCACGCTCACGCCGACCAGCGGCGCTCCGGTGGCATCGGCGACCTTGCCGGAGACGACGACGCGCGGAGCCGCCAGATCGGGACGGCAGGACGCGATCGAGCCGGCCGTCTCCTGCGCGGCCGCGCCGAGAGAACCAAGCAGAAGGGCAACGGTGGCCAGGATGCGCATGTCGGACTCCTTCATTGTTCGGCAATATCCCACCGGCATTGGTATCCGACAAGAGCCAGATATTTACACTTGCATGGGACCAGAGAAATCGCCGGGTGCCGTGCCGGCTGGACCCATCGATCTCGACGATTCTGGGTCTTTACGGTGACCAGCGGCACACGCCACAATGGGCGGTCATGTTCGTCCGCCCATGCTGGCGTCCGCAGTCCGCCGCAGAGATCGATCGCCTGATCGACGAGAATCCGTGGGCGCTGCTCGTCAACAACGGCGATGACGGCCCGCTGGTGACGAACCTTCCTCTCCTTCTCGATCGTTCGCGCGGACCGCAGGGGACGCTCCTCGGTCACCTCGCCCGGCAGAACGAGCATGCCGCCGCTCTCTTCGCCTCGACCTCGCCGGCACTGGCCGTCTTTCACGGCCCCTATTCGTACGTCACCCCCTCGTGGTATCCGAATCGCGACATGCCCGGCACGTACTACTACACCGCCGTACACTGCTACGGGCGCCCTCGCCGGCAGAGTGAGGCCGCCCTTCTCGCCACGCTCCGGATACTGAATGACCGAATGGAAGGCCCGATCCCCTCCGGCTGGAAGCTTGAAGAGGTGCCGCCATCCGAGATCGCGCGGCGCCTTCCGAACATCGTCGGCTTCGAGATGGAGATCGAGCGGATCGAGGCAAAGTTCAAGCTCGGGCAGGACGAACCGCGAAAGGATGCCCTGGCCGTCGCCGGTCACCTGATCGCTTCCTCCGATCCGTCGCAGCGAATCCTCGGAGAGGCCGTGCGGCGCGCGAACCTGCACCGGACGGAATGACCTCCCGAAACGACGCGAGATGCGCAACGTCACCGGACTCTGGCTCGATCGCTCGGCGCGCCCGACGCTGCAGGATCAGCTCGCCCGTCAGATCCGCGACCGCATCCGGAGCGGCGAACTCGCTCCCGGCGACATGCTGCCATCGACGCGCGATCTCGCCGCCGAACTGAACATCTCCCGCAACACCGCGGTCTATGCCTACGAGCGATTGATCAGCGAGGGCTTTCTGCAGTCGGAGCCGCGCGCCGGTGTGTTCGTCACGCCCTCGATCGCCATGCCCCGGCGACTGCCGCGCCGCCAATCCCCCGAAACGCGGGCCGAGCGCTCGCTCGCCGAACAGCCGTCGATCAGCGCGCCGCGTCCGTTCCGCCCCTGCCAGCCGGACGTCGGCCTCTTTCCGCTGGTGACGTGGAACCGAATGCGCGGCCGTGCGCTGCGGCGCGAAGGACGCAACATTCTCCACTATCAGGCCTCGTGCGTCGCCGGCGTCCCGAAGCTGCGGGAGAACGTCGCCACGTACCTGCGCGATCACCGCGGCGTGCAGTGCGACCCCCATCAGGTCGTCATCACGGCGGGTTCGCAGCAGGCGCTGTTTCTGCTGGCAATGCTCCTGCTCAAGCCGCGAGACCACGCCTGGGTCGAAGATCCCGGCTATGCCGAGGCGAGGATGGTCTTCCGGAATCAGGGGGCACGCATCGTGCCGGGGCGCGTCGACGAGCAAGGGTTGACGCTTCCTCCCGAGGAGCACCGGAAGCTGTCGGTTCTCTACACCACTCCGTCGCGGCAGTTTCCCACCGGCGTGTCGCTTTCGCTGCAGCGCCGGCTCGGTCTGATCGATTTCGCCACGAGCACGCGCGCGTGGATCATCGAAGACGACTACGACTCGGAACTTCGCTACGGCGCGCCTCCGTTGCCGAGCCTTCAGAGCCTCGACCGCAGCGGATGCGTGATCTACACCGGCACGTTCAGCAAGGTTCTCTTCCCTTCGCTTCGCCTTGGGTATGTCGTCATGCCGGATGCGCTGGTCGATCGCTTCATCGAGATCAAGCATCTCATCGATGATCATCTGCCGCTGGTCGATCAGGCCACGCTCGCCCTGTTTCTCGAGAGCGGCGCGTTCTATTCGCACATCCGCCGGTGCCGGCGCGAATACGCGGCGCGCCATGCGCTCTTTCTCGAACTCTTCGCGAAATCGGGGCTGCCGCTCACGTTCGCGAAGAGCGATGGAGGGATGAACGTCGTCGGATTCCTCCCCGACGGAGCCGACGATTCGGAGTGGTCGCGGCGGCTGCGCGAAGGCGGATTCGACGTCCCCGCCCTCTCGTCCTACGCGATCGAGAAAACGCGGCCGGGACTCGTCTTCGGCTTCACCGCGTTTTCGGCCGAGACGCTTCGCGCCGAGTTCCGGCGGATGCGCCCGATTCTCGAACAGGCCGCTCGTGACGCCGTCCGGCTGCGAAGGAGGAAATCGTGAAGACACTCCGATGCGCGATGCTGCTTCTGGTTTTCGCCGCAGGCGCCGGCGCGGCCGATCGCGGCCTCGCGCCGCTGCCGTTCGACCACATCCTGACATCGGACGAACTGACCCGGCTGCTGCGCGAGTGGCAGACGTCGCGTCCCGATCTGATGGATCTCGAGAGCATCGGAACGACTCCGGGGAAACGCCCGATCTGGTTCGTCACGATCACCAACAGAAACAGCGGACCGGCGGAGAGCAAACCGGCGCTGCTGGTCGACGGAAACATGCACGCCACCGAATGGGCCGGCGGCGTCGCCGCGCTGCACTTCATCGCGAAGCTGCTGCGCGAGTACGGCACGGACGAGCGCGTCACGCGGCTTCTGAACACGCGCACCGTCTACGTACTGCCACGAATGACGCCCGACGGCGTCGATGCGACGCTCGCGCAGGGACGCTTCATCCGCTCGGTCGATCGACCCTATCCGGGCGATCGTCCCGAGCGGGGAATTCACGCACAGGATGTCGATGGCGATGGGCGCACGCTCTTCATGCGCCTGCGCGATCCGAACGGACCGTGGAAGGAATACCCGGGGGACCGCCGCCTGCTCGTGCCGCGCGAGCCGGACGAGGCGGGAGGCGAGGCGTGGCGGGTGCTGCCCGAGGGGATCGTCGAGGGATACGACGGAGCGACGATCGCCGATGCACCCGCGCGCGAGCCGATCGATCTCGGCGCGAACTTTCCGGGCGATCGCGGCAGCGCGCCGCCGAGTCCGGCCGCCGGCCCGTATCCGGCATCCGAGCCGGAGGTGGCCGCCTACGTCGCTGCGATTGCACGCCGGCCGAACATCGTCGCGCACGTGACATGCCACACCTTCGGCGGCCTCATTCTGACGCCGCCGGTCAACCTCGCCGAGCGGCTGCCCGCTGCCGACAGGAGCGTGTACGAGACGCTCGCCGCGAAAGGGGCGGCACTCACCGGCTACCGCGCGATGTCCTATCTCGACCTTCGCGCGCAGGATCGGGAGACCTACATCCCGAGCGCATTCGGATGGCTTTACGACCGGCGCGGAATCTACTCGTTCATCACCGAACTGTGGAATCCCCTCGAGGCCGCCGGAATCTCGCTCGAGGGAACGACGGTCTCCGCGTGGCTCTGGGGCCATCACCCGATCGAGGACGAGATCAAACTCCTCCGTTTCAGCGACGCCGAACTCGGCGGCGAGGGGTTCGTCCGGTGGCGGCCGTTTCACCATCCGCAGCTCGGCGAGGTCCAGATCGGCGGCTTCGATCTCATTCGCTACTGGTACAACGTTCCCTTCAAGCGCCTGGAGAAGGAGGTCGCGCCGCACAGTGACTGGCTGGTCTACCTCGGACTGGCCACTCCCCGAATTGCCGTGCGAGAGTTTTCCGCCGAGCCGGCGGCCGGGAACGTCCATCGCCTCCGGCTCGTCGTCGAGAACAGGGGCTGGCTTCCGACGAATGGATCGCAGCAGGCTGTCGATCAGAATGCCGTGGGCGGCGTCGCCGCCGAACTGATGCTTCCGCCCGGCGCGCGACTCGTCCAGGGCGAGAAACGGACCGTGTTAGGCCAGCTCCAGGGCCGCACGGCACAGCGTTCGACCGCCACCTGGTGGTCCTACGCCCCCGGCACGCCCGACCGCGCGCTCGCCGAATGGATCGTCGCCGCTCCGGCGGGAACGAAGATCGCGGTTCATGTGACGCATGAGCGCGCCGGCATAGCGGACGCTGAAGTCGTCCTCGGAAAAGGAGAACGGAGATGAAACGGATTCTGTGCGTGTGCGCAGTGGTCTCGCTGGCCGCCATGACGGCCGCCGCGCAGCAGCAGGCTGCGCCGGGGAAACTGCTCGTCGAGATCTATCGCATCGCTCCGGGACAGCACACCGCCTTTCTCGAGGCGATCGCCAGGTACGATCAGGCGAACCGGATGGCCGGGCTGCCGCCGCGTCAGTTGTACGTGCATCGCGACGGCGCGAGCTGGGACTTCATGATCATTCAGCCCGCCGCCATCCCCCCGGAGAAGAGCGCGGCACTCGACGAAGCGTGGGAAGAACTCGGCCTCCCTTCCGGTGCGGATTTCTTCCTCGGCTTTCGCCGGTTCATCGCGTCGCACGAAGACACGTTCGTGACCGGACCGACCACCGCGGCGGACTACCTGGCGACGCGAAAGAAGAAGTAGTGGCGCGCTCCCGTTCACGCTGGAGGTGTCGGGCAGGACGCCGGCACTTCGCGCGGCCGGGGCGCGTTTCGCCCGCACGACGTCTCCGCCACCGATGTGGCGGCCCTGTTCGGTCTCGACTCGGCAGGACGATCCGCTCGACGACGGGCCGGGCGCGATCGCCGAAGGCGTCGAAAACGCCGCGGCGTGGCGGATCCTCGAGCGCCTCGGGCGTGAGG
>DATLYG010000121.1:0-18867 GCA_035574985.1 Thermoanaerobaculia bacterium | reverse complement strand
CGATGTCAAGTGCGAACTCTGCATCTCCCACGGTGCGGACGTCGCGATCAACTACCGCCGGGACGACTTCGCCAGCGCGGCCGGAGCGGTCGACATCGTGCTCGATCACATCGGCGCCCGTTATCTCACCTCCGACCTGCGGACGCTCACCACCGGCGGGCGGATCGTCTTCATCGGCTCGATGGGAGGCATGCGGATGGCGGAACTCGACGTCACGGCACTTCTCGCCAAGCGGCAGCAGATCATCGGATCGACACTCCGTTCGCGGCCGGTCGAAGAGAAGGCGAAGATCGTCGAAGGATTTCTGGCCCAATTCGGGGGAGATCTCCGCGCGGGAAGAATCCGCCCCGTGATCGACAGGACCTTTCCGCTCGACCGCGCGGCCGACGCCCACATCGCCATGGCGGCCGATCACTTCGGCAAGATCGTGCTCGCGCCGGTCTCACATCAGCCGTAGGCCCGCCCAGACCTTCACGTCGATCAGCACCCCGCCACGGCTCCTCAGCCAGCGGTCGATGTCGCGAAGCGGCACGAGGTGGACCGTGATCTCCTCGTCGCCGATGCCGCCTCCCGGGCCGACGCGCCGCACGCCGCGGGCGCGATAGAAGCTGACCAGCTCCGACGTCAGGCCGGGGGAGGTCGGGCCCCTGGCGAGGAACTCGACCTCCTCGCAGGTGAAGCCGGTCTCTTCTTCCAGCTCGCGCTTTGCCGTCTCCGCCGGCGGATGCTCTTCGACGAGCCCGGCGGGGAGATCGATCACGCGGGCGTCGACGGCGCGCCGGTACTGCTCGGTGAGCACCAGTTCACCCGCATCCGTCACCGCGATGACCGCGACCGCTTCGCGTGCCCTCTTTCGTTCGACGTACTCCCAGCCGTCGCGTTCGAGGATGCGAAGATGCTTCGTTTCGTACATCAGAAGAGGGCTCCCTGCGCGCTCGCCCGGCGGAAGGATCCGGCCGACAGATCGATCGATCGCTCGTTGAGGCCCAGCCGGCGCGTGGTGACGTCGAAGAGCGCCTCGATCTGTCCGGCGAAAATACCTCTGCCGCGCTGCCGCACGCCCCATTGTGCTTCGTAGAGCTTTCCGTCCCGCAGATCACGGATCCGGTGGAGGACCTTCTCCTTCCGGTCGGGAAAGTGCTGCCCGAGCCACGCTTCGAAAAGGGGGGCGACGGCCCACGGCAGGCGAAGGACGACGAAGCCGGCGAACGAAGCCCCCGCCTTCTTCGCCGCCTCCAGGATCTTCGGCATCTCGTGATCGGTGATTGCGGGCACCACCGGCGCGACCATCACGCCCGCCGGAATCCCCGCCGCGGCGAGGGCCTCGATCGCGCCGAGCCGGAGCTGCGGGGTCGCCGCGCGTGGCTCCATGATGTTCGCCAGTGCCGGATCGAGCGTGGTGATCGAGACGAAGGCGGCGATCCCGGAGTACCCGGCCATCTCGCGCAGGTGGTCGATGTCGCGCGTGACGAGGTGGCTTTTCGTGACGATGAACGCCGGGTTGCGGAATTCCGCGAGCACTTCCAGACAGCGCCGGGTCAGCTCCAGCTTCCTCTCGATCGGCTGGTAGGGATCGGTCACGCCGCTGATCCCGATCGGCTGCGGATTCCAGCTCTTTGCCGACAACTCCTCGCGCAGCAGCTCGGGCGCCTCCTCCTTGACCATGATCACCGACTCGAAATCGAGACCGGCGGAGAATCCGAGGTACTCGTGCGTCGGGCGGGCGAAGCAGTAAATGCATCCGTGCTCGCAGCCGCGGTACGGATTGATGCTGGCATCGAAGCCGACGTCGGGGCTGTCGTTGTACGCGATGATGGTCCGGCTCGGGTCGCGAAGGTAGACCGTCTTCGGAATGCCGGCGGGTGGCGGCGTCTCCTCGTCGGCGACATAGGCGAGTTTCTCGAAGCGGTTCTGCGGATTCCAGCTCGCGCCGCGGCCGCGGATCGCATCGCTCATGCGGCGATCTCCAGTACGGCGGTCCCGGTGATCGCGCCGGAGCGGAGCGCGTCGAGAGCGTCGTTCGCCCGTTCCAGGGGGAACGCCGTCCTGCGCGTCCTGATGCGGAGAGTCGTGAGCCGCTCGAAGAGCGCGCGGCCGTCGTCACGGGTGAGGTTCGCCACCGAGCGGAGCGAGCGCTCGCCCCACAGCAGCTCGTACGGAAACGACGGAATGTCGGACATGTGAATGCCGGCGCAGACGACGACGCCTCCCTTTTCCACGAGGCGGAGAGCGGTCACGACGAGTTCCCCCGCCGGAGCGAAGATGATCGCTGCGTCGAGCGCCTCGGGCGGCGTCTCGCCGGCACCTCCGGCCCAGGCTGCACCGCATTCCATCGCCAGACGCCGGGCCGCCTCATCCCCCTGCCGCGTGAATGCAAAGACTGTGCGACCGTCCGCCACGGCGATCTGCGCGAGGATCTGCGCCGACGATCCGAATCCGAAAAAGCCGAGGCGGCGTGCCTCTCCGGTGAACCGGTAGGCGCGGAATCCGATCAGACCCCCGCAGAGCAGCGGTGACGCCTCGCCGGCGTCATAGCCGTCGGGGAGGGGAACGCAGAACCGTTCATCGGCCACCGCATAGTCGGCGAACCCGCCGTCGACCGTGTAGCCGGTGAATCGTGCGTTCTCGCAGAGGTTCTCGAGGCCGCGCGCGCAGTAGCGGCATCTCCCGCACGCCCAGGCGAGCCACGGCACGCCGACGCGCTCGCCGGTCGCTTCGACCACGCCCGCGATCTGGTGGCCCGGGACGAGCGGAAGCTTCGGTCCGGCGAGATCGCCGTCGACGATGTGAAGGTCGGTGCGGCAGACCGCACACGCCTCGACGCGAATGAGGATCTGGTTCTCGTCCGGCTTCGGAACCGGCCGCTCCTCGAGGCGGAGCGGTTCTCGCTGTCGATGGAGGACCATGGCTCGCATGATGGCAGCGTAGCGCAGCGGTCAAGTCCGTCCACGAGCCGTGGAGTCAGTCGGGGGGGACGCCGACCGGTGTGACGGCGGCGCGGTCGGTCTCGCCGGTGCGGATGCGGTAGACCTCCTCGACGGGGAGGACGAAGATCTTCCCGTCGCCGACCTCACCGGTGCGCGCTCCCTCGAGGATGGCGTCGACCGTCGGCTTCACGAAGTGGTCGGAGACGCCGATGTCGAGCCGGACCTTTTCGGTCAGCTCCATCTTCACCGTCGTACCGCGGTAGGTCTCGACCCGCTCGGTCTCGCCGCCATGGCCGCGAACGCGGCTGATGGTCAGGCCGGCGACGCGCGCGCGGAAGAGCGACTCGAGGACGTCGTTGAGCCGTTCGGGACGGATGATCGCCACGACGAGCTTCATGCGTTTCCTCCCCCGGCGGCCGGCGCCGCGACCGGCAGCGGCGTGTCGCCTCGATCGTCGGGAGCGCGGTCGAGGACCAGGATCGCTCCCTCGCCGCGGCTCCAGGCTTCCTCACCATGCTGCGTGAAGTCGAGGCCGAGGCCCTCCTCGCGCGCATCGGCACGGAGACGTGAGACGAGCGAGATCGCCTTCAGAATGGCCAGCGTCATCCCGGCGCTGAAGGCGATCGTCGCGACGATGGCCACGAGTTGGATGCCGGGCTGCAGGAAGTTGCCGGACAGCGCCCCGTCGGCCCCCGCCGGATTCCACCGTTTCTGCGCGAGGACCCCGGTGAGGAGCGCTCCGGTGACGCCTCCGACGCCGTGGGCGGCGATCACGTCGAGCGAGTCGTCGAGCCGCGTGCGGGCGCGGAAGAGGAGGGCGAAGTAGCTCGGGAAGGCGGCGACGCCTCCCAGCAGAATCGCCGCGAGCGGCCCGACGAATCCGGCCGCCGGGGTCACCGCGACCAGGCCGACGACGATCGCCGTCGCCGCTCCGATCGCCGTCGCCTTGCCGCTCCTCCGGAGATCGAGCACCGTCCAGACGACGAGCGTCGCCGCCGGGGCGAGCATCGTGTTGACGAACGCCAGTGCGGCCGCCGCGTTCGCGCCCAGCGCGCTCCCGGCGTTGAATCCGAACCATCCCATCCAGAGCAGACCGGTGCCGAGCAGCGTGAGCGGCACGCTCTGCGGCAGGATCGCCTGCCGCGCATGGTCCTTGCGCGCGCCGACGACGACGGCGCAGACCAGCGCCGCTGCCGCCGCGTTGACGTGCACGACCGTGCCGCCCGCGAAGTCGAGCGCTCCGAGCCTGCCGAGCCACCCCCCGCCCCAGACCCAGTGCGCCACCGGCGCGTAGACCAGCACCGACCAGAGGGTGATGAACGCGACGTAGGGACCGAAGCGCATCCGTTCGACGATCGCTCCCGAGATCAGCGCCGACGTGATGATGGCGAAGGTCCCCTGGTAGGCGAAGAAGAGGACGTGGGGGATCGTTCCCGACGCCTCGAGCCCGACGCCGCGAAGCATCACGTACTCCACGCCGCCGATCCACGGCGACGATCGCCCGAAGGCGAGCGAATAGCCCGCGAAGGCCCACGCCATCCCGACGAACCCGAGGGCGGCGAAGCTCATCATCAGCGTGTTGAGGGCGTTCTTCGAGCGGACCATCCCCCCGTAGAAGAAGCCGAGGGCAGGAGTCATGGCCAGCACGAAGGCGGTGGAAACCAGGAGCCAGGCGGTATCGGCGGAGCGGATCGGGGCCACGGTCGTCCCTCCGTGGTTTTCGCAATTTTAACAGATGATTTTGTATACGAAAAAAGTGACGAAAAATGGAACGAACACCGTTCCGCTATCCTGAGCGGTGATCGTCCATGTCGTACCCCACCTACAGCCGCGGAGAGTCGATCATCGCGACGGGACGGCTGATCCTCGCGCTCGCATCCTTCGCCGCCATCTATTTCGATCCGCTCGAACCGCGGCGCTTCGTCACGGCGACCTACGCGCTTCTGGGACTCTACGTCGCATACTCGTTCGTCGCCTTCGTCGCCATCGTTCTCGTCGCCCGCCCGCTGGAGAAGCGGGAACGCATCGCCAGTCACACGATCGACATCGTCTTCTTCGGGACGATCAACTATCTGACGGCGGGATCGTCCAGTCCCTTTTTCGTCTATTTCGTCTTCACGATCGTCTGCGCGATGCTCCGCTTCGGCCGCGGGGGGACGCTGCTGACCGCGGCCGTGGCCGGCATCGTCTTCGTCTCGTCGGCCCTCGCCACCCATGACGAGCCCGATTTCGAGATGAACCGGTTCGTGATCCGCCTCGCCTACCTCGCGGTGGTGACGTTCCTGATGATCGCTCTCGCGCAGTTCCACGACCGTGTCCGGCGGGACCTGTCGCGCATCGCGGAGTGGCGGCGCGGCGAGTGGCTCGACCGCGACCATCTCGTCGCCAGCCTGCTCGAGGAGGTGGCCAGCATCTTCGCCGCCACGCACGTCGCCCTTGCCTACGATCACGTGGGCGAGCGCGTCGCCTACGTCGCCTCGTTGCGCGATGACGGGTTTCGCACCGTCGCGCAGAGTCCCGACGTTGCCGACGCGATCCTCGAGAAGTCGCCGGACGCGCACGCGCTCCGCTCGCTTCCGGCCGCCCTGCGCGGGCCGGCGCACGATCTCATTTCGGTGCCGATCGAGGGAGATTTCATTCACGGCCGGCTGGTCCTCTTCGAGGACCGTCCCGCGCTCCAGGAAGACGCGATGCTCGCCACGATCGCCGCGAAGATGGTGGCCGGAAGGCTCGATCACCATTACGCAGCCGAACAGATGCAGCGGGGCGCGGTCGCCGAGGAACGCGTCCGCGTCGCGCGCGATCTCCACGACTCGGTGCTGCAGTCGCTCACCGGGGCCTCGCTGCAGATTTCGACGCTGCCGAAGGTCATCTCCCGCGACCCGATCGAGTTCCGTGAGAGAATCAGCCAGATCGCCGACATCATCATGGGAGCGCAGACCGAACTGCGGCGCTTCATCGACAATCTTCACCCGGAGCGGCGCGAGCGACCCGGTGCCGTCGTCCGCGTCCGGCTGCGGGAACGCCTCGCCGCGCTCGCCCAGCGCTTCTGGCAGCAGTGGCGCCTGACGGTGGTCACGCAGGTCGAACCGGTCGTTCAGGTTCTCCCCGTCGAGCTGCAGGGAGAGATTTACGCCCTGGCGAGCGAGATCGTCGCCAACGCCGCCAAACACGCGCAGGCACAGCGGGTGGAAATCACCATCGGCGTCGACCGCAACGACGCGGTGATCCGCGGACGTGACGACGGCAGGGGCTTCCCGTTCCACGGACGCTTCACGCTCGATGAACTGGTGGCGACGAGGCGGGGCCCGGTCACGCTCAAGGATCGCGTCACCTCGCTGAAGGGGGACATGGTGATCGACTCGTCCGACCGTGGCTCGAGCATCGAGCTGCGGATTCCGATCGCGGCGCTGGGAGAGACGGCGTGACGGTGCGGATCGTCCTCGCCGACGACCACCCGGTCGTCCGCCGCGGTCTGGCCCAGTTTTTCTCCGAGGAGGAGGACCTGGAGGTGGTCGCCGAGTGCGAGGACGGACAGGCGGCGCTCTCTGCCATCCGGCGGATGCGGCCCGATGTCGCCGTGGTCGATCTGCGCATGCCGGTGCTCGACGGGATCTCGCTCCTGCGGCGCCTCGCACAGGAGAAGATCGACGTCAGGCCGGTCATTCTCGCGGGCAACATCAGCGACGACGAGGTCGTCGAGGCGATGCGCCTCGGCGTGAAGGGGATCGTCCTCAAGGAGATGGCACCGAAGCTTCTGGTGCAGTGCATCCGGAAAGTGGCCTCCGGTGGCACCTGGCTCGAGAAGGACGCCGTCGGCCGCGCCATGGAGCGGCTGCTGCAGCAGGAAGAGCGGCGGGAGCGGTCCCGCGACGTGCTGACACAACGCGAACTGGAGATCGTCAAGCTGACCGCGGCCGGTCACGGCAACCGCGAGATCGCCGAGAAGCTCTTCATCAGCGAAGGAACGGTGAAGACGCACCTCCATACGATCTACGAGAAACTCGGCCTGAAGAGCCGCGTGCAGCTCGCCGCCTACGCGCGCGACAACGGCCTGGCCTGAGTCCCCGGCCGCGATTGCGGCCCGAAACCCGGCATCACCGGCTCATCCGCCGAGGGCCGACCGGATCTCGCTCTCCTGCGGTCCTTCGAAGCGGATGGTATCGATCGTGGCCGCGACGATCTTGACGCCGTCCCTCTCTTCGACGCGCAGAACCTGACCGGCGCAGAGGAGAAGAACACCGCTCCGCACGAGACTCAGCTCGAACATCACGCTCTCACCCCGTTCGAGCGGCTGGTTGCATTCGAAGGCCACGCCGCCGGAGCTGATGTCGGTGGTCACGCCCGGAAGCGCACCTTCGACGAGGATCGGTGCACGGACGTTGTAGCGCGGGCTTCGCCGCCGGTCACTCGGATGTTCGTCTGCCATCGGACCGAAGTCAGTTTGCGCACCCGGCCGCCTTTTCGCATCGTGCGTTCGTTAGTTTTCTGCATCTATCGTTCGAGTGATCCGCCTCTATCGAACGATAGAAGCGGTACGCTGGAGCGATGTGGAACCCGCGGCAGTACGAGCGCTTCCGCGCCGAGAGAAAGCAGCCGTTTCTCGATCTCCTCGCGCTCGTGGAGCGCCGTCCGCGGATGCGCGTGGTCGATCTCGGCTGCGGAACCGGCGAACTGACCCGCGAACTGCACGAGCACCTCGGGGCCGACGAGACCGTCGGGATCGACCGCTCGGAGACGATGCTCCTCGAAAGCGCTGCGTTCGGGAGTCAGGTGCTCCGCTTCGAGCGCGGCGAGATCGAGGGGTTCGTGGCCAGCCGGCCGTTCGATCTCGTGTTCTCGAATGCCGCGCTGCACTGGGTCGCCGGCCACGAGGCACTCCTCGCACGCCTCACCAGCTTTCTCTCACCCCACGGGCAGATCGCCATCCAGATGCCCGCCAACGACGACCACCCTTCCCACGCCATTGCGGCGGCGGTGGCGATGGAGATGGGCGCGGCCCCGCGACCCGTTCGCGTCCTTCCGGTGGAGGCCTATGCGCGCGCTCTCGACCGGCTCGGATACGTGCGCCAGCATGTCCGCCTCCAGGTGTACGGGCATCTCCTCGACTCGACCGGCGACGTGATCGAGTGGGCGCGCGGCGCGCTGCTGACCGAGTACGAGGCGAAGCTCGGCCCGCACTACGAGGAGTTCCTGCACCGCTACCGCACGCGCCTGCTCGATGCCATCGGCGTGGCCGGCCCCTATTTCTACACGTACAAGCGGATTCTGATGTGGGGGACCTTCTGATCACTCCTCGGCGGCGATCGTGTACATCGCCAGCAGGATCGTGACCGTCACCAGCACGAGAACGAGCCCGAAGAACGTCAGCGACAGCGACGCTCCCTCGGCCGGACCGCCGGCGAAACGCCCCGGCGCGAGGCTGCTCATCCAGGCCCGGAGCGCGGGCCAGTTCCAGGTGAGAAGCCCCGCCCAGCCGCCTGCCACGACGGCATGAGCGACCACCTGCACGGTATTGAGCGGCCGCGCCGCGCGCGACGCGGCGGTCGACCCCCGCACGATCCGCGCTTTCAGCCAGAGAACCGAGGGATCGGGCAGAGGGCGCTGACGGAGGTCGATCGACGCGAGCCGCGCCAGCGAGGGCGCCACGGCCGCGGCGGCACGGCACTCGTGGCAGGTCTCGATGTGCTCGCGCAGCGACCCGCTCGGAGGCGCGGCGGCTGCGCGGAGAACATCGGGTTCGAGCGGGCAGCCGCTCATCGCTCCGCCTCCGGCGCGAGCCCTCGCCCCTTCAGAAGGCTCTCGAGTTTCTTCCGCGCGCGAAACAGGAGGACGCGAACGCTCTTCGGCCCGACGCCGAGAGCTGCGGCGATCTCCTCGTGCGTCGATCCCTCCACGTGCGCGAGCCAGAGAAGCGCGCGGTCGCGCGGTTTCAGCTCTCCGAATGCCCGCATGAGGTCGCGCCGCAGATCGCCGTCGGGAAAGACATCGTGGGCGGCCCCGTCATCACCGAGTCTCACCTCGCGCCGCCGGCTCGACTCGCGCAAGTGGTCGAAGGCGACGTTCGTCGCGACGCGGAAAAGATAGCGGCGCATGTGTTCGTCGCTCTCGAAGACGGCGCTCGTGCGCAGAAACCGGATGTAGCTTTTCTGCAGCAGGTCGTCGGTCGCGGCCGCATCGCCCGTCAGCCGGTGGAGATAGGCCCACAGCTTCGCCGCCGTCGCACGGTAGAACGCCTCGAAGAGGCCGTCGTCGAGCGGGCGGCCGGGCGTGCGCCGTGCGGCGTCATCGGTGGCGATCGGCACCACGGTCGTGAAATTCAGCGCGGCGGCGGACATCGAAGGGCATCAAACCTGCTCCGCCGCACCTTTCTCCGCGGCGAGGCGGCGGGTCATCATCGCGGCGGCGTACGTCCCCAGACCGAGGGCCAGCATGATGATGCCGGGGTACATCATTCCCACGTTGTCATCGATGATCCAGATCGCGCAGAAGGCCAGCCCGAGAGCGGCCATGATGATGGCATTGCGGACGCTCGAGATGACGCGCTGCCGGGTGAGCAGGGCCGGCATGCTCTGCACGCCGGCGATGAACTCCCGCCCCTCTTCCGAATTGAGGAACGCGGAAAGCTCCGCTCCCGAGCCGAAACGCTCGATGAGCCGGGTCTGGACCTCGGCGCGCAGCTCGGCTTTGCGACGGCTGCTGCGGATCAGTGAAAGAACGATGATCGTGGCGGCGGTCATGCCGAAGATGGTGGCGACCAGCGGAACGACGAATGTGTCCATCCAAAACTCCTTTCCCGCGCGGCCGAAGCGGGCGGGACGACATCTGATACGGAAAAGGCGGCCCGTTGGTTAACATGCCGGCTGGCATGCGCTTTTCCGTCACCGAATACGTCCGCTGGGAGGACATCGACGCCGCCGGAATCATCAACTACCAGGCGTACCTCCGCTTCTTCGGACTGGCCGAGGCCGAGCTGTTCCGGCACTGCGGACTGTCGTACAAGACGCTCTTCGAAGATCTGAAGATCTGGCTGCCGCGGGTTCACGTCGAGTGCGATTTCTTCCATCCCGTCACGCTCGACGAACTTCTGGTCGTCGACGCCTACTTCGGCCGCATCGGCACCAGTTCGATCCACCTCGACTTCGAGGTGCGACGGCAAAAAGATCCCGCAACGGTCGTGGCGTCCGGAAAATACATCCTCGTGACCGTCAGACAAGGTGAGTTCACGCCTGTGCCCGTTCCAGAGGCCCTGCGCGTGAAACTTGCTCCGTATCTGGCGGATGACGCGACGGCACGATCAGGCTAAACTAGCCCCGGTCCAAGTTATTAAGGAAGACGATGTCCATCGACGTCAGTGAGCTCCGGGTGTCGGAGCGCTACCTGGCCATCGAGCCTCTGCTCGGCAGCTTTGGCGTGGCGAGCGTGTCGATTCTCGACATCGCCGAGCAGGGGGTGCAGGTCGAGCACGCGCAACCGCTCCGCATCGCCACCAAAGGCCGCCTCTGGTTCAAGAAGGACGACATCGTCGTCAGCGTGCCGGGAATCGTGATCTGGAGCCATCTTTCGAAGAACGCGAACGAGAAGGGGAAGCTGCTCTATCACTCCGGAATCCGCGTGGACGATCCGTCGGCGGCCTTCGCGGGGGCCGTCGAGGCGCTCGTGGTGCGCGGCGTGATCCGCGCCGACCCGAAATCGCTCGACCGCAAGCGCCTCCGCCTCCTCAAGAAACAGCATGAGCGCTTCGGAACGCGCGGACGGGTGCTTCGTCACGACGAGGCCATCGGCTCCGAACAGGCGGTGCTGATCCAGCACGCACGGACTCTGCTGGAGGCAAACCCCGAAGAGGCGCGCCGCTGGACGCAGCGCGCGAAATACGCGCTGACACAGAGCGCCGGTTCCGCGGCCGCCGACATCGACCAGCACGCCGACGAGGCGCTCGCCGTCTGGGAGTACCTCGACCGGATGGTCGACCTCGGAACCATCACCCGCTTTCTCAACGACGGAAAGTAACTTCAGTCGAAGCCGATGAACTTCGGCTCGGGGTGAAGCTCCACGCCGAACGCGGCCCGCACTTTCTCCTGAATCTCCCCCGCCAGCTCCAGCACCTCGCGGGCCGTTCCGCCGCCGCGGTTGACGACCGCCAGCGTGTGCTTCGACGACAGGCCGACGTTGCCGTGCACATGGCCGCGGCGGAACCCGGCGCGCTCGATCAGCCATGCCGCCGACAGCTTCACGCTCCCGTCGGGATTCGGGAAACCCGGAATCGCGGCCTCCTCACCGACGAGTTCGCGCGCGCGCCTGACGAACCGCTCGTGCTCCTCCCCGGTGACGACCGGGTTCATGAAAAACGATCCGTCGCTGCGCGTGTCGGGATCGCCGGGATCGAGGACCATCCCCTTCCGTCTGCGGATGGCGATGACCGCCTTCCGCACGCCGGAGAGATCGTCGCCGCGGACCTCGCTCGCCTCGACATACTGACGCAATTCCGGATAGCGGATGGTCGCCTCGCCGCCGCGACGGAGGCGATAGGTCACGGCGAGGACGACGAAGCGGCGCCCTTCCTCCGTCTTGAAGATGCTGGAGCGGTACCCGAACCGGCATTCGGAATTCGTCAATGTCCTGACGGAACCGTCATCCGAATCGAGCACTTCGACACGGATGACACTCTCGCTCACTTCCTGTCCATACGCGCCGACGTTCTGAATCGGAGTCGCTCCCACCAGTCCCGGGATTCCGGAGAGGCATTCGACGCCCGCCCAACGGTGCGTCACCGCCCGCTCCACGAAAGCGTCCCATGACTCTCCCGCCGCGACACGGACGATCGCGTGCTCCTCCTCGCTCTCGACCACGACCCCCCGCAGCGACATCTGAATGACCAGCCCCTTGAAGCCGTCGTCCGAGATCAGGACGTTACTCCCTCCTCCGAGGATGAACCACGGCACGCCTTCGCTTCGCGCCCAGGCGATGGCCTCCGCGATCTCCTCGACGCAGGAGACTCGCGTGAAGAATGCGGCCGGCCCGCCGATTCCGAGAGTCGTGAGGGGAGCGAGCGGAACGTTTCGATCGATCAGGGGCATGGTCAGGCGCGTCAGGATACCGCGCCGGTTCGCCTCCGCGGAGCTACTCGATCGAGCCGATCAGCTTCCTGATCACGGGACTGAGCAGCAGGGCGACCAGCCCCGCCACACCGGCGTAGACCCCGACGTTCCAGAAGAGCGCCGACGGCGGAAGCTCCTCGAGCCGGCCTGCGACGAGGCCGGCGAAGAGATTCCCGAGCGAGGTCCCGACGAACCAGACGCCCATCATCTGCCCGACACGGTCGCGCGGCGCGAGCTTGGTGATCGACGAGAGTCCGACCGGCGAGAGCGCCAGCTCGCCCGCGGTGTGGAAAAAGTACGTCACGACGAGCCACGCCGCCGACACCTTCGCCCCTCCCGCCGTCTGCGCCGCTCCCCATGCCAGAACGAAGAAGCCGGCGCCGAGCGCCAGGAGACCGAGCGCGAACTTCACCGGAATCGAGGGATTCGCCTTCCGGCGCGCCAGCCACGTCCAGAGCCATCCGAACACCGGAGCGAAGACGATGATGAAAATCGGATTGACGTTCTGCAACCAACCCGCCGGCATCTCCCAGCCGAAGTAGACGCGATCGGTCAGGTCGCGCGCAAACAGATTCATCGACGATCCTGCCTGCTCGAAACCCGACCAGAAGATCGCCGCCAGAATGAACAGCCAGAAGATAACCAGCAGTCGCTTCTTCGCCGTCGCGTCGTAGCCGCCGGCGACGAAGAGATAGACGAAATAGAGGATCGCCAGAACGACGATCGAGGTGCCGAGCGCCGTCGCGACCTGCTGGAGCGTCACCGGCAGAACGAATGCGCCGATCACGATCAGTGCGGCCACACCGGCGAGCGTCAGGTAGAAGTTCCGGCTTCGTCGGGAGATCGCTTCGGGCGTCTCTCCGGTCCGCAGATCGCCCGCCCCCTCGAGGTACCGCGCGCCGAGCTTGTACTGGATCAGCCCCAGCACCATCCCGAACCCGGCGGCCGAGAACCCCCAGTGCCAGTTGTAGCCCTCTCCGAGGGTCGAGCAGATGAACGGCCCGAGCATCGCGCCGACATTGATGCCCATGTAGAAGATCGAGAACCCCGCGTCGCGGCGCGCCCCGCCCTCGGGATAGAGATCGCCGACGATCGTACTGACGTTCGGCTTCAGAAGGCCCGTGCCGAGAACGATCAGGATCAGTCCGGCGAAGAACGTCGTCGTGGTCGGAACGGCCATGCTGAAATGGCCGCAGGCGATGATGATGCCGCCGATGAAGACGGCCTTCTTCTGTCCCCACAACTTGTCCGCAACCCAGCCGCCCGGCAGTGCGAGGAGATACACCAGAGAGGTGTACAGACCGTAGATCGCCGCCGCCTGCTCGATCGGCATTCCCATTCCCGGGTTCGCCGTCGCCACGGCCGCCGTCATGTACAGCATCAGGAGGGCGCGCATGCCGTAGTAGCTGAAGCGCTCCCACATCTCGGTGAAAAAGAGCGTGGCCAGCCCTCGCGGATGCCCGAACCACGTATCGCCGTTCACTGCTGCTGCCACGGTCATGCTGCCACTCCCTCCGGCAAAAATGCGGTCAGGATAGGAGATTCCCCTGGTGACGGCAATGCAGCAGGGCGGGAGGGAAGGTCAGAATTGCCGGAAGTGCGACCGCCGGCTGATGACGTCCTCGACCACATGCATCCGGCTGACGCCCGAATTACAGAACGCCCAGTCGTGATTGATGCCGGCGACCATGAGGGAGTCATCGGGGCAGAGCTCCGAGAGGGCGCGGCCGAGGGTCTTGACGTCGGTACGGTCCTCCGACTGCACGACGAACGTCGCTTCGAATGGCAGATCGACGACGAGGCCGAGCCGCTCGATCGCGCTGTGCAGTTCGGAGTAATCGCAGCCCGGCGTCAGGCTGTGGCGCACGAGGAGGAAGTCGCGCGAGGTGGTGAACTGCGTCTGCGCGACGAGCAGACGCGCGTCCGGGCCGATCGACTTGCGGAGCCATCGCAGGAGCGGGGCCGCATGGCGATCCTCGGGAAGCCAGACGAACCAGCTCGCGTCGAAGTTCGGTTCCGCGCCCAGCCGGCGCATCGCATCGGAGACTTCGACCGTGAGATCGCCCTCGTAGCAGATTTGGAAAAGCTTGATCTCCCCCATCTCTCCCTCCCGATCAGCTTCAATCCAGCGTGCGGGGTGCACGCATCATGTTAGCAGACCGCGCGCCGGCCCGGACCGCGGAGCGGGAGAGGGTGCGGGCGCCGATGTCCCGCTCCTCCGCGCGGGACACGGGGCGCCCGGCCGGTCACTTCTCGATCCCCAGCTGGGAGAGGATGAACGCGTAGTCGAAGGCCGTGTCCTTCAGCGCGTCGTAGCGTCCCGACGCGCCGCCGTGCCCGGCGTCCATCTTCACCTTCAGCAGCAGCAGGTTGTCGTCCATCTTCATCCGCCGCAGTTTCGCCACCCACTTCACCCCCTCCCAGTAGCCGACCTGACTGTCGTTGAGCGAGGTCCGGACGAGCATTGCCGGGTATTTCTTCTTCGCCACGTTCGAGTAGGGGTCGTAGCTCTTCATGTAGAGGTACGCCTCCTTCTCGTTCGGGTTTCCCCACTCGATGTACTCCTGCGTGGTGAGAGGGAGCGATGCGTCGAGCATCGTGTTGATGACGTCGACGAACGGTACGTAGGCGGCGACCACCCGGAACAGATCGGGGCGCATGTTCACGACGGCGCCCATGAGCAGTCCGCCCGCGCTTCCGCCGCTGATGGCGAGCTTCTCCTTCGCCGTGTACTTCTCCCTGATCAGATGTTCTGCCGCGGCGATGAAGTCGGTGAAGGTGTTCTTCTTCACCATCATCCGCCCCTGCTCGTGCCACTCCTTCCCCATCTCACCGCCGCCGCGGACGTGCGCGATGGCCCAGACGACTCCGCGGTCGAGCAGCACGAGGCGGTTCGACGAGAACGTCGGGTTCGACGAGGCGCCGTACGATCCGTAGGCGTAGAGCATCAGCGGGTTCTTCCCGTGCGGATCGACGTCCTTCCGGTAGACGAGCGAGATCGGGATCTTCGTCCCGTCGCCGGCCGTGGCGAAAATCCGCTCCGAGCGGTAGTTCGCCGGATCGAATCCTCCCGGCACCTCGGTGCGCTTGAGCAGGACCTGTTCGCGCGTCTCCATGTCGTAGTCGTAGACCGTCGGCGGCGTGACCAGCGACTGATAGACGTAGCGGAAGACCTTCGTGTCGAAGACCTCGTTGGGACCCGGACCGGCGGCGTATGCCGGCTCGGGGAAGCTGATCCGGTGACGCTTCCCGTCGCGAAGGTCGACGATCTCGAACTGACTGAGTCCGTCTTCCCGCTCCCGCGCCACCAGATGGTTGGCGAAGAGATCGATCGCCTCGATGCGCACCGGCTTGCGGTGCTCGATCACCTCGACCCAGTTCTTCGGATCGGGATCGGAGACCGGCGCGCTGACGACGCGGTAGTTGATGCCGGCGTCGTTCGTCAGGATGTAGAAGCGGTCGCCGCGGTGTTCGAGGTAGTACTTGTGATCGGTCCGTCGCGGAACGATCACGCGCGGAGCGGCAGCCGGATCGTTCGCCGGGATGGCGCGCACTTCGGTCGTCGTCTTGCTGTCCGAGGTGATGAAGATCCAGTCGCCGCTGCGGGAACGCTCGACGTAGACGTCGTAGAGGTCGTCCGCCTCCTCGAACACGAGCACGTCTTCCTTCTCGCCGAGGACGTGCCGGTAGACGCGCCACTGCCGCTTGGCCGCGTTTTCGACCGTGTAGAAGAGCGTTCTGTTGTCGGCGGCCCAGACGACCGAGCCGGTCTTCTCCGCCCGGTCGGCGAGCAGCTCGCCGGTGCGGAGATCCTTCACCTGCAGCGTGTACTGGCGGTAGCCGGTGTCGTCGGTCGAGTAGGCGAGCAGGTTGCCGTCGTCGCTCACCTCGCGCGCGGCGACCGACATGAACTTCTTCCCCTTCGCCAGCTCGTTGACGTCGAGAATCACGATCTCGCCCGATTCGAGGCTCTTCTTCCGCGCGTAGATCGGGTACTGCTTCCCCTTCTCCGTGCGCGAGTAGTAGAACCAGTCTCCCTCGCGAAACGGGACGTTGACGTCGGTCTCCTTGATGTGCGAGAGCAGCTCCTCGTAGAGTTCCTTCTGCCATGCGGCGGTCGGCTTCATGACCGCGTCGGCATAGGCGTTCTCGGCCTCGAGGTAGGCGATCGTCTCGGGATTTTTCCTGTCCCGGATCCAGGCGTAGTCGTCGACGAGCGTCTCGCCATGCATGGTCGTCTTCTTCGGGACTCTCTTCGCCACCGGGGCCTTCAGCTTCTGCGACTCGGCGGCCAGCAGACTCGACACGAGAAATGCGGTCGTCAATGCAAGAACTCCTCTCATCATGGGAAACCCTCCGGGCATGCCGGGCGCAGTGTAGCGGGCGGAAGGTGCCGTTTCGTCACGGCGAGGTAACAACTCGGGCGTGGAGCGTCTGGGCGTTGCCGCACTCGAGGCAGACGAAGTGGAGCGAGTCGCGGCGACGCCACGGATCGGGCGACTCGCAGACCGTGCAGAGGGTCCGGGCCGGCGGAAACGGGCGCTCGCAGTGATCGCACGCCAGCGGTCTCCCGATCACGTTCGCGTCAGACTCGCAGCTCGTTTCGCCGCACAGCGGGCACCGCCAGCAAACCGCCATGTTTTCTGCTAATGATAATGATAGATGAAAAAAGAGTCATGAACCACTGCCTCCCGCGACCTTCGACCACGCGTCCTTGAGCGTCACCGTCCGGTTGAACACCAGCCTCCCGGGGGTCGAGTCGGGGTCGACGCAGAAATAGCCGAGGCGTTCGAACTGGAAGCGGGTGAGCGGAGCGGCCCCGCGGACACCCGGCTCGAGCTTCGCTCCCTCGACCACCTCGAGCGAGTTCGGATTGAGCATCGCCAGGAAGTCGCCCCCCTCTTCCGGGTTTTCCGACCGGAAGAGACGGTCGTAGAGGCGGACCTCGCAGTCGATCGCGTGGGCGGCCGAGACCCAGTGCAGCGTCGCTCTGGGACGGCGGCCGTCGGGAGCATCGCCGCCGCGGGTGGCCGGATCGCAGGTGGCGCGCAGCTCGACGACGTTCCCGCTGGCGTCCTTCACCACGTCCGTGCAGGTGATGAAGTACGCCGACCGAAGCCGCACTTCGCGCCCCGGTGCGAGGCGAAAGAACTTCTTCGGCGGTTCCTCCATGAAGTCGTCGCGCTCGATGTAAATCACGCGCGAGAACGGCACCTTCCGCGTTCCGGCAGCCGGGTCCTCCGGGTTGTTGGGCGTATCGAATTCCTCGACCCGATCTTCCGGATAGTTCTCGATCACCACGCGCAGCGGCCGGAGCACGCCCATGACCCGCGGTGCGGTCCGGTTGAGGTCCTCGCGAACGCAGAACTCGAGCAGGCCGACGTCGATCACGTTCTCGCGCCTGGCGACGCCGACGCGATCACAGAAATTGCGGATCGCCGCCGGAGTGTAGCCGCGACGCCGCAGTCCCGCGATGGTCGGCATGCGCGGGTCGTCCCATCCGCGGACGTGCCCCTCCTCGACGAGCCGCAGCAGCTTCCGCTTCGACATCACCGTGTAGTTGAGGTTGAGCCGGGCGAATTCGTACTGCCGCGGACGGGCCGGCACACGCACGTTCTCGATCAGCCAGTCGTACAGCGGACGATGGTCCTCGAACTCGAGGGTGCAGAGCGAGTGGGTGATGCCCTCGATCGCGTCCGAAAGCGGATGCGCGTAGTCGTACATCGGATAGATGTCCCACGCACTCCCGGTGCGATGATGGTCCTCGTGACGGATCCGGTAGAGCACCGGATCGCGCATGTTGATGTTCGGCGAGCGCATGTCGATCTTCGCCCGCAGAACGTGCGCGCCGTCGGGAAACTCGCCCGCCTTCATCCGCCGGAACAGATCGAGGTTCTCCTCCACGCTCCGGTTGCGGTACGGCGAGTCCTTCCCCGGCTCGGTGAGCGTCCCGCGGTATGCGCGTATCTCCTCGGCGGAGAGGCTGTCGACGTACGCCTTCCCGTCGCGGATCAGGTCCTC
Organism: Thermoanaerobaculia bacterium; assembly: GCA_035574985.1. Taxonomy (GTDB): domain Bacteria; phylum Acidobacteriota; class Thermoanaerobaculia; order Gp7-AA8; family Gp7-AA8; genus DATLYG01. The sequence continues at coordinate 821 of DATLYG010000121.1, read as the reverse complement.
GGCCCAATCGTAGAGCTGCTGGAAATAGTCGGACGCGTGATGGAGATGCTCGCCCCAGTCGAAGCCGAGCCACGCCACGTCGCGCTTGATCGCTTCCGCGTACTCGGCCTCCTCCTTCGTCGGGTTCGTGTCGTCGAATCGAAGGTGGCACCGCCCCCCGTACTCGGCGGCGATGCCGAAGTTGAGGCAGATCGATTTCGCGTGCCCGATGTGCAGATAGCCGTTCGGCTCCGGCGGGAAGCGGGTGACGACGGTCTTGCAGGTGCCGTTGCGGAGATCGTCCTCGATGATCTGGCGGATGAAGTCGAGCGGCCTGGCGGGTGCATCGGTGGTCATTGGCGTGACTATACCGTTCGGCCATGCGGCAGCATTCCCGCGCCGTGTTCTTCATAATGTCCGGCGATGGAGCTCCCCGCCTCCGCGCAACGGAGCTACGGCAGCTACGAGGTCGAGTCGACCCTCGGCCGCGGCGCGATGGGGATGGTCTACCTCGCCCGCGACCGCCGCATCGGCCGCCGCGTCGCCCTCAAGACCGTGCAGGTCGACCAGGTCTTCGAGGACGAGAGCGAGACCGACGAGTTCTACAAACGCCTGCAGCGCGAGGCCGAACTCTCCGGCTCGCTGCAGCATCCGAACATCGTCACGCTCTACGAGGCCGGCTACGAGAACGACCGCATCGCCTTCCTCGCCACCGAATACGTCGACGGCGAGACGCTGAAGGAACGCCTCAAACGATCCCGGCCCCTCCCGCTCGCGCTCGCACTCTCGATCGCCGAGGACGTTCTCTCCGGACTGGCGTTCGCGCACGCGCGCGGGATCGT
>DATLYG010000120.1:0-3062 GCA_035574985.1 Thermoanaerobaculia bacterium | reverse complement strand
GAGCCACGTCTCGGCCGTTCCCGCCGTGCGTCGGGTCCTCGTCCGCCTGCAGCAGGAGCTGGGGAGGAAAAGCGGCGGCGTTCTCGAGGGGCGCGACATCGGGACGAAGGTCTTTCCCGAGACGCCCCACAAGTTTTTCCTGACGGCGCGCGCGGAGGTTCGCGCCGCCCGCCGGCTCTCCGATCTCGAAGCGCGCGGCATGAAGGCCGACCGCGAAACCGTCCTCGCCGAAACCCTCCAGCGCGACCGCCAGGACTCCACGCGCGCCGACTCGCCCCTCTCGTATGACGAGAGCTACACCGTCATCGACACGTCCGACATGACCATCGATCAGGTCGTCGCCGCCATCGTGCAGAGCGTGAAGGAGAAGGCGAACATCGGCAGGCAGACCGCCTGAATCCCTTCGCCCTCAGACGACGATTCCCTCGCTGCGCGCGATCCACCGGAGGGGCCGGAACGACGGAATGGGCAGCGGCGCGATCGGCGGCATTCCTTCGACCCAGAAACTGCGGAACGGCCTCTTCTCGCCGGTGCGGTAGAAGTGGCTGAGGTAGGCCCAGTCACACGCGGCGAAATCGGCCATCCACGCATCGAGATCGCGCACGCAGGCATCGTGGAAGAGCTGCAGGCTGTAGCGCGCCGCCGTCTCCTCGTACCGGTGCAGTTCGGCGAGGAGTTCGTCGGAAGGGTTCCTCACGAGGGTGCTTCCGACGGCCCGCGCCCGCGCATCGGTATTCCACTGCACGGTGTGGCCGAAGAGATGGGCGATGAGGAAGAGCGCCTCCTCCCACGTCTGATCGTAGTCGACCTCGATTCTCGCCCCATCGAGATCGCCTTTGAACGGGTCAGGGACGTCGCCGATGACGACGGGAAGCCCGTAGCGCCGCTCGATGAACGCCTCGAGCGTGTCGAAGACCTGGCGGAATCGCTCCTCGGAGGCGTAAAGCATTCGCGTCACTCCAGTGTAATGGTTCATCGAGCCCCCGCCACGGCCCTTCGGCTGGCGGCGGGCGAGCGTGCGCCTGCTTCGTTGCCGCTCCCCGATGATGTTCCGCATCGCGTCTTGAACCGCTGCCCGAGCGCGTTCCTTGACTCCCTCCTGAGCGGTCGCTAAACTGCATTTCGGCGCGTATCAACAATTTAGCGTTGATTCTCAGCCGCGCAGGGCTGTCCGCGGACCGCAGGTTTCCCGCCGCGCCGCCGCGCCGATCGCGTAGGAGGTTCTCCACCAGATGGCATCCAACGACCAGAAGAAAAAGCCCGACGCTCCGGCTCGTCAGGCGGATGGCAATCTGGAGAACCTGGGCATGGACCAGTTGCTCGATCTCTATGACCGCTCGACGCTTGCGGAAGGGGAGATCGTCACCGGACGCGTGGTGAAGGTCAACGCCTCCGACGTGGTCGTCGACATCGGCTACAAGTCGGAAGGTCTGCTGCCCGTGGCGGAAGTCACCGGATATGGTGGCGAGGTGCGGGTCAAGCCGGGCGACGACATCGAGGTCTTCATCGAGCGGCTCGAAGACGTTTCCGGTTACGTGATTCTCTCGCGCGAGAAAGCGGCGCGGATGAGAATCTGGGACGAGATCGAGACCGCCTACAAGACCGATACGCCGATCGAAGGGCGCGTGCTCGACCGCGTCAAGGGAGGGCTCGCCGTCGACGTCGGCGGCGTGAAGGCGTTCCTCCCCGGTTCGCTCGTCGACACCAAGCCGGTCAAGAACCTCGACGCGCTCCGCGGTCAGGAGCTGCGCTTCAAGATCGTTTCGTTCGACAAGAAGAGGAGCAATGTCGTGCTCTCGCGGCGTGCGATCGTCGAGGTGGAGCACGAACAGCAGAAGCAGGCCACCTTCAGCCGCCTCGAAGAAGGGAAGTTGACGCGCGGCGTGGTGAAGAACATCACCGACTACGGCGTTTTCGTCGATCTCGGCGGAGTCGACGGTCTCCTCCACATCACCGACATCTCGTGGGGCCGTGTGAATCACCCTTCCGAGTACTTCAACGTCGGCGACGAGATCGAGGTGGTGGTGCTGAAGTTCGATCCGCAGGCCGAACGCGTCTCGCTCGGTTACAAGCAGAAGACGCCCGATCCATGGCTCGACGTGGCGCAGCGTTATCCGCTCGGATCGAAGGTCCGCGGACGGGTCGTGTCGCTGACCGACTATGGAGCGTTCATCGAACTGGAAGAGGGCGTCGAGGGACTGATTCACGTCTCCGAGATGTCGTGGACGAAGAAGATCCGCAATCCGGCCAAACTTCTGTCGGTCGGCAGCGAGGTGGAAGCGGTGGTCGCCGACGTGAACGTGCCGAACCGGAGGATCTCGCTCTCGCTCAAGGCGCTCGAGCAGAATCCGTGGGAGACGCTCGCCGAGCGCTACCCGGTCGGCTCGGTGGTGACGGGCAAGGTCCGCAACCTGACCGAGTTCGGCGCTTTCATCGAAGTCGAGGAGGGAATCGACGGCCTGGTGCACATTTCCGACCTGTCGTGGAACCGCCGGATCAAGCATCCGACGGAGGTGCTCAAGAAGGGTGAGATCGTTCAGGCCCGCGTTCTGAACGTCGATGCCGAGAACCAGAGGCTCTCCCTCTCGGTACGCGAGTTCCTGCCGAACGAGTGGGACGGCTTCGTGAAGTCGCACAATCTCGGCGATGAAGTGACCGGGACCGTCTCCAAGATCACCGACTTCGGGCTTTTCGTGAAACTCGCCGACGGCGTGGAAGCGCTCGCGCACGTCTCCGAGATCCCGCGCGACAGCCGCGTGAAGCTCGAAAAGATGTTTCACACGGGTGAGGCCATCCGTGCGCGCATCATCAAGATCGATCCCGCCGAACGGAAGATCGGACTGACCCTGCGCGACGTCGCCCCGCTCGCCAAAGAAGAGGCGGTGCCGCAGAGCACGCTCTCTCCCGCCACCCCGCAGCCGCCCGGACCGGAGGATTCCTCTCCGGAGGCGAAGGAGCCGGCCGAGCCGGCGGAAACGAAGACCCCGAGTTGACGATGACCGATCCGAACGCTCCCTCGCCACCGTTTGCAGCGGAACCGGCCGTCACCAGCGGCTCGTACG
>DATLYG010000119.1:0-13340 GCA_035574985.1 Thermoanaerobaculia bacterium | reverse complement strand
CCGCCCCTTCCCGCCACCGCGGCGAACGCCGAAGGGGTCGCGCTGTTTCCGCCGCAGCGATACGAACCGCCGCCGTCGCGCATCGCCGACGTCACGCCGCTTTTCCAGACCCGTCCCCTCGTGCAGCCGCCGCTTCCCTCCCGCGATGCGGTCGCAGCCGCCGCGCCCGAGCCGGAGCCTCTCCCCGATCTCGGCGATCTCCAGGGACGCGTGATCGGGCAGTACCGGATGAGTTACATCGTGATCGACATGCCGGGCGGGTTGCGGCTGATCGACCAGCACGTCGCCCACGAGCGGGTCCTCTACGATCGCCATCTGGCCGGCATCGAGGCGCACCGGCCGCCCACCCAGCAGCTCCTCACACCGCTTCTCTACGAGGCGGGAGCGGGCGAGGGCGCGATCCTCGAGTCCCATGCGGACGAGCTGCGCGCCGCCGGCTTCGACATCGAGCGCTTCTCCGGCAACACCTTCGCCGTCGCCGCCGCGCCGCCGGATCTCGTCCGCGCCGGCGTCGAGGGGTTTCTCCGGAAGCTCATCGACGCCTCGCTCGAGGAGCGCGGCTCACATGTCGTGCGCGTGCGCGAGAAGATCTGCGCCTCTCTCGCCTGCCAGGCGGCGATCAAAGTGCATCGTCCTCTCACCGGCGAGGAGATGGCCTCGCTCGTCTCCGACCTGCTGCAGACGTCGAACCCGTACGCCTGCCCTCACGGCCGTCCGATCATCGTCGACATCCGCCATGCGGACATCGAGAGGCACTTCCACCGGAGGTAGAGCCTCCGAGACCCGCCATGTTCGAACGGAAACTCGATCCGCACCGCCTCGGACACCTCGGTGAACGCCGGGCCGAGTGGTTCTACCGCGTGCGGGGATTCCGGATCGTGGAGCGGAACGCGCGGCTGCGGCGGGGTGAGATCGATCTGATCGTCCGCCGCGGCGGGCTGCTGGTGATCGCCGAGGTGAAGACGAGGCAGACCCTCGCCGCCGGAGAAGGGTTCGAGGCGGTCGGACGCGAGAAGCGGGAACGCCTCTTCGCGCTCGGCGACGCCTGGCTGGCACGCAGCGGCGAGGCGCTGCAGCTCCGCTACGACATCCTCTCGCTCTTCTGGAACGGCCGGCGCTTCGTCGTCCGCCATTTTCCCGACGCCTTCCGTCCGACCGCGGACGCGGAACGGCCGTGGAAGTGGCGCGGGTAGGGAACGAGAAACAAAACGGCCATGACTCGCGTCATGGCCGCCGGTCAGGAATCGAATTTGGAGCGGGAAACGGGACTCGAACCCGCGACATCAACCTTGGCAAGGTTGCACTCTACCAACTGAGTTATTCCCGCCCAGCAGAGCGCGGCGAAGCTTAGCCACCAGTGCGGCGGGAGTCAAGCTTCTGCCGTGTGCAGGCAAAGGTAACTCACGGCGGGTCAGACGTATTCCTCACGGCCGCTCGACCCGGATACCGTAAGCGTTGAGCTTCCGGTAGAGGTTCGACCGCTCCACGCCGAGGGCGTCGGCGGTGCGGCTGACATTCCCTGCGAATTCGCGCAGCCGCTGCAGGATGTACTGTTTCTCGAAGGCGTCGCGCGCTTCCCTGAGGGTCAGGTTCGCCGCCACGGGTGGCGCCGCCTCGCTGCGCGTTCCGAGCTGGATGTCCTCCGGCTCGATCGTGTCGCTTTTCAGCAGAATCGCCAGGCGCTCGGCGACGTTCCGCAGCTCGCGCACATTGCCCGGCCAGTGGTAGGACCTCAGTTTCGCCGCGGCGCCGGGCGTGAGCCGCTTCTTCGGCATCCCGCTCTCGGCGGCATAGCGCCGGAGAAAGTGTTCGGCGAGGAGGATGATGTCGTTGCCCCGTTCGCGAAGGGGGGGCACCTCGATCGGAATCACGTTGAGCCGGTAGAAGAGATCGCTCCGGAAATTGCCGGCGGCGATCTCCGCCTCGAGGTTCTTGTTGGTCGCTGCGATGACCCGGACGTCGACGCGGACCGGCTGCTGTCCTCCGACACGCTGAAAGGTCTGCTCCTGCAGCACGCGGAGCACCTTGGCCTGGGTGCGGAGACTCATGTCGCCGATCTCGTCGAGAAAGAGGACCCCGCCGTCGGCCAGCTCGAACTTTCCCTTCCGGTCGTCGATGGCGCCCGTAAATGCTCCCTTTCGGTGGCCGAAGAGCTCCGACTCGATCAGCTCCTCCGGAATGGCCGCGCAGTTGACGTCGATGAACGGCGCCTCGGCGCGCGGCGAGAGGCGGTGGAGGGTCCGGGCGACGATCTCCTTGCCGCTCCCGTTCTCGCCGGTGATCAGCACCCGCGAGGCGGCCGGGGCCGCCGAGCGGATCTGCTCGTCGAGCCGCTTCATGGCGTCGCTCTCCCCGATGAGGATCTCCTCGAGCGTCAGATGCCGCCGCAGGTCGCGCACCTGTTCGCGCAGACGGCGGTCGGCGAGAGCGTGGTTGACCGTCAGAAGAACGCGTTCGAGAGAGAGCGGCTTCTCCAGAAAGTCGTAGGCGCCGAGGCGCGTCGCCCGCACCGCCATCTCCACGTTCCCGTGTCCCGAGATGACGATCACCGGCGGCGCCCCCGCATTGCGCAGCCGCTCGAGCACGGCCAGCCCGTCGATGCCCGGAAGCCAGAGGTCGAGCATCGCCAGATCGAATTCGTCGCGTGCGAAGTGGGCGATCGCCTCCTCTCCCGATTCGCACAGCACGGTCCGGTGCCCTTCGTCCTCGAGAATGCTCGAGAGCGTCGTCCGGATGGATGCTTCGTCGTCAATGATGAGGATCTTGGCCATGGCCGTCGCTGGTGATCATCGATCACGCCGGAAGTTCGATCTCGAACCTGGTTCCCTTCGGATGGTTGTCGTGCACCGAGATGTGGCCGTCGTGGTCGCGGACGATGCGGTGGACGATCGCGAGGCCGAGTCCGGTGCCTCTTCCCTTGGTCGAAAAATACGGAAGGAAGAGCTTCTCCTTGTCGCTGTCGGGGACGCCGCGCCCCGGGTCGGCGACTTCGATCACCACGCGCTGCTGGACGCGACGCGCGGAGAGGCGAATCTCGCCGCTGTCGGTCGCCTCGACGGCGTTCTTGAGCAGATTCCCCACGGCGCGACGGATCTGCTCCGGATCGATCAGGATCTCGAGATCGTCGGGGGCGTCGACCGTCACGCTCACCCCCGGCTTGACGTCGCGATAGAGGCTCGCTGCCTGATGGAGTACGACCGCGACGGGCGCGTGGCGCAGATGGATCGCCGGCATCCGCGCGAAGCGGGAGAACTCGTCGACCATCCGCTTGAGCTGGCTCACCTCGGAGACGATGGTGCGGCACCCCTCGTCGACGGCCGGTTCCCGACCGCCGAACTTCCTGGCGATCCTTTCGGCCGAGAGCTGGATGGGGGTGAGGGGGTTCTTGATCTCGTGAGCGATGCGGCGCGCCGCCTCGTTCCAGGCGGCCAGCTTCTGCGCCTGCACGAGCTGGGTCGAGTCCTCGATGGCCACGACCCACCCGGCTTCCGTCTCCCCCTCCAGGCGCGATACGGAGATCTCGAGGTAACGGATCTCGCCGCCTCGAATGATCGTCACCTCCCGGCTTCCCGCGCCGCGCGCCGTCAGCTCCGCGATCGCGTCGGCCAGCGGGGCGAGATCTCCCTGGAAGATGTCGCGCACGTTCGCGGCGGGACGAGCCTGCTCGATCTGCAGCATCCGCAGCGCCGCACGGTTGATGCTCAGGAGCGAGAAATCGTCGTTGATGGCGACGATCCCCGTCGCCACGCTCTCGAGCACCGTCAGCATGAACGCGCGTTCGTCGTCGAGGCGGCGATTGGTTTCCGTCAGCGCCTGCCGCTGCTGCGCGAGCTGCGAAGACATCTCGTTGAACGACTCGATGAGCCACCCCACCTCGTCCGTTGCGGCCACGTCGACGCGATGACCCACACTTCCTCCGGCGATCTTTCCCGTCGCCTCGGCGAGAGCCCGGATGGGGACCGTGATGCGGCGCGACGCGTAGATCGAGACCCAGAGCGATCCGAAGAGGATCGCCAGCGTCACGGCGAGAAAGAGCGAGGTCTGCGACGCCTTCAGCGACGCACGCTGCGAGTCGAGCTGCTGGAAGTTCGTGTGCGCGACGATCGACTCGTCGATCATCCGGCTCAGCGTGTTCGGGACGAACACCCCCGCCACCGCGGCGTAGTCGCCCGAGCCGAGGCGGACACCCGAGCGGATCCACTTGCCGCTCGCGGCGATGTCGATCCGCACCGCCGTCCCCTTGCGCGCAACCTCCTCGAAGAAGCGCGCCGGCGGCTCGGCGACCTCCTGAATCGGGGCGCGCGGATCGGCGAGACTCTTGAGGAGCACTCCTCCGCGGTAGACGCCGGCCACGGCCACATCGTGAAACTTCCGGACGTGGAGCAGAACCGCGTCGATCTCCCCCCCCTCCGCGATGGAACGGTCGGCCGCGATCTCGCGCGCGGCCGACTCCGCCACACGCGCGGCCTGGTCCTGCGCCATCTGCGCGATCGACTCGCTGTTGCTCAGAATCCGCCGCACCGGGAGGTTGAACCAGCGGTCGACCGAAACGCGAAGCAGGTCGGTGGCGACGAGAAAGAGCAGCACGACCGGAACGAGCGACGTCGCAATGTAGGTGACGACCAGCTTCGTCCGGAAGCGCGATCCGATGATGCCGCGCTGCCGCTCGAGAACCAGCTTGATGATCCCGCGCAGAAGCACGAAAAGGATGCCGAGGATCAGCAGAAGGTTGATGTTCCAGAGGACGAACAGGAGCACCTGAGAGCTGAGGGCCTCGGGCGAGAGTTCCTTGGTCCGCTGGATGACGTAGTAGACGAGGCTCGTCGCGGCGAGGATCAGCAGCGGAACCGTGATGATGAAGCGCGGGTCCTTGCGATACCGCAGAAGGAGATCGCGCGGATTCACCGGCCGTTCTCCGCCACCACCCGCACGACCTTCCAGCGGGTGGAGAAGTTCCAGGGAATGACGTACCAGAGCCAGCCGCGGCGCAGGTCGGCCTTCACGCGCACGCGCAGCTTGTGCGGCTTGTGCCGGCCGATGCCGAAGAGGGCGTGCTCGTCGATCGTCGTCATCCGCCGCTCCAGCGACTCGAGATCGCTGAACGTCTCCGAACGGACGAGCTTCCGGTCGCGCCGGTAGTTGAGCAGATACTCGCGCGTGACGGCGTTGAAGGTGGCGATCACCTCGATGCGCGCCCGCCCTGCACCGCCATCGAACCAGTTCGGCCGGTCGCGGTACATCTCGATGACATACGTGAAGCTCGTCGGCAGACCATTCTGCAGCGCCTTGACCGTCTCCTCGCTGCGGAAGGCGTTGACGAGCGAAAAGCGGACGCTCACCCCTCCGCCGGCAGCCTTCGCCGAGAGATGGTCGATGAACGGATCGGCCGGCGCAGGGGCGCCGGTCAGAAGGAGGAGGAGCGGGAGGAACGAGAAAGGCACGGTGTGGCTTTTTTACCACACAATCGCCTGTCCCGCTGAATTCCCGCGACTTGTTCCGCGGTCAGGCGAAGCTCTCGATCGCGCCCGGGGCAGTCTCCTCGTCCACGGCTTCCGATTCGGTCGCCACCCGCAGCAGCTCGCTGACGAAACGGGAGTGGAGCGCATGCCCGGCGCGGTGGGCGGTGATCTCGCCGAGAAGCGGACGGCCGAGAAGGGCGAGATCGCCGACCAGGTCGACGACCTTGTGACGGACGAACTCGTCGCGGAAGCGGAGCGGCCCGTTCATCACTCCGCGGTCGTCAAGGACCACGCAGTTCTCGACCGAACCGCCGCGGGCGAGCCCGGCGGCCCGGAGCTTGTCGACCTCACGCAGGAACCCGAACGTACGGGCGGCGGCGACTTTCCGGAAGTTATCGGAGGAAAAATCGAAGTGGATCGACTGCCGGCCGATCGCCGGATGGTCGAAATCGATCTTGTAACGGATGACGAGACGGTTGGCCGGAACGATGCGGATGCTTTTCCCGCCGTCGGAGACCTCGAGAGGACGCGTCACGCGGAGCGGCCTGATCTCGACGCCGAGGTCGCGCACGCCCGCCGCGTCGACGAGATGGAGGAACGGGAGGGCGCTGCCGTCGACGATCGGAACCTCCGGGCCGTCGATGTGGATGTCGAGGTCGGTGATTCCGCAGGCGACGAGCGCGGCGAGAAGGTGCTCGACGGTTCCGACCGAAACGTCATCGCGGCCGATCGTCGTCGCGTAGTCGAGCGCCGTCGTCGAGGCCTGAAGTGCCGGGATCCGCAGCCCGTTCAAATCGGTTCGAACGAAGGTCAGGCCGCTCCCGGCAGCCGCGGGGAGGAGCTGCACCGTCGTGTAGATTCCGGAGTGAAGACCGATCCCGCGGATGCTGACCGTGGCGTTGATGGTTCGTCGGGTCGCGTGCATGCAACGGAGGGAACGAGCATGGGAAATGCCATGCCGGCCTCGACGGTCGAAATCGACATTAAGATCTTTGATTGCAGATAGTTGGCCAGCTCCGTCGCGCTCCGGCAAGGCGGCGGTTCTGTCGTCTCCGCAGGTCACGACTGTGGTACGGCAGCCACAGTCGGTTCACCGCCGCCCATGCTTGATCGCGGCGGCCGTCTCCCGTTCGGCCTCCCGGCGCTTCTCCGTCTCGCGTTTGTCGAAGAGCTTTTTTCCGCGGACGACGGCGATCTCAGTCTTCACCCGATTCCCCTTGAAGTAGAGCCGCAGCGGGACGATCGACAGGCCCTTCTCGACGACCTGCCCCCGGAGCTTGTCGATTTCGCGCCGGTGAAGGAGGAGCCTCCGGGTCCGCTCGGGATCGTGATTCTGGATGTTGCCGTGCGAATAGGGAGAGATGTGCGCGCCGAAGAGAAAGGCCTCTCCATCCCGGAAGATGACGTAACTGTCCTTCAGGTTCGCCCGACCCTCGCGCAGCGACTTGACCTCGGTGCCGGTCAGTTCGACGCCCGCCTCCAGTTTCTGGAGGATCGTGTAGTCGTGGAAGGCCTTCCGGTTCGTGGCGATCACCCGCTCGGGCGATCCGTTTTTCGAGGCGGCCATGGGGGGCCGATCATACACGGGCACTTTGCTACAATCCGCCGCCGTTCCGGCTCCACGGGACGCGCACTCCCATCCCAGGTCGCACATTTCGAGTGAGGAGTATGTCCGCATGTCCACCAAAAACATCGTGCACGTCGTCGGTACGGGTACGATCGGCGAGCCTCTGATATCGATGTTCATGCAGTTCCGGGACGCCTGGGGCATCGACGAGGTGACCTTCAGCAAACGGACCCCGAGCGCCGACGACAAGGCGATGGTCAATATGTTGATCAATCGCGGCGCGCGCCTCGCCTGCGAGGATGACGCCCGGAGCGACTTCGCCGCCCTCGGCCTCCGCGTTTCCTACAATGCCGAAGAGGCCATTTCACGCGCCACGGTGGTCGTCGACTGCACCCCGGCCGGGAACGACAACAAGTCCAAGTACTACGAGACGGCGCGCGGCCCGAAGGGATTCATCGCCCAGGGCTCGGAGTTCGGCTTCGGCAAACCCTACGCCCGCGGAATCAACGACGAGGTGCAGTCGCCCGACGACCGCTACGTGCAGGTGGTCTCCTGCAACACGCACAACATCTCCGTCGTCCTCAAGACGCTCGCCACGAAAGGTGGAACGATGAGCCTCGAAGCGGGCCGCTTCGTCTGCATGCGCCGGGCGAACGACGTCTCCGACGCCAAGTCGTTCATCGCCTCGCCGCAGGCCGGCAAGCACGACGATCCGGAGTTCGGAACGCATCACGCCCGCGACGCCCACCATCTCTTCGCCACTCTCGGCGAGAAGCTCAACCTCTTTTCCTCCGCGATCAAGCTGAACACTCCGTTCATGCACACGCTCTGGTTCGATCTCGACCTGCGTCACGACACGACGCTGGAGGAAGTGAAGGGAGCACTCCGCAGCAACCCCCGCGTCGCCTGCACCAACAAGCGGTCGATCAACCAGATCTTCTCGTTCGGCCGCGACCACGGCTACTACGGACGGATCCTGTCGCAGACGGTGATCCCGCTGCCGACGCTCACCGTGCCGAAGCCGAGAAAAGTGGTCGGCTTCTGCTACACACCCCAGGACGGCAACTCGCTCCTCTCCTCGGTCGCCGCCACGCTCCGCTGGCTCGACGCGTCGAAGCTGGAGGAGCGGATCGACGTGCTCCGGCCCTACATGTTCCGCGAGATCTGAGATACGGAGGGGTCCTTTCCACCGCACTGCAGCCCGCCGCAGGTGATGGTCCGCACCTTTCTCGTGGTTGCCTCGGCCGCTGCGAGTGAGTAGAGTCGCGCGCGATGGCGTGGTTCCGGAAAGAGAAGAAGCCGAAAGAGCCGGCCGGAAAGCCGGTCGCGATCCCCGAGGGACTCTGGATCAAGTGCGAGTCCTGCAAGGAGATCGTCTACCGAAAAGAGGTCGAGCAGAACCTCAACGTCTGCCCGAAGTGCTCCCATCACTTCCGCCTCAGTGCCCGCGAGCGCTTCGCGATGCTCTTCGACGGCGGCTCGTACAAGGAGTTCGCCACGAACATCCGCTCGGGCGACCCGCTGGAGTTCCGCGACACCAAGCGCTACCGCGACCGCCTCAAGGTCTACGAACAGCGGGTCGGCAAGGGAGACGCCGTTCTCTGCGCGGAGGGAAAGCTCGACGGGATCAGCGTCGTGATCTGCGCCATGGAGTACAGCTTCATGGGGGGATCGATGGGATCGGTCGTCGGCGAAAAGATCACCCTGGCGATCGAGCGCTGTCTCGACCGGAAGGAGCCGCTCATCATCGTCTCCTGCTCGGGAGGGGCCCGCATGCAGGAAGGCATCCTCTCGCTCATGCAGATGGCAAAGATCTCGGCGGCGCTGGCGAAGCTCTCCGAGGCCCGTCTTCCTTTCCTCTCCGTCCTGACGGACCCGACCACGGGCGGCGTGACGGCCTCTTACGCCATGCTCGGTGACGTGAACATCGCCGAGCCGAAGGCGCTGATCGGATTCGCCGGACCGCGCGTGATCGAGCAGACGATCCGGCAAACCCTTCCCGAGGGCTTCCAGCGCTCCGAGTTCCTCGTCGAGCATGGGATGGTCGACCTGATCACGCCGCGGGCGGAGATGAAGGCGACCCTCGCGCGGTTTCTGCGGACCTTCACGCGGGCGGCGTGAACGCGCTCGAATATCTCGAGTCGCTCCAGGGGAGCGGCATCCGTCCCGGCCTCGGGCGGATCCGCGCGCTGCTGCGGCGTCTCGGCCGTCCCGAACGAGCCTATCCGTCGATCATCGTTGCCGGCACGAATGGAAAGGGATCGACCTCGGCCATGCTCGCGTCGATCCTCGACGCATCGGGATACCGCACGGCGCACTACACCTCGCCGCACCTGGTCGACATCCGCGAACGCTGGATGATCGCCGGCCATCCGATCACGGACGATTTGCTCGAGGCCTCGGTCGCACGTCTGCGCGAGGCAGCCGAGGCGATCGACATCACGCCGACCTACTTCGAGGCGCTGACGATCGTCGCCTTCATCGCCTTCGAGACGGCCGCGTGCGACGTGGCCGTGCTCGAGGTGGGGATGGGAGGACGCCTCGACGCGACGAACGTCGTCCGCCCCGTCGCAGCGGTGATCACGCCGATCGGGTTCGATCACGTCGAGTTTCTCGGCCGCACGCTTCGGAAGATCGCGCGGGAGAAGGCGGGAGTCATCCACCGCGGCGCGGTCGTGCTGACGTCGAACACCGACCCCGCAGTCGTCGGCGTCATCCGGCGCCGCGCGGAGAAGTTCGGCAACCGCTTCATCGTCGTCACGGAGGAGCGTGACGCTCCGCTGCCGGGCCTCTTCCAGCGGCGCAACGCGGCCCTCGCCGCTCGGACCGCGGAAGAGTTGCGCCCGCGCTTCCCGCAGATCACACCCCTCACGATCGAGCGCGGCCTGGCGGCGACGAGGTGGCGGGGACGCCTCGAGCGGATGCGGAGGGGAGGAAAGGACATCTGGATCGACGGCGCACACAATCCTCACGCCCTCCAGGCAATCGCTCCCTTCATCGAGGAGCACGTGCCGCCGCCGAGGGCGCTGCTGTTCGGGATCATGTCCGACAAAGATCTCGTCGCGTCGGCGCGCATCCTCTTTCCGCTCTTCGAGACGATCGTCACCACCGAGCCATTTCCACCGCGCTCGGCGCCCGCAGGCGAGCTGGCGGCGATCGCCCGGACGATGGGGATCGCCGCCGTTGCGGAACCCGATCCGCGCGCCGCCTTCGAGCGTGCCCTCGCGCTGCCGCAGCGGTCGATCTTCGTCGGCGGATCGCTCTATCTCGCCGGCGCCGCGATCGCCTTCTTCGACACTCTTTCGGAGTAAGATCGCCGCCGCGCACGAGTGCATCAGGAGATCCCATGCCGACGATCAACGAAGAGACCCGCGCCGCAATGGGTCACGATTTCCTCCATCGCCCTCTCGCCGAGGTCGACCCCGAGATCGCCGAGGCCATCCGGCTCGAGGTCACTCGCCAGAACGACACGCTCGAGCTGATCGCCTCCGAGAACCACGTGTCGAAGGCGGTCCTCAGCGCGATGGGGACGGTCTTCACCAACAAGTACGCGGAGGGGTATCCCGGGAAGCGCTACTACGGCGGCTGCGGCCCGACCGACATCGTCGAGAACATCGCCATTGAGCGGGCGAAGAAGCTCTTCGGCGCCGAGCATGCGAACGTCCAGCCGCACTCCGGTTCGCAGGCCAACATGGCCGTCTACTTCGCCGTGCTCAAACCGGGCGACACGATCATGGGGATGGACCTCTCGCATGGCGGACACCTCACGCACGGTCATCCGCTCTCCTACAGCGGTCGCGACTTCAAGGTCGTGGCCTATCACGTACGGCGCGACGACGAGCGGATCGACTACGACGAAATGGAGCGACTCGCCGACGAGCACAAGCCGCGGCTGATCATCTGCGGCGCTTCCGCCTACTCGCGCATCATCGACTTCAAGCGCATTCGCGAGATCTGCGACCGCGCCGGGGCCCTGATGATGGCCGACATCGCCCACATCGCGGGCCTGGTCGTGACCGGTCACCATCCGTCACCCGTCCCCCATGCGGACTTCGTCACCACGACGACGCACAAGACGCTGCGCGGACCCCGCGCCGGGCTGATTCTCTGCCGGGAGCAGTACGCGAAGGACCTCGACCGCGCACTCTTTCCCGGCGTGCAGGGAGGGCCTCTGGTCCACATCATCGCCGCGAAAGCGGTCGCATTCCAGGAAGCACTCTCCCCCGAGTTCAGGGAGTATCAGGGTCAGATCGTTCGCAATGCGAAGGCGCTTGCCTCGGCCGTAGCCGACGCCGGCTTCCGCATCGTCTCGGGCGGCACCGACAACCACCTCTTCATGACCGACGTCTTCTCGAGGGGGATCACCGGGAAGGACGGACAAACCATGCTGGAGGCGGCCGGCATCACCGTCAACAAGAACACGATCCCCTTCGACACGCAGAAGCCGATGATCGCCTCCGGGCTGCGCATCGGCACTCCTGCCGTGACCACCCGCGGCCTGCGCGAGCCGGAGATGAAGACGGTCGCGAACCTCATCGCCCGGGTTCTCGACTCGAAGGGGGACGCCGGAGTGGTGGCGGAGGTCAAACGCGAAGTGAAGGAGCTCTGCGACCGGTTCCCCATCTACTGACACGGCGCCGCGCGCGAAACCGGACGGCGAAGAGCGCGGTCCGGCAGGCGCAACCGGCGCCCGCCCGTCGCCAGCGAACGTCATGCCGAAGAAGTTTCCCTGGTATCCGATCTTTCTCGACCTCGAAGGACGTGACGTTCTGATCGTCGGCGGAGGGAACGTCTGCGCGCGGAAGGCCGAGACGATGCTGCGCTACGGCGCGCGCGTGACGATCGTCTCGCCCGAGGTCAACGGGGAGATCGCGCAGTGGGAGCGGGAGGGAACCGTCGTCGTCAGAAGGAAACGATACGAGGAAGCCGATCTCGACGGAACGTCGATCGTGATCGCATCGACGGACGACACGGCGGTCAACGAGCAGGTCGCCGCCGACTGCCGCCGGCGCCGCATCCCGGTCAACGTCGTCGACGTGACGCCGCTCTGCGAGTTCATCGTTCCGGCGATCGTGGAGGAAGGATCGATCCAGATCGCCATCTCCACCGGCGGCAAGTCGCCCGCTCTGGCGAGGACGCTCAAGGAAGAGCTGCGCGAGATCGTCTCCTCCGCCTGTGCCGACCTGAACGACGTCCTCGGCTCGCTGCGGGACGGTGCGAAGGCGACCCTCCCCACCGACGCCGACCGGAAGGTGTTCTTCGACGGCATCCTTGCCCGCGGCGTCCTCGGAATGATGCGCTCGGGCCGCAGGCGCGAGGCATGGGAAACGATCGCCCGCGCCTGCGAAGAAGCGGGTGTTCCGCTCAGCGAAGAGCTCCGAAACCGCCTCGCGGACCCTGTGCTATAGTCGCGCGCCCTCGATGCCGCTCCGCGAGAAGAAGATCGTCGCCGTGCTTCCCGCGTACAACGCGGAGAAAACCCTCGAGGCGACCTACGACGACATCCCGAAGGACTGGGTCGACGAGATCCTTCTGGTCGACGACTGCTCGCGCGACCGTACGGTGGAAATCGCCCGCCGCCTCGGCATCCGCACCGTCGTCCACGCGAAGAATCGCGGCTACGGGGGAAATCAGAAGACCTGCTACCGGACGGCGCTCGACCAGATGGGTGCCGACATCGTGGTGATGGTCCACCCCGACCACCAGTACGATCCGACCATCATCCCCCAGCTCGTGGCGCCCCTCCTGCGCGGCGAGTGCGACGCCGTCTTCGGCTCTCGCATGCTGGGTGGCCGGCCGATGGAAGGCGGCATGCCGAAGTGGAAATACCTCGCGAACCTCTTCCTGACGATGGTCGAGAACGCGACGTTCTACGTCTTCCTCTCCGAGTATCACTCGGGCTTCCGCGCCTACTCGCGGCACTACCTCGAATCGGTGAACTTCGAGGCGAACTCCGACGACTTCGTCTTCGACACGGAGATCATCGCCCAGGGCGTCGACAAGCGGATGAAGATCCGCGAAGTGCCGATCCAGACACGCTATTTCGACGAGGCCTCGCAGATTGGCTTCTGGCGCTCGGTCCGCTACGGTCTGGCCATCCTCAAGACGATGGTCTTCTACAAACTCCACAAGAAGAAGATCTGGTCCCATCCGATCTTCCGCGAGCGGCAGGCGGGCCACCGGGCCCTCGACTTGAACGTCGAAAACTGAACATTGAACACTGAGCTCGCATCGATGCGCGGTCGGTCCTCTCTCGGTTCAGGATTCCATGTTCGGCTCCCCGTTCCTCCGCGCGCCGACTCCCTCGCCGTCAT
>DATLYG010000118.1:0-6035 GCA_035574985.1 Thermoanaerobaculia bacterium | reverse complement strand
GGTCGATGCAGGCGGGCTGGTCGTGCAAGTACGCGCCGCCTCCGAGGAACGAGAGGCAGTCGACCGCCGTCGTGTTGCGCGAGGCGAGTTCACGGAACCAGCGGCGCGCCTCGATCTCCGACCAGGGGCCGGGCACATCGAGCGGCCGCCCCAGCTTGACGTCGTCCGGAATGGAGTCGAAAAGGCGGTCGACCGAGTCGACGCCGACCACGGCCAGCATCTCGCGGACATCTTCCTTGGCGTTGGGAATGTATTTCAAGGCAGGTCTCAGGTCTCGGGTGTGAGTCCCGGGCGTCGGGGCTGCCGGTCTCTCCGAGACCGTTGGCCCGAGGCCCGGTCGTTACTTTCCGCTTTCGGCTTCGATGTACTCCTCGTACTCCTCGGCCGTCATCAGCTCGTCGACCTCGGTCGGATCGGAGAGGCGGATGCGGATCATCCAGCCGTCGCCGTAGGGGTCTTCATTGACGAGCTGCGGCTTGTCGGCGAGCGCTTCGTTGACTTCGACCACCTCGCCGCTGACGGGGCTGAAGAGTTCCGAGACGGCCTTGACCGACTCGATGCTCCCGAGTTCGTCGCCGGCCTCGAGCTGCGAACCGACCTGGGGCAGCTCGACGAACACGACGTCGCCGAGTTCCTTCTGCGCGTAGTCGGTGATGCCGATCGTGCCGATGTCGCCTTCGACGTGAATGTACTCGTGGCTCTTCGCGTATCTGCTGTCTTCGGGCGTCATCGCCGCATCCTCTCTCGCTTTCGCCGTCGTGCGCGGGTCAGCGCGCGCGCTTGTAGAACGGAGTCGGAACCACGCGCGCGCGAGCTTCCTTTCCGCGGATCAGGACGGAAAACCCGGTGCCGGGGGCCGATTTGTCGAGCGGAAGATATGCGAGACCGATTGCCTTTTTCAATGTCGGAGAGTGGGTGCCGCTGGTGACGACGCCCACTTCCTCTCCCCCGGTCACGATCGGGTATCCGTGACGGGCGATCCCGCGGTCGACCATCTCGAACCCGACGAGCTTGCGGGCCGGCCCCTCCGCCTTCTCGCGCTCGAGAACGTCGCGTCCCATGAACTCCCCTTTCTCGAGCTTCACGATCCACGACAGGTCGGCCTCGATCGGCGTCGTGGTATGGTCGATGTCGTTGCCGTAGAGCGCCATTTTCGCCTCGAGCCGGAGGGTGTCGCGCGCCCCGAGACCGCACGGCTTCGCTCCCGCCTCGATGATCTTCCGGAAGATGCGCGGGGCCTCGTCGGGCGGGAGGTAGATCTCGAATCCGTCCTCGCCGGTGTAGCCGGTGCGGGAGACGATCGCCGGGACCCCGTCGATCGTGCTGCTGGCGAAGCGGTAGTACCGGATCCGGCTCAGGTCGGCCGCGATCATCGGCTGGAGCAGCGCTTCCGCTTCCGGCCCCTGTACCGCGAGCTGTGCGTAGTCGGCGCTGACGTTGCGCACCTCGACCTCCATCCCCTTCGCGCAGTCGGAGATCCACTCGAAGTCCTTGTCGGTGTTCGCCGCGTTGGCGACCATCAGATAGTCGTCGGGAGCGCGGCGGTAGATCACGACGTCGTCCACGAAGCCGGCCGTCGGATAGAGCAGCCCGTTGTACTGCGCGCGGCCGTCCTCGAGTTTCGAAACGTCGTTGCAGGTGAGCTTCTGGAGGAGCGCGAGCGCGTCGCGGCCGGCGATGGTGATCTCTCCCATGTGCGAGACGTCGAAGATGCCGGCCCTCGTGCGGACGGCCTCGTGCTCCTCGAGGATGCCGCTGTATTGCACCGGCAGCTCCCAGCCGCCGAAATCGACCATCTTCCCGCCGAGTTCCTTTTCGACATCGTTGAGCGGAGTTTTCTTCAGCATGGGCGGGGTACTATAGACCAGGTGCCGGGACCGGGCGCCGCCCGACACCCGCGGCCTCAAACCGGACACCGGATGAAGAGCGAGATCGGGGATTTCCTCGACTATCTGACGTACGAGCGGAACGTCTCCCCAAACACCGTCGAGGCGTACCGCGACGATCTCGAGTCCTTCGTCTCCTTCCTCTGCAACGACTACTTCACCCTGGCCCGCGACCAGCTCGACCTGCGCCAGGTCGACCATCTGGCGATTCGTTCCTACCTCGCCCACCTCGGGCGTCGGAAACTGAGCCGTGCATCGATGGCGCGTCACCTCTCGGCGCTTCGCTCGTTCTTCCGGTTCCTCGTGCGGGAAGGGGTGGTCGAAGGGAACGCGGCGCGCTCGGTGGCGACCCCGAAGAAGGAAAAGCAGCTCCCCGCCGTGATGCAGCCGGCCGACGTCGCACTGCTGCTCGAACAGGCGGATGTCTCCACTCCGCTGGGCGTCCGCGACCGCGCCTGGCTCGAACTGCTCTACGCTTCGGGGCTGCGCATCTCCGAGCTGGTGGGGATCGACCTCGACGACCTCGAACTGCGTGCCCGCCTCGTGAAGGTGCACGGCAAGGGATCGAAAGAGCGCATCGTTCCCTTCGGGTCGAAAGCGGAGGAGGCTCTCCGGGCGTGGCTTCCGGTGAGGGGAGACCTCGTCGATGACGCGGAGGAGCAGGCGCTCTTCGTCAACTACCGCGGCGAGAGAATCACCGCCCGGAGCGTCCGGCGGCTCTTCGAGGGTTATGTGCGCGACGCATCGCTGCGCGCCGGCATCTCGCCGCACACCATGCGCCACTCGTTCGCCACACACCTGCTCAACGCCGGCGCCGACCTCCGCGCCATCCAGGAGCTGCTGGGTCACGCCTCGCTCTCGACGACGCAGAAATACACCCACCTGAACGACTGGCAGCTCATCGAGGTCTACCGGAAGGCCCACCCGCGGGCGTGATGCCCGATGGTGCATCGGTGGACATTTGAGAGACAGAGACCGGGCTCGGGCGCGGGCGCGGGGAAAGGTATCGCGATTGAATATCTCGGTTCTCCGCAAAGGAAACACACGGCCCTGAGCATGGTCTTGAACATCGTCTTGAACATCGCCGAAGATGCGGGCAGGTTCTCTCCCGCAGGCAAGGCCGTCTTCCATCCACCCGCCCGCGGTCCCGCTACCGAAAGCGCCGCCGTGCTCGACGTGTGTCGAAATCCCGCTGCCGACCGCCTGAGCCACACGCGCCCGAACCCGAATCCGGTTCTTTGATCCGAGAGACGGATCCTCAGACTTCGGCCGCAAGAATCTACAATCCGGAGTCCAGATGATCCGGGCGATCGTCCATCAGGGGTTCATCGGAAACGGCATCGAGTTTTTCGCCGTCGTGGCCGGGCCCGACGTCGAGCGGCGATTCTGGTTCGAACAGATCCGCACGGCGCGCGGGGACGTGGTCCGCTACTTCGGCGGCAACTCCGAGGTGACGCTCAATCTGGACGGGGTGAAGTTCCGGGGCAACGGCGGGATCTTCGGCGAGTACATGTTCGGCGGGCACCTGCCGGTCGGCGATCTTCTCAACGAGGAAGTGGTCAACCGGCTGGTGCTCTTCGGGGCGCAGACCAACCCGAAGACCCACGAGCTGCGCTTCACCCTGAACACGGAAGGGTTCGAGACGTACGACAACCTCTTTCTTCAGGGGAACGCCGTGGCGAACTACTTCTTCTTCGTCGACGACCGGAAGCGCTTCCGCGACGTGACCGAGCGGCAGGCGCAGACGCTGAAGGCGGCCGGCAAGCTGCTGAAGCGGTCGAAGAAGGTCGGCGCGGGGAACTTCCTCGCTCTGGCGCACGACATCCTGAAGGCGCTCGACGAGCCGGAGACGACGATCGTGGTGATCCGGGTGGTCCATCGCGCGCATCAGCGTTTCGCGGAGATCTGCCGCGAGGCGTACGCCGCGCACCGGTCGCTCGAGTCGGTTGCCGATCTTCCGGTGGAGGAGGAACTCGGCCGGGTGGAGACGTACCAGCGCGAGCGCATCCAGATCGACGTCATCTACCACCATCCCGACAACCAGCAGCTCATCGACGAGTACAAGAGGATCCTCGCCTCGTGCGCCGGCTCGATCATCAATCCGACGGCGCGGGCGCGGCTGATGCGCCTCCGTACGCTCTCGCTCCGCAACGAGGTGCCGCTCTCGCTCTTCGACACGCTCGAGGAGATCGTCCTGCAGGAGCCGCAGCCGGTCGTGAGCAAGGAGGACGAGCCCGATTACATCCGCTCCACCCGCGAGATCCTCGTCAGTTTCCTTCTCGGCAAGAACATCACGCGCCGGCTCTCGCCGCTCGACCTGGTGCAGCTCATGGAGAACAAGCAGAAGGCGACGGCGAACCGCGACCAGACGTTCGAGGAGCTGCTCCTCGACACGGGACGCCTGATCGACGAGATCACGCGGGAGGAAGAGGACTTCGAGCGGCTCGAGTCGTTCGGCGAGCTGGTCACGCTCTTCGACCGCATCGACCACACCACGACGCTGATCAACAAGCTCGCCTTCATGGACGACGTCGAACTGACACCCGAGCAGGTCCGCTCGCTGCTGGGCAACATGCAGGTGTTCGAGAAGCTGCGGCGCGGCCTATTCCAGCAGCTCTTCATCGATCCGATCGTGGCGAACGAGTATGCGCTCGCCTACGGCAAGAAGAAGCTCTATGCGCTGACCCTCGGGCTGCTCGCGATCGAGGCCAACGAGGCATCGATCGGCGACGTGGTGCAGTCGATCGCCGCCATCAATCGTGCCGAGCGCGCCTACGTTGCCGTCTACAACCTCGCCCGCCGGCGCATGGCGAATTTCTACCTCGAGCTGAACACCCCCGAGGGACGGGAGACCTTCCGGCGCGAGATCAAGTCGGAGATCGCCGAGCTGAAGGACCTGCAGGACGTCATCAACGAACCGCTGCTCGAGGAGGTCATCACGAAGATCCGCCTCGAGGCGTTTTACATCAACCAGCTCCTGCCGCGGATCGTCGACGAGCAGGACGCGAAGCTCCGCAAGGACTTTCTCGCCAATTCCGGCCTCGACCGCTTCCAGGTCGAGGACCTCGAGCAGGAGTACTTCGAGATGCGCGCCTTTCCGCCGCAACTGCTCGAAGCGCTCCGGGCGTGAATGCTGCTTGACGGACAGGAGACGTCGCCATGCCGAACCGCCTGATCCACGAAACGTCTCCCTACCTGCTCCAGCACGCGCACAATCCGGTCGACTGGTACCCGTGGGGCCTGGAGGCGCTGGCGAAGGCCCGCGAGCTGGACAAGCCGATCTTTCTTTCCATCGGCTACTCGGCCTGCCACTGGTGCCACGTCATGGAGCGCGAGTCGTTCGAGAGCGAGGCCATCGCGGAGATCCTCAACCGCGACTTCGTGCCGGTGAAGGTCGATCGCGAGGAGCGCCCCGACCTCGACTCGATCTACATGCAGGCGGTCCAGCTCATGACCGGCCACGGCGGATGGCCGATGTCGCTGTTCCTCACGCCCGACGGCAAGCCGTTCTACGGCGGAACCTACTTTCCTCCTGCGGACCGGCACGGTTTGCCGGGGTTCCGTCGCGTGCTCGAGCAGGTGGCCGAGGCCTTCCGCTCGCGCCGCCGGGAAGTGGAGGAGGCGGGGATCGAGGTGCGCGAGGCGGTGGCCGCGTCCCTCCGCCTGCCGGCGGGCGACTCTTCGATCGACCACCGGACGCTCGAGCGCGCGGCCGCACGGATCGCACAGGGGTACGACCGCATCAACGGTGGCTTCGGCGGAGCGCCGAAGTTCCCCCCGTCGATGACGCTCGACTTCCTCATGCAGGTCGCGCGGCGCACGGGCGACGATGTCTACCGGGAGATGGTCGTCAACACGTTGACGAAAATGGCCCGCGGCGGGATGTATGACCAGGTCGGTGGCGGGTTTCATCGCTACTCGGTCGACGCGCGCTGGCTGGTGCCGCATTTCGAGAAGATGCTGTACGACAACGCCCTTCTCGCCCGCCTCTACACCCGCGCCTGGCAGTGGACGAAAGACCCACTCTTCGCTCGAATCGCCGGCGAGATCCTCGACTTCGTACTGCGGGAGATGACCTCCCCCGACGGCGGGTTCTACTCGACGCTCGACGCCGACTCGGAAGGGGAGGAGGGAAAGTTCTACGTCTGG
>DATLYG010000117.1:0-8483 GCA_035574985.1 Thermoanaerobaculia bacterium | reverse complement strand
AATCTTCGACGAACGCCGGAGCGGAACCGCCGGCGGCGAGGACCGGTGCGTCGTTGACCGGCGTGACGGTGATGGTGAAGGTCTGCGCCGGCGAGGACGTCGCTCCGGCGCTGTCGGTTGCCGTGACGCTGACGATGGCCTGGCCGGATGCGTTCGAAGCGGGCGTGAAGGTCAGGGTCCCGTTGGTGGCGATGGCCGGCTGGACGGCGAAGAGAGCGTTGTTGTCGTTGCTCACGTTGAACGAGGCGATCGTCTGCGCGCTCTCGTCGGCGGGACCGGGGCTGATCGCCGTGACGAAGGGGGTCACCGTCGCCGGACCGGAGTCCTCGGCGACGGTCTGATCGGGGCCCAGGGTGAAGGCCGGGGGATCGTTGACCGCGGTGACGGTGATCGTGAAGGTCACCGGCGCGGTCGTATCGACGCCGCCGTTCGCGGTCCCGCCGTCGTCGCTGAGCCTGACGGTGACCGTGGCCGATCCGTTGGCGTTGGCCGCCGGCGTGTATGTCAGCGTGCCGTTCGCGGCGATGGCCGGCTGGACGGCGAAGAGGGCGTTGTTGTCGTTCGAGACGAGGAACGCGAGCGCCTGCGAGCCCTCGCTCGGGCCGGCGGTGATGGCGGTCGCCCAGGTCACGCTCTGCGCACCGGCGTCTTCGTTGACCGTCTGATTCGCTCCCGGTGTGAACGACGGAGCATCGTTGACGGCGGTGACGCTGATGACGAACGTCTGCGCGGCGGAGGTGTCCACTCCGCCACCGGCCGTGCCGCCGTTGTCGGCCAGCGTGACGGTGACGGTCGCCGAACCGGAAGCGTTCGCGGCCGGCGTGAAGGTGAGAGTGCCGTTGGCGGCGACGGCCGGCTGGACGGCGAAGAGGGCGTTGTTGTCGTTCGAGACGTTGAACGTCAGCGTCTGCCCGGCCTCATCGGCCGGCCCGGCACTGACGGCGGTCGCCCAGCCGTTCACCGTCAGTCCCCCCGCGTCCTCGAGCACGGCCTGGTCGGCGCCCTTGGTGAAGGAGGGAGCGTCGTTGACGGCGTTCACGGTGATCGTGAACGTGACCGCGGCGGTCGTGTCGACGCCGCCGTTCGCGGTTCCTCCGTCGTCGCCGAGCCGCACCGTGACGGTCGCCGATCCGCTGGCGTTCGCCGCCGGCGTGAAGGTGAGAGTGCCGTTGGCGGCGACGGCCGGCTGGACGGCGAAGAGGGCGTTGTTGTCGTTCGAGACGAGGAACGCGAGCGTCTGCGAGGCCTCGTCGGCCGGTCCGGCGGTGATCGCCGTCGCCCAGGCCGCGGCGTAGGGGCCGCTGTCTTCGTTCACGGTCACGTTCGGGCCGGCGGTGAACGCGGGCACGTCGTTGACCGGAGTGATGACGAGGGTGACGGTGGCGCTGTTCGAGGTCGCCGTCCCGTCGCTCACGCGATACGTGAACGAGTCGGTTCCGTTTGCATTTGCGTTTGGCGTATAGGTGAACGATCCGTTTGCGTTCAGCGCAACAGTGCCGCGCGCCGGACCCGTGACGATGGCGGCGGTGAGCGGATTGCTTTCCGCATCGGTGTCGTTGGCGAGGACGCCCGGCGCGGCGATCACCAGGGGCGTGTCCTCGCTGGTGCTCCAGGCGTCGTCGTTCGCCGCGGGCGCGTCGTTCACAGGGGTGATCGTGATCGCGACCGTGGCGATGTTCGACAGCGCGATGCCGTCGTTGACGCGGTAGGTGAACGAGTCGGCCGTCGTCTCGCTGCCGTTGTGCGAGTAGGTGAAGCCGCCTCCGGCGGCGAGCGTGAGCGTCCCGCTGGCCGGGGGTGTCACCACGACGGCGCTCCAGTTCGACTGCGGCGTGTCGGGATCGGTGTCGTTGGCGAAGACTCCCGGCGCGGCGACGCTGAGTGTCGCCCCTTCGGCCACGGTGTAGCCGTCGTTCGCGGCGACCGCGGGGATGTCGGCGCCGACCGTGATGGCGACGGTGGCGGGCGCGGAACTGCTCACACCGTCGAAGGCCCGATAGGTGAAGGAGTCGCCGAGGGTATTCGATCCGTTGTGGGTGTAGGTGAACGACCCGTTCGGCGCGAAGGTGAGCGTGCCGTTCGCCGGGTTCGTCTGCAGGACGGCGCCGATCGGGTCGGAATCGGCATCGAAGTCGTTTCCGAGGACCCCCGGGGCGGCGAGGGTCAGCGTCCCGCGATGGGCAACCGAATAGGAGTCATTCGCCACGGTGGGCGGGATGTTCGGAATGACGTTGAGCGTGACGGTGGCGTCGTTCGATTCCGCCGACGGCGTGGTGGCGCGGTAGGTGAAGGAGTCGCTCGTGCCCGGCGCGCCGCCGTGGACGTAGGTGAAGCCGCCGTTGTCGTGGAAGACGAGCGTTCCCTGGGAAGGATCGGACGTCCGGCGTGCCGCGAGCAGCTCGCCGGTCGGATTCGAGTCGTTGGCGAGAACCCCCGGCGCGAGGACGTCGAGCGTTCTTCCCTGGCGGACGTCGTAGGTGTCGGCGACGGCCGTCGGCGCTTTCAGGTCGACCTTCGCGTCGTACGCGAAGAACAGATCCGAGGAGGAAGCGTACGCGCGCACGGAGAGAAGCCTGAGGGTCGCCGAGCCGCTGCTCGCGCCGCCGCTCACCAGCGGAGAAACGCCGACCCAGTCGCCGGCCAGTCCGTCGAGGATGATCGTGCGCGGCGAGCCGGAGCCGCCGGCGGGAGGCGAGGCCGCGCGGCGCCGTCCTGCTGCCGGCGGCCAGAGGATGGGGCGGCCGTCGTTGGACTGCAGGACGGCGGAGGAGAGCGACCCCGAGGTCATCAGGAAGGCGACGCGCATCTGCGCGGGGAGCGTGCCGCCGAATGCGCTGGCGGGGATCTTCGATTCGACGAGGATGTTGCCGGAAGCTCCGTCGACGCCGGCCGCCCATCCGGTGGAGGCGACGATCACCGGAGTGCCGAAGAGCGCACCGGCGCACTGCTGCCGCGTCACGCCGGTGACGGAGGCGGTCCGCTCGCCGGACTCGATGGTGGTGACGAGAATGTGCTCGAAGCCGGGCACGCTGCCGGCGGGGGACGCGACCGCGCATCCGGTGGAGGGGTCGTTGTCGGCGTCGATCAGCGTGCGGATTTCCGTTGTCGCTGCATTCAAGAAGGCAGGAACTACTGCTATAATGATCGAAGCAGCAATCCGACGGAATGACTTGGTCATGATGATGTCACACTCCTGCGTGATCCGGTGATTGGTCCGGTAATGGTACCCGACTGATAGACGGTCACGCAGCGGAGATTTCGCGGACGGCGGGTGCGCGGGTCACGACATCCAGTTGACGCCGGCTTCCTTGTTCCACTTGGTGGTCATCTTCTTCGACTTCGTCCAGAACTCGATCGAGCCGCGTCCGGTGATGTCGCCGACGCCGAACTTCGATTCGTTCCATCCGCCGAAGCCGAACGGCTCGCGCGGCACCGGGACGCCGACGTTGACGCCGACCATCCCCGCGCTCGCGCGCTCCATGACGTACCGGGCCACGCCGCCGCTCTCGGTGAAGACCGATGCCGCGTTGCCGTAGCGCGAGCGGTGCTGAATGCCGAGAGCGTCGTCGACGTCCTTGGCGCGCACGATCACCATCACCGGACCGAAGACCTCTTCCTGGGCGATGCGCATGTCGGGTGTGACGTGGTCGATGAGCGTCGGCCCGACGTAGTAGCCGCCCTCCTTCCCCGGAACGGTGTAGCCGCGGCCGTCGACGAGCACCTTCGCGCCGCTTTTCTCCGCCTCGGTGATGTAGCTCTCGATCCGCTGCTTCGCCTCGCGCGAGATCACCGGACCGAGGTGGACGCCGGGGACCATCGATCGCACGATCGTGACCATGCGGTCGATGATCGGATCGCTGTTGCCGACGGCCACCATCACCGAGGCCGCCATGCAGCGCTGACCGGCACAGCCCGACATCGAGGCGACCACGTTCGTCGACGTCATCTCCGGTTCGGCGTCGGGCATGACGATCAGATGGTTCTTCGCTCCGCCCAGCGCGAGGACCCGTTTGAGGTTCGCCGTCCCGCGGCGATAGACGATCTTCGCCACGCGCGTCGAGCCGACGAAGGTGATCCCCTCGATGTCCGGATGGTCGCAGATGGCCTCGACCGCCGCCTGTCCGCCGTGGACCACGTTGAACACCCCCTCGGGAAGGCCCGCCTCGCGCAGCAGCTCGGCGATGCGTCCGGCGCTGAGAGGGACGAGTTCGGACGGCTTGAGGATCATGCAGTTGCCGAGGGCAATGGCGTTGGGGATCGTCCAGTTCGGGACCATGTTGGGGAAGTTGAAGGGCGTGATGGAGGCGACGATCCCGACCGGGAAGCGCTCGACGCGGCACTCGACGCCGCGGCTGACCTCGAGGACCTCTCCGGCGCACAACTGCGGAAGCGAACAGGCGAACTCGGTCAGTTCGGCGGACTTGAGCACCTCGGCGCGCGCCTCGCTGTCGATCTTCCCGTTCTCCTCGGTGACGAGCGCCGCCAGTTCGTCGATGTGCTGCTCGAGGAGCGCCTTGTAGCGGAAGAACACCTGCACGCGCTCCTTGATCGGCGTCTGCGACCACCCGGGGAAGGCCTTCTTCGCCGCCTGCACGGCGCGGTCGACCTCCTGCGCGGACGAGAGGGGAACGCGCGAGATGACGCTGCCGGTCGCCGGGTTCGTCACGTCGAGATACTCCGCCCCGTTGCCGTCGACGAACGAGCCGCCGATGTAGTTGCGGACGTCGGGATACTTCGTCGGGACCGTGCTCTCGATTGCGCTCATGGAAGGCCTCCTCCCGTGTGGGGGCAAATGTACATCAAGGGAGGCGCGGCGCGGAGGCGAGAAGGCGGGCGCCCCGCGCCTGGATCACGATTCGCGGGAAAGGAAGTTCTCGATCTGCTGCAGGTAAGCCGGAATGTCGCGCAGCGCCGACTGACCGGCTGCGTAGAGCTTCCTCTGGTCGATCGTCTCGTACTCGTGCACCAGCCGGTTCCGAAGTCCGGCAGCTCGCGCAATGCGCGACGCGAATTCACGATCCAACACTTTCATCTCGGCGAGGCGCATGAACGAGGAGTGATAGTCGGGCGGCGGCGCTCCGCCGCTCTCGGTGATGAGGTGAAAGTTGATGTCGATCGCTCGTCCGATCATCCTCTCCAGATATCGCTCGAGCATTGCCTGGTCCTTCAAGCTGTCGAGGTACTCGTTCAGGTCCGCAGGAAACATCGCACGGAGCTGCTCGAGATCCCGAGTGATCAGGAGCATCTTCCGAGTGACCAGCTCGCGATCAATCGTCATTTGACCGTAGCGGCAAGAACCCGCTCGACGTACTTCTTCTCGAGTGGAAGGTAGCGGCGGTGGTCCTGGTAGCGCTTGAATGCATAGATCTTCAGTTCGTACAGGTCACGCGGCTCGCCGAAGAGGAGTTCACACTGCTGGGTGACCTGCTTCAGAAACAGGGGATCTGCACGATTGAGGATCGCAATGTCGATCTCCCGATCTTGCTGAAGCTCCTGCAGATCGGACAACAACGCCGCCTCCTCCTCCCACGTCGGTGGCATCCGGTCGAAAAGAACACCCAGATCGATGTCACTTCCGGCATGAATTCTTCCCGCGACCGTGGAACCGAAGCGAAGAACCAGCCGGATCCCGTGACGACGCGCAATCTCGGCGAGACCTTCGCGATCCATGGCGCTCCATTATAGGAGGCGCCGCTCGCGCCTCGCGCTCTCGCGCCTCGCGCTTCTCGCGCCTAGCGCGCCGCGCCTGTATCATCCCCCGCGCATGTCGCTGCAACTGTTCAAGACCAAGTCGCTCGACGCCCTGGTCGCCGAGACGCGCGAGGAAGGGCATCAACTGAAGAAGGCCCTCGGGCCGTGGAACCTCGTCGCCCTCGGAATCGGTGCGATCATCGGGGCGGGCATCTTCGCCACCATCGGGACGGCGGCCGCGGGAGACTCCCACCGGCTGGGAGCGGGGCCGGGGCTGATGCTCTCGTTCGTCGTGACGGCCGTGGTCTGCGGCTTCACCGCGCTCTGCTACGCCGAGTTCGCTTCGATGGTCCCCGTCTCCGGTTCGGCCTATACCTACTCGTACGCCACGCTCGGCGAGTTGATGGCGTGGATCATCGGCTGGGACCTGATCATCGAGTACGCCATCGGCAACGTCGCCGTGGCGATCTCCTGGGCGAACTACTTCAACACCCTCCTCGACGGCCTCGGCACGCCCCTGCCGGAGTGGCTTGCGGTCGACTATGCGACGGCGGTGCGGAAGATGCCGGACGTGGTGGCGTCGGCACCGCACATTTTCGGCATACCGATCGTCTTCAACGTTCTGGCGGTGGCGATCGTCGCCGCGATCACGATCGTGCTCGTGTGGGGCATTCGTGAGTCGGCAGGATTCAATTTCGTGATGGTCGCGCTGAAGCTGGTGGTCCTCGGGTTCTTCGTCATCGTCAGCTTCAAGTACGTGAAGCCGGAGAACTGGACGCCCTTCGCCCCGAACGGGGTGACGGGCATCTTCGCCGGAGCGGCCGTGGTCTTCTTCGCCTACATCGGCTTCGATGCCGTGTCGACGACGGCCGAGGAGGCGCGCAATCCGCAGAGGGACATGCCGATCGGCATCATCGGATCGCTGATCGTCTGTACGATCATCTACATCGTCGTCGCCGCCGTCTTCACCGGCATGATCCCCTACGGGTCGCTGGTGAATGCGCTGTCGACCGAGCAGGCGGAGCCGCTGACGCTGGCGATGAAGCACGTGGCGATGCCGAACTGGATGGTCGGCGTCGTGGCGCTCGGGTCGGTGATCGCCCATACCGCGGTGCTGCTGGTGTTCCAGCTCGGGCAGCCGCGCATCTTCTTCGCCATGGCGCGTGACGGGCTGCTGCCGCAGTGGATCGCAAAGGTCCATCCGAAGTTCCGGACGCCGCACGTGGCGACGATCCTGACCGGCGTCGCGGTCGGCGTGACGAGCATGTTCACCACGCTCGAAGACATGGTCGATCTGACGAACATCGGAACGCTCTTCGCCTTCTTCCTCGTCTGCATCGGCATCATGATCCTCAGGATCAAAGAGCCGCAGCGGGAGAGGCCCTTCAAGGTTCCGGGAGGACCGTTCCTGATTCCGCTGTTAGGCGCGATTTCGTGCGTCGGGCTGGCGGTCTACCTCCCGCCGCGGTCGTGGATGCGCTTCTTCACCTGGCTGGCCATCGGCCTGATCTTCTACTTCCTCTACGGGTTCCGGCACAGCCGCCTCCGACGGCCGGCGCACGTGCACGATGTGCCGCCTCCGCCTCCGCTGTTCCGGGAATAGGGGAGGGCGCGGTCAACGACCGCCGAACGCGGAGCCGGCGACGGCGTCGAGCCGCCGGCGCGTGGCGGGGACTTTCTTCATGTACTTCTGCGTCTCGGGCAGCGACCCGATGAGCCCCGCCAGCATGCGCTTCACGTTGTGCGAGCCGCCGTTGTAGAGCGCCGCGGTCATCGACTCGATCTCGCGTTCCGACGAGGCGAGTTTCCGCGCCTCGGTCACTTTCCGTTCGAGATGGCTGACGAGGAACTCCGCCATTCTCTTCGCGGAGAAGCGGACGTCGAGATGTTCGCCGAGGTACTCGGCCGCCTCGTACGTCATCTCGCGCCTGACGAAATCCGCGTCGCGGCCGAACTGCCTCTCGAGCATCGCGTCGCGCCTGGCGGCGAGGTCGCGCTGGTACTGCTTCCAGCTCGCGACCTGCATCGCCTTCAGCGCCCGGTATTCGCGGCGGACCTCGTTGCGGAAGCCGCGAATCTCGGCGCGGCTGCCCTTCGCCAGCAGACGCTCGAGGCGCCCGAGAATGGCCCGGTTGTGCCGGTCGGCCGCCTCGATCCTGGTGAAGAAGACGTCCGGCGCGAACGGGGCCAGCAGGTCGAGTTCGTCGAGACCCTCGCGACGGAGGGCCATCGCCGACTTCAGCAGCCGCTTCGCCCTGGCGCGGGTCTTCGGGGTGTCGTGCAGAAGGACGATGCTGGCAATCGTGTCGGCGTCGCCGAGGGGCTTTTTCGTGATGTAGGCGCGCGCGCCGACGAGGTAGTCGTTCGTGACGAAGAGCTTTCCGGGGACCGCTTCCTGCTGAATCGCGACCGGCGTCGCCTGCGCGAGGCCGACCGCTCCCGCCTCGGAGACCGTCAGAATGTTGCCGTTGGTCTCGGCGTGCGCAATGGCGAGAAGGAGCGAGACCGGCTGCGAGCCGCCGGCCTTCGTCGCCGCGTGCGCCACGACGTCGACGAGTTCCTCCGGATGCCGCGTCCACATCTTCGCCAGTTCGCCGGCGTAGGCTCGAACGCGCTCCTCGATTTCCTGCTCGCCCGCGCGGACGAGCGTCGGAACGGCGCTCGACGGCTCCGGTGGATCGAGGTCGGGAAGTGCCGGCGTCCAGGCGATCGGCGCGGGCCTCGTCTTCGGCGGACGTGCCGGCATGCCTTCGCCGGCGCGCTCGTACATCGACACGGCCGCTGCAATGACA
>DATLYG010000116.1:0-10029 GCA_035574985.1 Thermoanaerobaculia bacterium | reverse complement strand
CCGGCTCCTGCCGATACGGCAAAACGGGTGTCGTCGAAATACTGACGTCCGGGATCGGCGACGATCGCCCCGACCGCGCGGAACCACTCACTCCACGGATAGAACGGCGCGTAGACCGATCCGAAGTGGCTTCCCGTCTTGTATGACCAGAGGTCATCGAGTGCCGCGAGCGGCGGCAGAATCGCGAACGCGGCGAGCAGCGCCCCCGCCGCGCCACAGACGAACAACAGCGCGAGCGGTCTGCTGCTGCCTGCATCCCACGCCTCGCCGCAAGCGACCCCCGAAAGCGCCACGAGCACCGCGATGATCAGAAGAGGATGCCCCGACAGGAACAGCAGCGCCATTCCGGCGGCCAGAATCACGCCGCCGGTGAGCTTGCGCGAGCGCTGCGCGCAAATGAGAGCGAACGCGAGCCACGGAAGGTGCAGCAGCGGAATGGATGCGCCGGAGAAATGAAGAAACGAGAGGAAGGCTCCGGACAGCGTGTAGAACACGGCGCCGGTGTATGCGGCGGCCACGCTCGTGTCATAGCCGCACCGCAGCACGAGCCACATGCCGAGAAACGAGAACGCGATGATCAGCAGCACGAGAGTCGACAGCGCCTGATCACGCGGCACGAGCGCGACTGCCCATCGCAATGGATGGAAGACTCCGTTCTGCACGACGACGACCGGCGAGTAGCCTCCTCCCTGCAGGCGGTCCCAGAGCGGCAGCGCCCCGGCGCGGAGAACGTCGTGTACGAAGAGGTCGGAGGAGGACCAGATCGCCCAGGGCGCCGGATCGAAATACGGCGGGCTCGGAATCGACGATGGATCCCATGCATCCCGAACGATGGTGTCGCTGCGAAAGTAGCGGATCGCCGAGACGTCGATTCCCGCGAGCGAGATCGCGACGACGAGAGCCGTCGACACCACAACGATCTGGATGACGTGCGTCCGAGTTCGCATCGCCATCTATCCGCACGCCCCTCGTTGCGGCCGGCGGGCGCCGCCCTTGCGCCGGGCCGAGAACGCGAAGATCACCAGTGCAACGAGAGTCGCACCCGAGATGACCGCCCCTGCCGGGAGGCCGGGAGGAAGGAACGTCATCTCGACGACGTGTGAACCGGCCGGAACGACCACCCCGCGCGACAGGATGTTGACCGGATGGATCTTCGCCTCTCGCCCGTCGACCGTCGCGCGCCATCCAGGGGCGTATGTGTCGTGCAGAACCACCAGTCCTCCGGTCCGGCTGCGGGTCTCCAGCCGCACGCTGGAATCGGTCGGGTACCGCACGACGACCTCTCCCGAGGCTTCCCGCGGACGCAATGGCGTCCCTCCCGTCTCGACGACGGCCACACGGGCGGCCAGATTGCGGTCTCGTGCGAGAGCGGAGAAGGCCTCTGCCAGAGATCGCACCTCCAGCGTCTTCTCTGCGAAATGGGCGCGCGGCCTCATCCGCCCGAGGACGTCGCGGCGGATCTCCACCGAATTCGACTTCGCGATGACAGCGAACCGTGATGATCGAATCCAGGGCGACAGGAGGGAGTCGCGTCTCGCGTGCCAGAACGTGTGAAACGTCCCCCACCACGGGTATCGGCATTGGAGAACGTACTTGATGTTGAAGTCGCCGATCAGAGGGGAATCGAGACGATCGGTCAGCCTCGCCGTGGGAAAGAATCGGCGCTCCACGAGCGGATCGACGAGCATCCACCAGAGCCTGTACCGCTCGTAGAGAAGCGGTCCCGTCAGACGAGCGTCTTCGATTCCCGTCAGGGCCGCAGTATTCGGCAGAAGGACCTGGCCACGCCCGGCGGTGACGCGCGCGAAATCGTTGCCCGACCTCAGGAACTCGATGACCGGTCCTGTCACCACCGCAGTCCACCGTTCGGGAGCGAACACCGGATAGCTCCGCACTGCGTACGACGCCATTGCCGCAATCACCACGGCACTCCCTCCGATCCGCAACAGGCGGGAACGGGTCAGCAGGTGAGAGAGTCCGACGGCTGCGGTCACAGCCGCAAAGAAGTCGAAAAGGCCGACGTAGTACCACGGCTTGATGTAGGCAAGCGGCGCGATCCTCCCGAGCGGCGCCATCCATGGCCCCGGGACGGTCACCGCGAACCAGACGAGAAACAGAACGACGGTCGGCCAGAGCCGCGGATCACGCGAGGCAGCGGGAAACGCCGCGGCGATCAGCAGAAGACTCCCGAGGCCCAGGTACTGGTAAAAGGGAGGGAGATCCACACAGCACGCCGGTCCATAAGTATCGAGGACGACCGACTGCACCGCTCCGACCCACTGCTGGAGCGTCGATGGCTCGTAATCCACCCCTTCGGCCGTCGCCGTCTTGTAAGTCCATAGATGTGGAATTGCTACGATGGAGGGGACGATCCCGACCGCGGCAATCATCAATCCGACGGTCGCTGTGACGGCCAGTCTCCACGGAAACTTCCAACTTCCCGACACGATCGCATCGAAAGCGACCACGGACGTGACGCCGAAACAGACTGCGAGGGCGATGGAAGGGTGGCCCGACAGAAAAAGCGAACCGAACAGAGTGGCCAGGGCCCCGAACGCCACGGGCGAGCCGGTCCGTGCAAGCCACCGCCATCCCAGCAGCAGCCAGGGGAGATGAGCGTACGGCAACAGCGCTCCCGAAAAGTGCGCCATGGAAACGAGACCCGGGCTCAACACGAAAAGCAACGCGCCCGAGGCGGATGTGAGAAGTCCGAGGCGGAGCGTCAGACACCAGAGGAAGCATCCGAGACCGCCCGCGTAGAGAGACAGCAGAATGAGGACCGATGGAACCGATTCCCGCGGGAAGACGGCGACGAACCACCGGAGCGGGTGGAGGACCCCTGTTTGAAACTGGACGACGGGCGAAAAGCCGCCTCCCTGGCGCCTGTCCCACAGGGGCAACCTGCCCGAACGGATGCTGTCCACCACGAACAGGTCCGATGGAAGCCAGACCGCGAAGGGCGAAGGATCGATGAAGCGGGTCGCCGGGACCGCTTGCGGCGGAAAGAAATCGCGGACCGTCGCATCGGCTCGAAAATCCCGCGCGGCGGAAATGTCGAAGCGCCCGACCACCACGATCGCGATCATCGCGGCGACTCCCAGGGCCGAGAGAATCACGGCGGCCACGACCAACCGGTCGCGCCGCAGCCTGGCGTTCCGCGTCACTACCCGGATGCTCCGTGGCCGGACGCCGGACGGCGAGGAACCGCGGCGGGTCCGGCGAGCCACCGCCGACGGCGCGTCATGCCCGTCTCCTGCCGCCAAATTTCCACGAGTTCCCGTTCCGGAAGATCACGTAGACCGACTCCGGATCGACCGCCGGATCGCGGAGCCACGACTCGATCGTCGAACGCGGGATGTAGTGCGTCGTCGGCGTGATGAGCTGATCGGTCGCCACGTGATGAAAGAAACGAAACTCGCGTGCGGCAATCCATCGAGTGTAGTCGAACAGCGGAAGAGAGCGGAGAGGCGACCGCACGCCTAACAGCCCCGCCGCCCGCAGCATCTTCGCGAAAAGATAGTACGGAACGACGAGCGGCAGCGCGAAGACGTACTTGGCCACCCACCACGGAGCCCGCGACGCGATTCGCCGGAGCGGTTCGACGAAGAGCCGGATCACGCCGTTTCCTTCGCGCGCGTAGACCCAGCAGTGGAATCTGCCTCCCGGCCGGGTATGGCGCAGGACGGCCCGGAGTCCCTCATGCGGGTTGCTCAGGTGATGAATCACTCCGATGCAGTAGACGACGTCGAAGGCGCCGAGCTCGGCCCGTGTCAGATCGCCGCGAACGAGCTGTACGTCGACGCCGGCCACGCCCTCGAGCAGCCGGCGCGTGTGCTCGATCGTGTCTCCGAGATCGATGCCGACCAGCCGCGCCGGCCCGCAGGCCGCCACGTGAACGAGGAGCGAGCCGTTCCCGAAGCCGAGCTCGAGGACTTCCCGCCCCCTGAGATCATCGGGGGTGAGGGGATCGAACCAGTCGAGGAATTGTTCTCGGGTGTAAACGATGCCCACCCGTTTCCACGACTCCTCGAATGCCGCCGCCGTCCGGACGTCGGACCGGTCAGACACAGCCGGATCTCCTGAAGGCATCGCACCACATCATGAATGAGAGGAGATTGAAGATCTGCTTCCGATTGTCGCGCCTGCCGCTCCAGTGATCGTCGAGAAGGCGCGAGACGAAATCGGGGCGAAAGATCCCCTGGGTCGCGATCCGCTCCGGGGCGAGCACCGACTCGAGCAGAGGCCGCAGCTCGCCGCGAAACCAGCGGCCCAATGGCACGCCGAACCCCTTTTTCGGCCGCCTCGCGATCGACGCCGGCAGTCTCCTCGCCACCACGTCCCGAAGCAGCGCCTTCGTCGTTCCGTTCCGCAGTTTGTGTTTCCGCCCGGCGGAGTCGGCGAAGGCGACGACCTCGCGGTCGAGAAACGGAACGCGGACTTCCAGGCCGACCGCCATGCTCGCGCGATCGACCTTCACCAGGACGCCATCCTGCAGATAGAAACGCTGGTCGAGCCGAAGCAGCTTTTCGAGCCAGTCGTCGCACCCCGCGGCGGGCGCCGCCAGAAGCCGGGCGAGTTCATCCTGCGCGGAGGGGTCGTATTCGGTGAGCAGGCGGGGCAGCTCCTCCGGCGCAAACGTTCCCATCCAGCGGAAGTGCCGGGTCACCGGATCGCCGTCCACTCCTTCGAGAAACTTCTTGAGCTTGTAGTCGGTCGAGAAGTTTTCATGGCGTACCGGAACGAATCGATGCACCGCCGGAGAGGCGGCGCGCAGCGCGCTCCGCAACGGCGCGGGAAGATGCCGTGCGACCGCGTGCGCAACGTACGTCGGGTAGCCGGCAAAGAGTTCGTCCGCGCCATCGCCCGAGAGGACGACCTTCACGTGCTCGCGCGCGAAGCGGGAGAGGAGCAGCGTCGGATAGATCGATCCGTCGGCGAGAGGTTCGCCCATCCGGCCGGCGACTTCCGGCACCATCTCGAGCATCGCCCGCGGGGCGAGTTTCCGGACGCGGTGCCGCGCTCCGATCGCCTTCGCCACGGCCGTGAAGTGGGGCGATTCGTCGAAGGAGGGATCGTCGAAGGCAATCGAGAACGCCTCCACCGGCCGGCCCAGAAGACGGGTGGCCGTCTCGGCCACGATCGACGAGTCGAGTCCTCCGGAGAGAAACACACCGACCGGCACGTCGCTGACGAGATGACGCTCGACCGCCGCGTCCATCGCCGCCTCGAACCGCTCCAGCGCCTCACCCGGGGCGGAAACGCGCTCCCCGCGGCTGTCATAGCGCCGGACCTCGAACGAAGCGTCGCGGGAAACGCGAAGAAACGACCCCGCCTCGAGTTTCCGCACTCCCCGCACGATCGAGTACGGCGTCGGCACGAAGTCGAGCTGCAGGTACGCCTGCAACGCACGGCGATCGAGTGCCGTGTCGACGGCGTCGATGTCGAACAGCACCTGCAGTTCGGACGCGAAGAAGACCCCCAGCGGCGTGGGCGCGTAGTAGAGCGGCTTGATGCCGAACGGATCGCGGACCAGAAACGATTCGCCGCTGCGCGTGTCATGCAGACAAAAGGCGAACATTCCGTTCAACCTTTCGAACGCTTTCGTTCCCTGCAGCAGGTATTGCCCGAGGATGACTTCCGTGTCCGAGGCCGAGGTGAAGCGCAGCCCCGCCGCGACGCACTCGGAGCGGAGCTGGCGGAAGTTGTAAATCTCGCCGTTGAAGACGATCACGACGCGGCGGTCCGCATCCCACATCGGCTGATCGCCCGAAGGGCTCAGATCGATGATGCTCAGGCGGCGGTGGCCAAGCAGGGTCGATTCGAGCGAGACGAGTCCTTCGCCGTCCGGTCCGCGATGCGCGAGAGCACTCACCGCACGACGCCCCTGCTCATCGAATCGCCCCTGGAGCGCCAGGCCTCCGAAGATGCCGCACATCCTTCAGGCCCCGGAGGTTCCGGCCGCCTCGAAGCCGATCGTCTCCCGGACGTCGTACGGCTTCCTCGCCCCGACCTGATACATCACCCGCACGTTGATCTCGGCCAGCAGGCCGGAAAGCAGCGAAAGCAGGGCGGTGATGTAGAGGAGGACCATGATGAAGATCATCGGTGTGCTCTCCGCGCGGCCGAGGATGAGCGCGCGGTAGGCGACGATGCCGAAGGCGACGGTCCCGAGGAAGAAGAAGAACGCGGCGATCTTCCCGAAGAAATAGGCTGGCGACGAGCCGTAGGTGTTCAGCATCACGACGGTGAGCAGATCGACGAGGACTTTCCCCACCCGCGAGAGGCCGTACTTGCTTTCTCCTCTCTGGCGGGCGCGGTGACTCACCACCACCTCGGCGATGCGCGCTCCCTGCGCCTGTGCGTATGCCGGCATGAAGCGATGCATTTCGCCAAGGATGTTGATGCCCTCGACATACTCGCGGCGGAACACTTTGAGAGTGCAGCCGATGTCGTGCACCGACAGCCGCAGCACGCGGCGGATGATCCGGTTGGCGACGATCGACGGCACGTTACGCGTCCAGAAACGATCATGGCGGTTTTTACGCCAGCCGCAAACCACGTCCGCTTCGTCCCGCAGGATCGGTTCCAGCAGCTTCGGGATGTCCGCCGGATCGTTCTGAAGGTCGGCGTCGAGAAACGTGACGAACTCCCCCCGGCTGAAGTGAACACCGGCGGCCATTGCCGCGGTCTGTCCCCTTCCCGCGCGAAATCGAACGGCCCGCAACCAGGGGCGCGACGCGGCCGCTTCCGCGATCCGCTGCCAGCTTCCGTCACGGCTTCCGTCATCGACGAGAATCGCCTCGACCTCCCATGGATGCTCGCTCCGGAAGCGCTCGATCTCTCCGACGACGGCCGCGATGTTCTCGGCCTCGTCCCGAACGGGAACCACGATGCTGAGCGTGATGGAGCGTTCCGCCTGTTCCAACGAAATCATTCTACGGGAGCCGGGGAACCCGCCGGAACGCTGCCGCGAACCCGATCGCGTCCGCCCGGGCCAACATCCCGACCGGGATGCCGCAGCCGGTCCCCATCACGGGCATTCTCGCAGGCCCGGCGACCGCTCGCGGCCGGGCCCGGCTAAGATTCGTCAGGTGTCACGTCGAGCGGCCATCGTCGCCTCCGCGGTTCTTCTCGCGCTCTACCTCATCATCGAACTCGCGTACATCCAGCGTCTGCCGCTGGTGATGGACGAGTTTCTCGGCGCGCATACTCTCGAGCAATTCGCGAACGCCCTTCCGTACCGCGACTTCAAACCTCCGAAGACCGTTCTCGCGTTCTACGCACAGCTTCCCGCTCGACTGGCCGTCGGCGACGCATGGAATGCGTTGCTGGCCGTGAAACGGGAGATCGCCGTGCTCTTTGCGGTCGTGCTGGGGGTGGCCATTCTTCGCCTTGGCCGGCGCTTCGAAACACGAGGAGTCGTGGCGTCGCTCGCCCTCCTCGTCACGATGAGCACGTTCCTCGAACGAAGCTCGGAACTGCGCACCGATCCGCTCGCCGCGATGGCCGGTCTGCTCACCCTCCTCGCGCTCATGGAACGCCGATGGCTCGTGGGGGGCACCCTTGCCGCGATCGCGTTCCTCTGTACGCAAAAAGGCATCTACGTGATCGCCTCCGCGGAGGCGGCGTTGCTCATCCTCTGGTTGCGCCGGCGCGAGGGTTCGCGCGCCTGGCTGCGTTTCAACGCGTCGGCGGCAGCCCTCGTCATTCTCTACGTCGCGTTCTGGTCGATGTTCGCATCTCCCGCCGATGTGCTGCGAAACATGCTGTTCGATCCGGCGGTGATCCGGATCGCCACCGAATCGCTCTATGCCATCCGCGCGCGGTTCTGGCTGCAGACACTCGGCCGCAATCCTCTCTTCTACGGGGTCGCACTCGCGTCGATGCTCCACCTTGGCCGCCGCTGCTGGAATCGTCAGAGTTCTTCCGAGATCGAAACGCTCGTTTCGTTCGGGACGGTTTTCGTCGCTCTCAGTCTGCTTCACAAACAGCCGTGGCCGTACTTCTTCGTGCACCTGATTCCGATTCTGTTCGTCATCAACACGGCGGGGCTGAGCGACTTCTTTTCGCTTGCGGGCCGCCGCGTCCGGACTGCCGGATCCGTGGTGCTCGCGGCGGGAATCGTGTTCTCGATCCTGCGAGTTCCGGTCGTGCTGCAGCGCGATCAGTCGCTGCAACGTGCGACGTTTCATGCGGCGGAGCGTCTCCTCGACGAAGGAGAAACGTACATCGACGGCACGAGCATGATCTACACCCGGCGGCAGGCCGTCGCCGACCTGTCATGGCTCGATGCCCCTTCACTCCGCGCGCTGCAGCAGCGGGACGAGGCCTCGCAGCTCGCGCTCGTCCGGAGCATCGATGCCGCGAGGCCGAAGCTTGTCATCGAGAACTACCGGACGGTCGTTCTGCCGAAGCTGGTCCGGATGTACATCGGCAGTCAGTTCGCCCCCGTCTGGGGAAACATCCTCCTCTATGCTCCGGTCGTCGTCCCGCCGCGGTTCCATCTGAACCATTCGGGTCTTTACGCGGTGTCGGCCGATGCGAAGATCGACGGGACGATCGTGGCGGGCGGTGCAACCGTTCGCTTGCGCGCCGGAACACACGCGATCGAATCGTCGGGACCAGTCCGGCTTCGACTCCTTCCCGAGGCCGTGAGCTTCGATTCGCGGTTCGCGTCCGGGGGGGAACTCTTCCCGGCCGTCTACGACTACTGACGCTCGTCGGCCGTGTCAGTGTCGGCTTCGTCGATGGCGAGATGCCGGACGATCGTGGTGATGTGACTCTCCAGTCGCCGCAGCCGGAGATAGACGGCGAAAAAGCCGGCAAACATGAAAAGAATGGAGAGATAGAGAACGAGATCCGCGCCCCGGCCAATGCCGAGAATCCGGGCGACGATCACGAGCGCGTCGGGATGGGCGATCGAGGCGGCCGATGCGATCCACAGAAGAATCCACGCCGTGGCCGGACCGCGGCCGAGCCTCCGGCGCGCCGCCGCGGCCGCCGTGATCGACAGCAGCACGGCGAGTAAAGGGAGCGTGATCAGTTGAAATGTCGTCACCGGAACCACCTCTGCATCAGATAGTCGAACGCAATCCGGAAGGCCGCAAGACTCGATTGTCCCTTTCGTCGCGAATAGTCCGAATAGCGCACGACGACCGGCACCTCGACCACGCGCAGACGGTGCTCGCGAATCTGATCGACGATCTCGCTCGCGTGCGCCATCCGATCGAGGCGGATCCGGATTTTCT
This sequence comes from Thermoanaerobaculia bacterium, assembly GCA_035574985.1. Lineage (GTDB taxonomy): Bacteria > Acidobacteriota > Thermoanaerobaculia > Gp7-AA8 > Gp7-AA8 > DATLYG01. Next base: position 781 of record DATLYG010000116.1, on the reverse strand, counting down.
CCGCCGCCTCCCGGCGCAATGCGCGCAGGCCGTTGTGCGCGTCCGTCAGTGATACTCCCGAAGTCAACCGCATGAATCGGATGGCGGCGAGCAGAACGGCTCGCCGGAGCGGCGGGACGTCCGATCGCAGATCGAGGAAACGGGAGCCGATCGCGACGTCCGCATGCTGCTCGTCGAGCGCGTCGAGGAGCCGCCCGACGTCTTCCGTCCGGTGCTGACCGTCGGCATCGAAGGTGACCACGACGTCCGCTCCCTTCCGGAGCGCCCATTCGATACCGGTCTGCAGGGCCGCTCCCTGGCCGCGATTGATCAGGTGGCGCAGCACGACGGCCCCCGCCCGGCGAGCAGCCTCCGCTGTCCCATCACCCGACCCGTCGTCAATCACGACGACGCGGTCGTAGCGCCCGGCGAGTTCGGAAACGAGCGGCGGAAGGACCGATTCCTCGTTGAAGGCCGGGATGATGACGAAAACCCGGGGCGACGTCGCCGTTGCGTTCGTGGTCACGTGTCACAGAACATACCAGACGGAATCGAAGATGGCCGCCGTCACTGTCGTCGTGCCGATGTACAACGGAGAGCGCTACCTCCGCGAGACTTTGCATTCGCTGGTGGCTCAGGACCATTCCGAGACGTCGATCGTCTGCGTCGACGACGCCTCGACGGACGATTCTCTGCAGATCGCAAGGGAGTTCGAGCCGCACGTCCGGGTGGTTTCGTTCTCGGAGCATCTGCCGATCGGTGCGCACTGGAATCGCGCCGCCGCTCTCGCCACCACTCCCTA
>DATLYG010000115.1:0-18935 GCA_035574985.1 Thermoanaerobaculia bacterium | reverse complement strand
CGGCGACCCTGTCGTCGGGCCGGACCGCCTCTTCGCGTGCCCGCACGCGCCGCTCCCGTTCGAGGTCGCGCGCGGCGTTGGTCGCAACCCGAAACAGCCAGGCGCTCGCGCTGGTCAGATCCTCGCCCCCCTCCACCATTCGCTGGTGAAGCTTCAGAAAGGTCTCCTGCACGATCTCCTCCGCGTCGCCAAGCGAACCGGTGAGCCGCCGCACATAGCGGAGCAATGCGGGAGAGACGTCGTCGAACAACTTCCCGAAGGATGCGCTCATTGGACGGGAGGCTTCTTCAGAGTATGACGGCCCGGGGGGGCGTTTTCTAACAGCCGCGAAGAAAGTCCGACCCGGCCACGTGTACAGTGCCGTTCGGACGTACCACTGCTCCGATCCAAACCGACGACATCCGCCTGCGCGGGGGGTCCTCGAATCCGGCCCGGCACATCGACCCGGCGATCCTCAGCGGCCTCGCCTTCGGAACCGGACCCCGGCTTCCCGTGGAAACCCTGCCAGACGGCGGAGCTTCTCGATGGATTCGCGCACCCGACGCGCGTGACGTAACATCAGAAACACAAGAGACAAATGGCAAGCCGGGTACACAGCGGGCCGAAGTGGCGGCGGTGGCTCGCCGCGACGGCTCTTCTGCTGGCTGGCGACGCCTCGCGCGCGCAGGACGCACCCCGCGGCATGCCGCTCGATCCCACACTCCCGATCGTTCGTCATGTGCACGACCAGTGGGGAACGGAGGACGGCCTGCCGCAGGAAATGGTGCTGTCGCTCGCGCAGACTCCCGACGGATACCTCTGGATCGGAACCGAGGAAGGGGTCGTTCGCTTCGACGGGCTCGAGTTCGACCTGTACGACCGCGAGACGTCTCCGGCAATCATTCACAACCACGTCTCGTCGCTCCTCGCGGCGCGGGACGGCGCGCTCTGGATCGGGACGATGGGCGGCATCACCGTGCTGAAGAATGGTGTCGCACGCTCGTTTCCCCGGAAGGACGGCTATCCCGGCGAGGTCTGGGCGCTCCTGCAGCGGCGGGACGGAACGATCTGGGCCGCGACCTCCACCGGAATCTGGTCGTGGAACGGCCTCGCCTTCCGCCGGTACGGCGTCGAACATGGACTCCCTTCCGCCGTCGCGCACGCTCTCGCCGAGGACGACAGCGGAACGCTCTGGGCGGGGACCGCCGGAGGGCTGGCTCGCTTCGACGGCAGCCGGTTCGTTCCCCTCTCCGATCCGAACATTCCGGAGCATCCGGTATCGGCGATCGTCCCCGACGGGAATCGCCTCTGGATCGGCACGAAGGGAGGGGGGGTGACACTGCTGGCGGGCGCCGCATCCCGCCGCTTCACCGAGCGCGACGGACTCGGAGGGGACTTCGTCCTGTCGATGATCCGGACGAGCACCGGCGCGATCTGGGTGGGGAGCAACGGCGCCCCGATGACGCGCATTGCCGGCGGCCGGCTCGAAACGTTCGGCCGTCCTGAGGAGCGCCCCTGGGCGTACCTCGAGGACCGCGAGGGCAATCTCTGGTTCGGAGGTCTCGGGCTGCACCGGCTCAAGACCGCGAAGATTCACACCTACACCACCGACGACGGGCTGTCGAGCAACACGATTCTTCCCATCGTTCAGGACCGCTCGGGCACGATCTGGATCGGAACGGCCGGCGGAGGACTCAATCGCCATCGCGACGGGCGGTTCGAATCGTTCGGCCCCGATGACGGACTTCCCGGCGCGGTCATCCTTGCGCTTCTCGCCGCGCGCGACGGGACCCTCTGGATCTCGACGAATCGAGGGCTCGCGCGGTGGGTGGCGGATCGGATCACTCCGTTCGATCCGCCGGAGGGAATCGCTGGGGCGCCGGTGCTCGCGTTTCACGAGGACGCCGACGGAACGATCTGGTTCGCGAGCCAGGGCGCCGGCGTCTGGAGCATGCGCGGCGACGCGATCCGCCACATCACCACGGCCGACGGGCTTCCAAGCGACGCCGTCTACGACATTCACCGCGACTCGCGCGGCACGCTCTGGTTCGCATCGAGCGCGGGACTCGCGCTGCTCGACGGCAATCGCTGCCGCGTCGTCACACCGGAGCTGATCGACGAGAACATCGGCTCGATCCGCGAAGATGCCGAAGGCGATCTCTGGATCGCGACCTGGAGCAAAGGGCTCGCGCTGTTGCGCAGCGGCAAGGTCCACATCTTCCGCGAGCGCGATGGTCTTCAGTCCGACACGCTTCACGCGGCGATTCCCGACGCGCGGGGGACGATCTGGATGACGAGCAACCGCGGGATCTCGTCGCTGCCGAAATCGGCGTTTCTCGACTTTGCGCGCGGGCGGTCGAAGCGCCTCCGTCCGACGGTCTTCGGCCGCTCCGAGGGAATGCGGAATCGCGAGTGCAACGGGGGCGTCGACCCCGCCGGAGCGTTACTCGCCGACGGGAGGATCTGGATTCCGACGATGGGAGGAATCGCCGAGGTCGACGCGGCGCGCATCGTGCCGAACCGGATCGCGCCGCTGGTCACCATCGAGAGCGTGCAACTCGACGGCGCGCACGTCGACCTTCGCTCCGGGATTCGCATGAAGGCCGCGCGAAGCCGTCTCGCCATTCGCTACAACGCCCTGAGTCTCTACGCTCCCGAGGGACTGACGTTCCGGTATCGCCTCGAGGGCTTCGACGACACGTGGCACGACGCCGGCACCCGGCGCGCCGTCGAATACACGAACCTTCCGCCCGGCGATTTCCGGTTCGTCGTCATGGCGACGAACAGCGACGGGATTGAAGGCCGGGCGCCCGCCTCGTTCGCCTTCACTGTCGTCCCCCGCTTCGTCCAGACGCGGTTGTTCTACGGCCTGATCGCTTTCGGGGTCCTGCTGGTCGCGCTGGGCGCCCATCGGTGGCGGACCGCGGTCCTGCACCGGCGCGAGCAGTATCTGCTCGAAATCGTCGAGGCGAAGACGCGGGCCGAGGAATCGATCCGCCGCAGCGAACGGCATTTCCGCTCACTCATCGAGAACGCTTCCGACATGATCCTGGTGCTCGACGACGAGGGTCGTATTCACTACACCAGCCCGTCGGTCGAGCGACTCCTCGGCTACGGACCGGCCGATCTCGACGGGAAGAACCTCCTCGACTTCGTCCATGAGGACGACGGCGGCGAAGTCTTTCGCGCTCTGCTCCGTCACAGCCGCACTGCACCGGCGACCGTTCCGTTCCGGTTTCTCCGGCACGACGGGTCGTGGTGCGCGATGGAGGCGATCGGACGGCGGGTCGACGAGGAAGAAGCGAGCACCATCGTGGTCAACTGCCGCGACGTGACCGAGCGAACGCTGCTCGAGTCACAGCTCGAGCAGGCCAGTCGCCTCAGCAGCCTGGGACGGCTTGCGGCAACCGTCGCGCACGAGTTCAACAACGTCCTGATGGGGATCCTCCCGTTCGCCGAGCGGATGAGCCGCGTCGCGAAAGACGAGGGCGTCGAGCACATTCTCCGGGCGGTCAAGCGCGGAAAGCGGATCACCGACGAGATCCTTCGCTACACCCGGCCGGCCGATCCGGTGATGCAACCGCTGCGCGCCGCCGACTGGATCGCCGACTTGAACGTCGATCTCCGGGCGCTCCTCGGTCCGTCGATCGGCATCCGGTTTCATCTCGACGACCCGGCGCTCGGGATGCTGGTCGATGTCACCCAGATCAACCAGGTGATTGCCAATCTCGCGGCGAACGCCCGCGACGCGATGGGTGGCCGGGGCACCATCGACATCGAGTTCCGCGCCTGCGGCCCCGACCGGCGATTCCCGTTCGGCATGGTCGAGCATCCGGAGCAGCGCGTCCACCTCATCGTTCGCGACGACGGCGAAGGCATTCCCCCCGACGCCCTCCCGCACATCTTCGAGCCGCTGTTCACGACGAAAAGGTCCGGCGGGACGGGGCTCGGGCTCGCGGTCGCGCACCAGATCATTCACCGGCACGGCGGGCAGATCTTCGTCGAGAGCGAGCCGGGCCAGGGAACCGCCTTTCACCTGTTCCTTCCCCGAACCGACGAGAGCACCGTCCGCCCGGCCGCCGAGCCCCGACGGGAAGCGCAGGCGCCGGTCGGACTCCGCCGCGTGCTTCTGGTCGAGGACGATCCATCGGTCGCGGCGGGGATCGCCATGATTCTCGAAAGCGAGGGAGTCGACGTGATGACGGTGGAGCGCGGCGAGGAAGTCTGCGCCGCGGTGGAAAGCTTCTCGCCCGACGCGGTGGTGCTCGACATGTGGCTTCCCGACATGGACGGAGTGGCCGTGTACGAGCGGATCGCCAGACGCTGGCCGGCGCTGCCGGTGATCTTTTCCACCGGACACGGCGACGAGTCGAAACTCGGCACGATCCTGGCGAATCCGCGCGTCGGATTCCTCCTCAAACCGTACGACGCTGCAACGCTGCTCCGCGAGATCCGCGAGCACATGGCGGTGACGTGAGATTTCCAGGGAATGCGCCGGTGGCCGCAGGCCCGGTGCAACCCGCGCAAGCTCTTCCGCTCCCGCCCACAGCGCCTGTGTAGTGGTTCCGTGAGCAATGCAGGCGAGATCAGGGCACGAGAAGGAGGCGGTGCGGTGGCGTCGTCGACGATGAGTGACGCCGACATCTCCCGCAGATCCTCACGGGTTGCGGCCGACCCGTGCCGCAACAGAAGGCAAGCTATTGATGAAGCACTGCACTAGAGCCGCAGCCGGTACATCGCCGGTTCGTCCGACGGCTCGAACCCCATCGCCTCGAGGTAGCGCGAGTGCACCGGCGCCCCGGCGGGACTGACGATCTCGCGGATGCCGCGGCTGCGGAAGAAATCGGCCTCGTCATGGAAGAGGTAACGCCCGATCTTCATGTCGCGGTAAGGCGGCGAGGCGTAGTCGAGGCTGACCTCCAGCCGTTCGCCGCGAATGCAGCCGAGGAGAATGCCGGCGGGGACGAGATCGCGGAGAACGAAAAGGGCGAGGGGAGTTCCGTCGCACGGAGCGTTTCCGCGGAACCCGGGGACGAAGCGGCGGATGTCGCTCATCTGGAAATCGAGAAAGTACGAGACGTACTGCGCATCGGGGCGCACTTCGAGGATGCGGAAGATCTCGCGCCGGCGCCGCAGTCGCACGAGCTGCACGACATTGATGGAGGCCGTGAGCAGATTCAGCACGCCGACGGGAGTCGCACCGATGAGGAATCCGTAGATGGAGAACGTCGCCGCGCCGGCGAGATTGAACATCCGGAGCCGGACGATCGACCGCATCAGCATCGACGTCACGATGAGCAGCGACGCGGCGTAACCAAGGAGCTGGAGAGGGAGTGAGACGGTCATGGCGGGAGGATATGCAACCGCTGCTTCAGACGAAACGTTCCGCTCCTGCTGCGCTGCACTCCGCAACCGATCGACACCGCGTTCGCACCCGACGTCACGCGGCGCGCCTGCGCAGATGCGCGGAGGGCGCGGACGCGGTCTTCCATACGATTCAGCGCGGAAGCCACATGGCCGTGCGGGCAACAGGTCCCGGAGTGGTTCTTCGGCCGCACCGCGGGGAGCGTCGACGCCTCGGAGGAGATGCGGGAATCTTCCGCGCGCGGGCCCGGAGTTGGAGACCGCAGCACCAGGCCGCGAAATCGGCGGCCGGGCCCCGAACCTGGCGTACCCTCGCCCGTATGACAGCGCGAAGGAGGTTTCCTTGAAACATGCATTGACCATCGCCACGGTGCTGCTGCTTTCGTCTGCAAGTGCCCGTGCCGACGCGCTGACGGACCTGCGTGGGGCGCTCGCCAAGCTGACGGCGCGCGATGCCATCCGCGCAACGATCACCATCGAAACCGTCGACCGCGGCGACGACGACGACCCGCCGCAGATCGGGAAGGCGACCTTCGACGCGGAACATGGACCGCAAGGTCTCCGCGTCACCTACGCGCCGGAGCTGATCGCCCGCGCGCAGCAGGAAGCGCGGGAGCAACGAGCGAATCCGGACAAGCCGGCGCCCGCGCGCGACGGGATGCGCCGCATCGATCCGGCGGAACTCATCGAATCCCTCGACGCCGCCGGATCGCTGATCCGGCTGCTCGATTCCGCGGCCCTCGTGAAGGAGCAGCGCACGAGCGCCAGCGGGCGCTCGCTGCAGCAGTTGACGATGAAGATCACGCCGAAGCTGTCGAAGTCGAACGCGAAGCACGTCCGCAATCTCGAGGTGACGCTCGTGCTGAACATCGGCGAAGACGGCGTCCCCGTCTCCGCCGACCTGCATGAGAAGGTGAAGGCGAAGTTTCTCCTGATGTCGTTCGAATCGGAGACGCATCGCACCTGGGCCTTTGCACGCCACGGCGATCGCCTCGTCGCCCTGCGCCGCATCGAGACGTCGACCGGAAGCGGAATGGGACAGAAGTTCGAGAACCGTCAGACCCTCACCGTCTCCCCGAAGAACGGCGCGTGATCTTCGGAGCGAAGACGCTGGCGCTCGCGGCGATGGGCGCGCCCGGGCACGCGCGTTTGCCGCGCGCCGCTCATCGCCGGAACTCGGACCCACCCGTCTCCACGAGAAGAAGCCCCCGCGAAGTCGAGAGGCAGCTCAGAACACGACCAGCGGCGTTCCGGTGAGCTGCACCGCGAGGAAGTTGACGAAGAAGAATCCGAAGAAGAGTACGTTCGCGAGCAGTACCACGTATGACCACCACGGCGCGCGCGCCGGACGCGGCAGCCGGCGGTTCAGGTAGATCAGCACGAACGGAAAGATCATCGCCGCGAGATTGGTGAGGTTCGCCGAGACCTGCAGCAGTTGCGTCGGCAGCGCCTGGAACATCAGCACGCCGATCACGGTGACCAGCACGACGGCCATGAGGTAGTAGAACTTTCGCGGATCGTGTCCGATCCAGGCGCGGAGCCGCGGGCTGACGCTGAGCGCGACGTCGGTCATGTTGCGAACGAGCATCTCCAGAATCGTCGTCTGCGTCTTCCAGAGCAGCAGCGCGCCGAGGAGAAGCGTGAAGGTGAAGAGCCACGGCGCGCTCCTGCCGAGTTCCGCGGCGACGAACACCGGCATGTTGGCAGTCGTCGGCTTCGCCGCCCCGGGCGCCGTCGCCAGCGAGACGGCGAGAACGCTCGGCACGAACATGCCCACCATCGCGCCGCTGAAGAAGACCGCCCACTGGTCGATGACCAGATAACGGAACCAGCGGCGCCACGTCCGGGCGTTCGCCTCCGTTTCGCGGAAGGTCACGCCGGACGGAAGAACGTCCTGCTTCCTCCCGCCGATCAGCCCCGAGAGAAACCCGACGCGGTGTCCCATGCCGTAGCCGTGGTCGCGGTAGTAGTTGACGAGCATGAAGTTCATCCCCGAACCGGAACCGGTGAAGCCGACGATCGCGCCGAGCGCCGTCGCGTCGATCCCGCGCGGAGGAGCGGCCGGCGTGACGGCGCTGGCGAGCATCGTCCCCCACAGCGCCGCCGGAGCGAAGACGATCGCCAGGACGACGACCGAGGCGAGGATGAAGAAGAGCGTCACGGTCTCGATCAGCTCGAGCGTCCGCGCGATCTTCCTGCCGAAGAGATAGATGACGAGCGACAAGACCAGCAGCCCGACACCGATGAAGCGGACTTCGAGCAACTCCTGCGGCGAGCCGCGGTCGAAGGTCCGTCCGGCGAAGAGAGCGAAGATGCTCTGCCCCGCCGTCGCCGCCCACCCTCCCCACAGCCAGACGAGGCACATCAGCGCGAACGTCAGCGGCACCCAGAAGCGAACTCCGGGCGGCATCCGCGCGAAACCGATGGCCGGAACCTCTCCCGTGGCCATCGTGTAGCGCGCGTTCTCGATGTTGTAGAAGGTCTGCAGGACCGCCGACATCGTGACGACGAAGCCGAGCCCCATGAATCCGTACGTCGCGAAGCCGAGCGGGCCGAGTAGCCACTCGCCGCTCCCGATCGCGACGCCGAGGGCGATCGTGCTCGGCCCGAGGACGTAGCGGATCACCGTCCACGCGTCGAACCGCGGGACTCCGAAGACTTCCTCGGGCGTCGGCAGATCGGCCAGCGGAAGCGGCGGCCGGCTCACGCCGATCTGGAGTTCGCCGGACGATTGCATGCTGCGGAAAGAATAGACGAGGCAGCCCCGGCGCTCAGAAAAGGTCGGGAATCAGGACGAAGTTCCTCATCGCCGCGACCGTCCGCGGAGAGATCTCGCCGAGAAACCACGTGAGCGCTTCGATGGTCGCCTCCGGAATCGCGTAGCGCGTGACGAACTCCACCTCGACATCGTGGTTTCGTCCCGGAGCGAGCGCGCCGCCGAACAGATCGTCGACCGCGCGCTCGTTCGGGTCGACGACCGTCGCGCAGATGCCCGCCTCGGCCAGCGCCTGCTCGAAAAACTTCCGCCGGTAGCCGTAGTGCGTGCAGGCCAGGCAGGCCACCACCGGGCCGTCGCCGGACATCTTCCCGATCGCCGCGCCGACCCAGCGCGCGATCTCCTCCCTCGATCTCGATCCCTCGCGGTCCTCGGAGATCGTGTCGGCCAGCCCCGGACAGGCCTGGTCGACGATGCGCGCGGGGTCGATTCCCCGTTCGACGAGCAGGCGCGGATAGGCGCCCGCGTCGATCGTCGTCTGTGTGCCGAAGATCATCGCCCCGCTCTGCGGACTGCGCTGCAGTTCGCGCGCGACGAGATCGACGCCCGTCTCGACGATCCCCCGCACCGGGATCCCGCCCTTTCGGACGAACGGCGTGTCGTCAAGGAGGACCGAGAGCGTGTTGCAGGCGACGTAGATCGAGTCGGGCTCGCTGCGCGCGCCGGCGTTCGTCAGAAAGCGGTCGAACGTCTCGAGCTTCGCCTCCAGCGTCGGCATCGCGTTGTATCCGTGGTCGTTCGCGGGGGCGGCGTTGGCGAAGGTCAGGCGCACCGGTTCGGCGCTGCCGCGCGTCCGCACGAAGCGCTCGGCATACGCAACGACGGAGAGGCCGCCGACGCCGGAGTCGGTGATGAGGATGTGCATGGTGCCGTTATTCCTCGAGCGGAATCCGTCCGGTCATCAGATCGAGCAGCACCGGAACGTGGCGGTCTTTCAGGTCGTACAGCGACGCCGCCTCCAGTTCCCACGTCACGAGCGTTCGGCGCTGCCCGGCCGCCCACGTTCCCATCGAGCCGGGCGTGGCGTAGCCGATGTCGGCGAGCAGGGGAAGCGCGCAGCGTTCCGCGAGCTGGCGGCCGAGATGGGAGGAGCCGGCGTCGTCGATGCAGGCGAGGGCGGCGTGAAGGCTGACGATCGCGCGCGGTTTCAGCCGGTCGATCAGCGAGAGGAGGGCCTTCGTCTCCGGCTCGGAAGCCGGTCCCGCTCCGGGGCTCAGGGCGATGTCGCGCGCGTCGTTCGCGCGGGTCTTGTGAAAGACGGGATCGGGACTCCAGTTCGATGTCGGGAAGTTGCGATTGAGATCCACTCCTCGCGCATTGCCTCGCGTCCCGCGCAAAAGTCCGTCGGGATTCGCGCAGAGAATCACCGCGGCGCGGAGATCGCCGGCGGGAAGCGTCCGCAGCGCCTCCGACACGACCACCGTCGTTTCCGGCTCGTCACCGTGGATCGACGCCAGGATGAGGATCTCGCTCCTGCCGCCATCGGGCAGGTAGACGGTGAGCGGAACTCCGTCGAGCGAAGTGCCGTACGCGGATCCGGCGTGCCGCAGCACTCCCCGCTCGCGCCGCTCCACCAGTCGTGTCTCGGGTTCGCGATGCATCGGCGCATCATGCCATCGAACGCCGGCGGCGACGACGGGCGCGTATAGTTGCCGGCATGAGATACGTCCGCGCGCACCTGCTCGTCATCTCTCTTTTCGCCGCTGCAACCGCAGCGTTCGCCGCTGGAAAGGATGCATTCGATCCCGAGCTGGCGAAGCGGCTCGGCGCCGACGAGCGCGGCATGCGGAAGTACGTGCTCTGCATCCTGAAGACGGGCCCGAAGGACGCGGAGATCGAGGGCGACGAGCGGAAAGAGATCTTCGCCGGCCACTTCGCGAACATCAACCGTCTCGCCGACGAAGGAAAACTCGCCGTCGCGGGGCCGTTCGGCAAGAACGACAAGTCGTACCGCGGCCTCTACATCTTCAGCGTGGAGACGGTCGAAGAGGCGGAGCAGCTCGTCATGCTCGATCCTGCCGTGAAGGCCGGAGTCTTCGTTCCCGACCTGACGCCGTGGTACGGCTCCGCGGCGATGATGGTCGTCAACGAGACCCACAAGAAGATCGAGAAGCCGAAGCCGTAGGCCGCGACGCCGTCAGGCGGGCGGATCGAGCCGCCGGATCCGGTCGGCGAGCACCCCCCAGATGTTCGGATCATTGAGCGCAGAGCCGCGCGCGCCTCGCGCGGAAAGCGCTGCATCGAGCTTCATCGCCACAGCATCCAGCAGGATGTGAGGTCCCGGTGGCTGGGAGGCAGGGACTCGAACCCCGATTCAGCGGTCCAGAGCCGCTTGTCCTACCATTGAACGACCTCCCAGCAATGAGGCCGCGGCAAATGCGATCGCCGCAGAGGCGGGGGAGCGATGTTACACGGCCCCGAACGCGAAGATCAAGGGGCGAATTCCGCGACAAACTGCGCACTTCGATGGCACAATGCCCACAGAGGATGCCACCGTGCTACCCGAGGTTTTCGAGTGCCCGCAGTGCGAACGGCAGTTCGTTTTCGACCTCGTCGAGACGGCCGACGACCGCTCGGTCTACTGCCCGCAATGCAAGCGCTACCTCGGCGAGAAAGACATCCACTTCGTCCTCCTCTCGGAGATCGACGAACTCGCCGAACGCCTCCGCTTCGAGCGCGACCGCCTCGAGAAGGACGAGGCCATCTACGCACTGACCGACTGCGACGCCGAGCTGCGCCTCTACGGCAGCGAGGTCCACAAAGTCGTCAACATCCTCCGCCGCACCCTCGCCGACCTCGACGCCCTCAAGCAGCAGTACCTGTGAGACGGTCCGACGCTCCGCTCCGCGACCTCGTCGTCGCCGACTTCTCCCGCGTCCTCGCCGGCCCCCTCTGCACCCAGCTCCTCGGAGACTTCGGCGCGCGCGTGATCAAGGTCGAGCAGCCCGCCCGGGGCGACGAGACCCGCCGCTGGGGCCCGCCCTTCGCCGGCGGTGTCAGCGCCTACTTCCTCTCGATCAACCGCAACAAGGAATCGCTCACGCTCGATCTCGAGCGCGGCGGCGAGATCGTCGGACGCCTCGTCGACCGCGCCGACGTGGTGGTCGAGAATTTTCTCCCGGCGCAAAAAACTGCTCTCGGACTTTCATCTGATGCAATCCGCGCCCGCAACCCCCGCGTGATCCACTGCTCGATCACCGGCTTCGATGCCGGCACTCCGGAGGCGTCGACGCCCGGCTACGACCTCCTCGCCCAGGCGGGAGGAGGGCTGATGGCGATCACCGGCGAGGCCGGCGGCGAGCCGATGAAGAGCGGCGTCGCCCTTTCGGACGTCCTCACCGCGCATCACGCCTTCGGCGCGATCTGCGCCGCCCTTCATGCCCGCGAGCGGACGGGAGAGGGTTCCTCCATCGAGATCTCCCTCTTCAGCGCGACACTCGCCTCGCTGGTCAACGTTGCACAGAACGCGCTTCTCACGCGACGCGAGCCGAAGCGCTATGGAAATGCTCATCCCTCGATCGTTCCCTACCAGATCTTTCACGCCAGCGACCGCCCGTTCGCGATCGGCGCCGGCACCGACCGCCATTTCGCGGCCCTCTGCAGTGGCGTGCTGCGCCGGCCGGAACTGGCCACCGACCGCCGCTTCGCAACCAATGCCGCGCGCGTGAGAAACCGCGCCGTTCTGATTCCACTGCTCGAGGAGATCTTCCGCTCGCGGCGCGCCCGGACATGGGTCGCGCGCTGCCGCGCCGCCGCCGTTCCCGCCTCGCTCGTCCGGGGCGTCCTCGAGGCGCTGCGCTCTCCGGCCGGCAGCCCCCTGGTGACGACTCTCGAGCATCCGGAGATCGGAGCGTACGAGGCGGTCGGCAATCCCGTACGGCTCGGGGGGCGGCGGCTTCCGCCGCGCCTCGCGCCTCCGCAGCTCGGCCAGCACACCCGCGCCATTTTGCGGGAACTCGGCTACACGCGCCGCGAGATCGCCGATTTCGAGCGCGAGGCGATCGTCTGATCGGCTGATCAGCGGAAGAACGACCAGGCGAAGAGCGCTGCACAGCAGACCAGAACGAAGGCGGCCAGCGAGAGCATCAGCATCACCGGCCTCTCGTCGTTCTTCTTCTCGAGGGCGAAGGAACGGAACGCGAGATAGAGGAGCGTGAAGCCGGTGGCGGCGATGGCGATGCCGATCGACATCACGCGAACGGCAACGGTCACGAAGTCCGGCTCGGCGGGCACCGGGCGGATTGTAGCGAAGGCAAGCGCTTTGCTCACTCCCTCCCGGTGGTCCCGACGGAGAGGACGGCGATCGAGTGAGACTGCACCGCGACAGAAGGAGCCTTCTCCGGATCAGCCCCGAGAGCACGTGGACGACGATCCTCCCGGTCGCGTTCATCATCGCGTCGCTCCTCTCGCTGGTCATCCTCCCGATCGTCGTCTCGAGCCACACGGCGCGGATGCGCGAAGAGATCACGCGGGTGGCCGAACCGGCGCGGCGGGCGGCGAACCGCATCCAGGTCGATCTCGCCTCGGAACTCGACCGGATCATCGCCTATCAGGTCACCGGACAGGCGCACTACCGGACCGGCTACCTGGAGCTGGTCCGAAGCCAGAAGCGGAACCGGATCGCTCTCGAGCGCCTCGCGCCGAAGCTGGGAGGCGAGATTGCGAAGGAACTCTCGTCGGTCTTCGCCGAGACGGAGCGATGGCACACGCTCGCGCATCACCACGAACTCGTCGCCCGCCAGCTCCCGACGGAGGTCTTCCTCACCCGCCTCTTCGAACAGCACCCGGCGTACGAGAAGGCTCTCGCATCGGTGGCCGGGCTGGAGATCGCCATCCAGGATGCCATCGAGGAACGCCTCTCGAGCATTCGCGACGCGGAGCGGCTCAATCTGTCGCTGACCATCGTCCTGACGCTGCTCGCGCTCACCTCGGCGCTGCTGGTGGCGGGGCTGGGGCGGCAGATGCGCCTTCTCGCGCGCGAGGCGATGCGGCGCAGACGGGAAGCGGAGCGCGAGGCGTCCGACGCGAAACTCGCGCGCCGGGCTGCCGAACGGGAGGAACGGCGGGTCGCCTTCCTCGCCGCGGCGGGCCAGGAGCTGACGGCGACGCTCGAATTTCAGCAGACCGTCGGCACGCTCGCCCGGATCATCGTGCCGAATCTCGCCGAGTCGTGCGTGATCGACGTCGTCGACGGCGACGGTCTGCGCCGCTCCGCGGTCGCGCACCGTGATCCCGATCGGGCCGCGGAACTGGAACGGCAAAACGGCGAGCCGGTCGCGACGCTGCCGGCGGAAGTCGACCGGACGCTCCGCGATCGCGAGGTCCGCCTCGCCGACGCCACGCCGGAACTCGCCGCCTGGGCCGGCATCGAGCCGGGGACGCCCGAGACGGTGATGCTCGTGCCTCTCGTCAGCCGCGGACAGATCGTCGGCATCATCGGAGCCGTCGCGCCCGAAGGACGATCATTCGGACCGGAGGACGCGAACCTCTTCACCGATCTCGCGCGGCACGGCTCGCTGGCGGTCGACAACGCCCTCCTCTATCTCGAATCGCAGCAGGCGGTGCACGCGCGCGAGGAAGTGCTGGCCATCGTCTCGCACGATCTCCGCAATCCGCTGAACGCGGTGACCCTCGGCAGCTCTCTGCTGAAGACCTCCGGGCATCTCTCCGACGAGGACCGCGAGCAGATCGAGACCATCGAGCTGTCGGCGCGGCGGATGGATCGGCTGATCAGCGATCTGCTCGACGTCACCCGCCTCGAAGGGGGAAAGCGCCTCCCGATCGAGGCCTCCCGCGTCGACGTCGAGACGCTCTTCGTCGAGACGTACGAGATCTTCCGCGCCCAGGCGGCCGCCGGCTCGGTGACGCTGCAGTACGAGATCGGCCGCGGCGTCTCCGCCGTCCACGCCGATCACCACCGCGTGCAGCAGGTACTGTCGAACCTGATCGGCAACTCGCTCAAGTTCACGCCGGCCGGCGGCGTGGTCGCGTTCCGTGCCGATGCGCGCAACGGGGAAATCGTCTTCACCGTCTCCGACACCGGCCCGGGCATTCCGCCGGAGAACCTCGACAAAGTCTTCACGCCGTACTGGCAGGCGAAGCGCACCGAGCGGATGGGCGCGGGTCTGGGGCTGCCGATCGCGAAGGGAATCGTCGAGTCGCACGGCGGGCGGATCTGGGTCGAGAGCGAGCCGGGAAAGGGAGCGCGGTTCCGCTTCACGCTTCCCGCCGGGCGCACCGCTGCGGAACGCGTCAGCGAGGCGCCTCGTTCGGCGGAATCCCCATCGCCTCGCTGATGCTCAGCTCCGCGAACATCCGGATCAGGCGCCTTCCCTCGTCGTCCGACGCTTCGTAGACGCTGCAGAGGCGCTGCATTTCTTCGCTGTCTTCGCCGCGCGCCACGGTGAATCCCGAGGCCGGCTGCTCGGGAAGAAAGACGCGCCGGCGCTGCCACCTGCCGTCCTCCAGCCGGTAGCTGAGAAACGAGGCCTCTTTTCCGCGGATCGTGCGGTCGGGGTCGATGGCCGGACCGATCGCGAGAGGACCCGCACTCCGGTTCCTCTCCAGCTCGCGCGTGACGAGTTCGCTCAGCATCTCGCGAAGGAAGTCGCCGGAGTCTCCGATCGCCGCCAGAAAGCGGAGAGCCGAAGTCCACCGCGGCCCGTGGGGCACCGTGCGCACCACCTGACAGCGGAGCACGATGTCGTTCGCGCGACGGGAGAAACGGATCTCGACCGGTACGCTGGAAAGGGGTGTGTCGTGGACGACGCGCGCGCCGAGCACTCCGATCTCGATCAGCTCCGCGGAGACCTCGCCGAGACGCGCCGGTAGCGATGGATCGAGCCGCAGACGTTGAAACTCGCGGCGCTCGTCGCGCACCATCGCGCCGATTCTACGGCAGAGTTCATTCGCTCAACGAGCCGGTCATCCGCAGCGATGCCGCGTAATTGCGCCGGAGGCGCAACCGGTAGTGGCTCGTTCGGGCGGTGACGCGATTCAGATAGGTGCGCGTCTCGGGGAAGGGCGGCACTCCGCCGAACTTCTCGACGTTTCCCTCGCCCGCGTTGTAGGCCGCCAGTGCGATGCGCTGATCCGGAAAGCGGTCGAAGAGGTACCGGAGGTAGCGCGCGCCGGCGGCGATGTTCTCTTCGGGATCGAAGACGTCGTCCAGCCCGAGGAGCCGGGCCGTGCCGGGAACGATCTGCATCAGGCCCTGTGCGTTCTTGTTCGAGATCAGGCGCGGCCGGAAGTCCGACTCGGCGGCGACCACCGCGGCGACCAGCTCGGGCGAAAGGCGGTTGCGGCGCGCCTCGCGATAAATGATCGCGCCGTAGGGGATTTCCGTGCGGAAGAACTCCTCGCGGAGCGCTTCGAACGTCAGCGTGCGGCGCGGCTGCGGATCGAGCAGCTCCTCGCGCGTCCGCCCGGTCGTGAAGACCGGAAGCGTCCGGACGGGGGGCGCAGGATCGGGCCGCCGGGCCGCTCGCGGAAACGCTTCGCGCACCGCGGTCAGTCCGCGATCGAGTTCGCGGAGCGCGGAGATGTCCATCGCTTCGGTCGGGATTCCGATCGCGCCGAATGCGATCGGGAGTCCGATCACGATGGCCAGGCCGTTGCGCTTCGCGCCCGACACGAAGGCGGCGAAGCCCCGCGTCGCCCGCCGGAGAAAGGAGCGATCGAGGAGAGCGTGACGCTGGCAGTCGCAAATGACCCGCCAGGGATCGTCGCGTGACGGCAGAACGTGCATACGGCTCAGCACTGAGGGCAAAAGCCGCACCACATCAGACCGCAAGCTGTTTCCGCAGGATGTCTCACAGGCGACTCCCCTTTCCGGCGAGTGATTTGACTCGCCGCAACTCGTTCAGGGGAGTCGAGAAGACGGGGTCGATGGTGGCAACGCGACCGCCGCGCTCATCCATTCCCCCCGCCTCGAGGTCATCGCGTTCGACCCACTGATCGCGGAAACTGCCGTGGACCACTTCTTTCCGTGGGATGCAAGGATCCGCGAAGTTTTTGCCGCCTAACGAAAGAGAGGTCGCGACTGGTCGTTCAGAAGGACCCAGAGCGAATAGGCGCCGATCGCCGTGCCGATCGGAAAGCCGAGGAGGTTGATGAACGAGAGAACGATCGTCAGCACGCGTCCCCAGTTGCGCCGCCTGAGCACACCGATCCCGCCGAGAATGCTCGGAAGCGACATGATGACGATGAACGCGCCGATGATCGTCCCGATCGTGCCGGTGATGAAGAACGCGTCACGGTCGCCCGAGATCGCCCCCGCTCCGGCGATGAGACCGAAGAGCGCGAGCCCCGCAATCACGCCTAACACACCGAGGATGACGTAGAGAACGCCGACCACCTTCACGTGCGATTCCATGACTTCAGTCTAACGCGACCCGGAGGCCGGTGGCGGAATCGTTTCCGTTTGCGCCGGCGGCGGCGCGGTCTCCGTGGTTCCTGTGGTCTCCGTCGTGCCGGTCGTCCCGGGCGCCGTCCCGGTTTCAGGCGGCGCCTGTTCGAGGGCCGTGTCGACCTCCGGCGGCTCCTCCGGTTTCGCTTCCGGCTTCCGGACCGTCAGCACCTCGCGCTCGGCGAGATGACCCCATCGTCGCATGCGGGAGAGAATCATCTGCTGGCGCGATCGCAGACGCCTGTTCGGCGCCGCGGGGTTCAACCGTCGCGGATTCGGGAGGCAGCCGGCGAGAAGGGCCGCTTCGCGCGGCGTCAGAGCCGAGGCCGGCTTGCCGAAGTAGTGGCGCGCCGCAGCTTCCGCGCCGTAGACCCGCTCTCCGAATTCGACGACGTTGAGATAGATCTCGAGGATCCGCTTCTTCGAAAGCTCGCGCTCGAGGGCGCGCGCGATGAAGTACTCCTTGATCTTGCGGTACGGATTGCGCGAGGGCGAGAGGTAGAGGTTCTTGGCGAGCTGCTGCGTGATCGTCGAGCCGCCGTGCGTGAGCTTTTTTCGTTCCCAGTCGCGGCGCAGCGCCCCCTTCATCGCCTCGAGGTCGACCCCTTCGTGCCGGTAGAACGCGTCGTCCTCGGCGACGAGTACCGCCCGGCGCAGATAGGGCGAGATCCGCTCGTACGGCACCCACCGGTAGTCGATCCGGTCGTCCTTGCCCTCGGCCCGCAGCTGTCGCTTCCGCTGTTCCATGAAGGCGGTCGTCTTCGGCCGCCCCTCCGCGAGAGCGGCCACGTCGGGAAACGTGAGCCACTCCAGGACGGCGAAACCCGCGACCGCGGCCACGAGAAGGAAGAGAAGTTTTCGCAAGGCGGCACGACCCATTCAGCAACGAGTTTCCAACAATGCGTGAGAATACGCATTTCGTATGAACCGATCCGTCATCGTTCTCACCACCCTCGGGACCGGCTTCAACGCCCGTGCCCTGGCCACCGATCTCGTCGAGCGTCGTCTCGTCGCGTGCGTGAACATCGTCGGGCCCATCACCTCGATCTACCGGTGGGAGGGAAGGGTCCACGAGGAGGGCGAGCAGCTTCTGATCATGAAGACGACCGAGGAGCGGGTGCCGGAGCTGCGCGATGCGCTCTTCGCGCAGCATCCGTACGAAGTGCCGGAGTTCGTCGTCGTCACCATCGACCGGATCGAAGGGCCCTACGCCGGCTGGCTGCGCGATTCCACAGCGTGAACCCGGCGAGAAGGGCGATCGACGCGATCGTGATCGCTCTCCCGATGACGAACGAGCGCGGGAGATAAAGCAGCCGGAGCGTGTGCTCTCCGCGCGGCACCAGCACGGAGAGAAATGCGTGGTTGGCCGTTCGCAGCTCGGCGGGACGGCCATCGAGATAGGCGCGCCACCCCCTCCATCCCGCCTCGGAGATCACCACCCACCCCGCCTGGTCCATCGAGGCGCGAAGGAAGAGACCTCCGAGTCCCCTCCGTTCGACCGTGACGCGCCCCGGTCCGTTCGGCCGGTCCTCTCCCTCCCCTTCCGGAAGGTAGATCCAGGCGCGCTCGGCGAAGTCCTTCTCACCGATCATCTCCCCGAGGGCCTGCGCGGCGGTGTAAGGATGCCTCACCCGGCGCGGCACGAAGGCACGCGGAATGGCGCGACGGTTCTCGAAAAGCTGCGATCCCGGCTGCCCGGCCACTTTCACCCACCCGTCGGGCGCCGTGGATTCGCTGTTCGCGATGGCATAGCGGACGTTCAGAAACGACAGGAAGGGTGCACTCAGGTCGTCCACGCGGTTCGACCAGACGGGCTGCACGGCCGACCAGAGGTGGTACGTTTCGACGTAGGGTCGGAACGTCATGGCCTGGTAGCCGCGCACGTCCTCCACCTGGTACATCTTCGAGGTGTTGGGATGGAAGATGTCGCCGACTCCGGTGATGCGGTACGGCTCGTTCGTCTTCGGAAGCGACTCGAAGAGCGGAATCGGCGGGTAGAAGATCTTCGCATCGAGCGTCGGATAGAAATCACCCATCTCCCGGGTGCGCTGCGCCAGCAGAAGGAGGGCGATGGCCGCACAGGCCGCGGCGGGCGGGCGCCGCAGGACGAGAATCGCGGCGGCGAGCAGCGGCGGCACGAGAAGGGCGATCGCGCGCGTCCGGAGGAAGCCGGGCGAAAGCTCGAGCGCCGACAACGCTTCCCACTGCGACCCGAGCGCAAGAGCGAGAGCGGCCGCCGTGATGCCCGACACGGCCGCCATCGCCCGCTGCTTCCCTTCGCGGATGACGGCCTCACACCCGGCAGCGGCCAGCACCGCGATCCCGAAGCCGGCGAGGAAGATCAGTCGCTTGTTCAGCGCGATGTCGTGAAGGGGAAGTGCCGCGATCCAGTCGGCGAACGGCGGGAAC
>DATLYG010000114.1:0-2323 GCA_035574985.1 Thermoanaerobaculia bacterium | reverse complement strand
AAGGCGCGCGCGCGGGCGACGGCGGCGTCGGCCGCTTCGACGCGGGCGTCGGCGGCGGCCACGCGTTCGTTGCGCGTCAGCGCCAGTTCGATGGCCTTCTCGAGCGTCAACCCCTCCGCCGCGAGCGGTGGGGCGGTCATCGCCGTCAGGATGGTGATGGTCAGCAGACGTCTCATCGTCATCAGTCGTGTGTCGTCGGCGGCCGCAGGACGTCGGGGGGACGGAGCGCGCCGCCGAGGAAGATCTCGGCGAGGAGGGGGGCCTGGTCGGAGAGACTGCCGCGGAATCCCGGCTGCAGCGAGCGCCGCACGAACGCGTAGAGGAGCCCGACGAGCGCGTGAGCGAGGTCGCGCGGATCGTGGCGCAGATCGCCGCGGCGGGCCGAGCGGCGGATCCATTCGGAGAGCCGCTCGATGTAGTCGTCGTAGCCGAAGCGGCCGTTTCGCGCCCGGCGGGCCTGTGCCAGTTCCGCGGTGCGGCCGGCGAAGAAGAGAGCGAACGCGTCGCGGTTCGCCTCCACCGCGGCGAGATGGCGGCGGAGGAACAGCTCCACTCGCTGCCGGAACGTCAGGTCGCCGGGAAGAGGCTCCTCGAGCGAGGCGCAGGAGGTCTCGGCGGTGAGCTGCAGGATGGCGTCGAAGATCGCCGCCTTGTTGCGGAAGTAGCTGTAGAGCGTCGGCGGGGTGTAGCCGGCGGCGGCGGCGATGTCCTGCATCGTCGTGCCGTGGAAGCCCCTGCGGGCGAAGGTCGCCGCCGCGGCGCGAAGGATCTCCTCGCGGACGAGCGCGGCCGAGCGCCGGCGCCGGCGCGCGAGATGCGGAGCGGTGACCGACATGCGGGTTGCATGGTAGGACAAGCCCGCTTTAACGTCCGTTAAAGTTCGGTGAACGCTCCCTCTTCGTACGCCCGGACCAGGTGGGTCCCCGACGCGGTGCGCAGCATGACGATCGACTCGCCCCGCGCCGTCGGCCGCAGCGACTCCTCCACGATCGCCCTCTGGTTCCAGGCGAAGCGTCCGATGGCCTGCTCGACGCTCTCCGCGTCGATCGTCGCGATGTGCACTTCCGGGGTGTGTCTTGCACCGTTTCGGGGGAGCAGCCGGCTTTCGATCGTGTATCGCACGGGAGCCTCCTCGCCTGCGCCTGCCGGAATGAGTCGTAGCAAGGGGCGGGCCCGGAATGGCGGTCTCCTCTGCTACTCTCACGCTCCGAAAAACGCGACGCTCCGCGATGGACACGACATCCACGGCAATCGCCGCTCCGGCAACCAGGCCGGCCGAATCCGTTCCCGCCCATTCGTGGTACGCGCTCGCCATCCTCACCGCGGTCTACGTTCTCAATTTCCTCGACCGGACGCTGATCTACATCCTCTTCACGCCGATCAAGAAGGAGATGGCGTTCAGCGATCTGCAGCTCGCGCTGCTCGGCACGACCTCGTTCGTCATTTTCTACACGCTTCTCGGCATTCCGTTCGGCCGGCTGGCCGACCGCACCGACCGGAAGAACCTCATCGCCGCCGGGCTGGCCACGTGGAGTCTCTTTTCCGGCCTGACCGGATTCGCCGGCAGCTTCTGGACGCTCTTCCTCTGCCGCGTCATGGTCGGGGTGGGGGAGGCGACCCTCGGCCCGGCCGCGCTCTCGCTCCTGAGCGACTACTTCCCGGTCCGGATGCGAGGGACGGTGCAGTCGATCTACGCCTCCGCGATCGCCTTCGGCGGCGGGATGGCGTTTTTCCTCGGCGGCTGGCTGGGTCAGACCTTCGGCTGGCGATGGGCCTTCTACCTCCTCGGATTTCCCGGACTCGTTCTGGCCCTCTTCGTCTACCTGCTGCGCGAGCCGCCGCGCGGCCGGACCGAGAGCGGCGCGGCGATGAAGAGCAGCACCGACTGGCGCGACATCCTCCGCTCCGCGCCGCTCCGCCATCTCTTCATCGGCTACGCCCTCTTCGGCCTCGCCTCGAACAACCTCGGCATCTGGGTGCCGACCTTCTTCGTGCGCGTCCACGGCCTCTCGCTGCTCACCATCGGCACCTGGGCGGGGATCGTCTCGATCGTCGTCGGCATCCCGGCGATGGTCCTCGGCGGCTGGCTCTCCGACTGGTTCCGCCGGAAGTTCTCCGCCGAGCGGATGGCCTTCACGGCGGTCGCCGCCGCGGTCTCGGTCCCGCTCTGGATCGCGCTTCTGTTCGTCGACGACCTCGTGGCGCTCGTCGCCGTCAACGTCGTCCTCTACGCGCTGGCGATCGCGTGGGTCGGTCCGGCGACGGCCGACGTGCACGATCTCGCCGGTCCCCATCTGCGCGGGATCGCCATCGGGATCTTCTT
>DATLYG010000113.1:0-2294 GCA_035574985.1 Thermoanaerobaculia bacterium | reverse complement strand
CAGCGCGCGGCTGACCGCCTCGAACGCCTCGCGCGAGATGCCGGTGCCGGGCGACGGATGGTGCTGGAAGCCGGTGACGTCCTCGTCGCTGTAGAGCGGATCGCGCTGCGGGGCGGGAGGGCGCTGTTCCTTCGTCCGGTCGAAGGCCTCCTGCAGCCTCGCCTGGAACTGGTCGAGCCACCGCTCCGCCTCCTGCGGGTCGATGTCGCCGCGGCGCAGGAGCGTTTCCGTGTAGATCTTCCGCACCGAGCGATGCTCCCGGATCAGCTTGTACATCTTCGGCTGCGTGAGCGACGGCTCGTCGCCCTCGTTGTGGCCGTGGCGGCGGTAGCAGAGCATGTCGATCACCACGTCCTTGTGAAACTGCTGGCGGAAGTCGTAGGCGAGCTTGATCGCGCGGATGCAGGCCTCGGGATCGTCGCCGTTGACGCGGAAGATCGGCGCCTGCACCATCTTGGCGACGTCGGTGGCGTAGACCGAGGAACGGGCGGACTCCGGACCGGTGGTGAATCCGATCTGGTTGTTGATGACGATGTGGATCGTGCCGCCGGTCTTGTACCCCTTGAGCTGCGAGAGGTTCAGCGTCTCGGCGACGATCCCCTGTCCGGCAAACGCCGCGTCGCCATGGATCAGCACCGGCAGCACCCAGGCGCGCTGCTTGTCGCCCAGCAGCTTCTGCTTCGCCCGCGCCATTCCTTCGACGATCGGATCGACCGCTTCGAGGTGGCTCGGGTTGGAGGCGAGCGTCAGCTTCATCGTCCCGCCGCCGGGGGCCTCGTGGACCCCCTCGGCGCCGAGGTGGTACTTCACGTCACCCGAGCCCTGGATCGTGTTCGGGTCGACGTCCCCTTCGAACTCGCCGAAGATCTTTTCGTACGACTTGCCCAGCACGTTGGCGAGGACGTTCAGTCGCCCGCGGTGGGCCATGCCGATCACCGCTTCCTGCACGTCGTCCTTCGTCGCCTCGCTGAAAAGGAAGTCGAGCATCGGGATGAGCGACTCGGCCCCCTCGAGCGAGAAGCGTTTGTGGCCGACGTACTTGGTGTGGAGGAAGCGCTCGAACGCCTCGGCGTCGTTGAGCTTCATCAGGATGCGGCGCTTCGTCGCCGGATCGAGCGGCTGTTTGTTGCGCGCCGGCTCCATCCGGTCCTGGAGCCAGCGCTTCTGCACCGTCTCCTGGATGAACATGTATTCGGGGCCGATCTTGCCGCAGTAGGTCTCGCGGAGCGTGTCGAGGATGTCGCGCAGCTTCGCGGTCAGCTTCCCGCAGAGCCCTCCGCAGACGAACTCGCGGTCGAGGTCCCAGAGCGTGAGGCCGTAGAACGACGGGTCGAGTTCCGGGTGCCTGGCGACCTTGTACTCGAGCGGGTCGAGATCGGCCAGCAGATGTCCCCGCACGCGGTAGGCGTTGATCATCTGCAGCACGGCCGCCTCGCGGGCGACCATCTCGTCGGTCGACGCGCCGAGGCGGTGGCGGTCCCGGGCCCATCGCACCGGCTCGTAGGGGATGCGGAGGTCGCGGTAGATGTCGTCGTAGAAGCCGTCGGCGCCGGTGAGCAGATCGTGCACGCGCGCCAGAAAGGCTCCCGATTCCGCCCCCTGGATGATGCGATGGTCGTAGGTCGACGTCATCGTCATCACCTTCGAGATCCCGAGGTCGGCCAGAACGGAGGGATCGGAAGCGGAGTACTCGGGGGAGTAGTCGATCGCGCCGGTGGCGATGATCGTTCCCTGCGACTGCATCAGCCGCGGCACGGAGGCGACCGTTCCGATCGTGCCGGGGTTGGTCAGCGAGATCGTCGTTCCTTCGAAATCGGAGATCTCGAGCGTGTTGGCCCGCGCCTTCCGGACGATGTCGTTGTAGCTCTTCAGGAACTGGGCGAAGTCCATCGCCTGCGCGCGCTTGATGTTCGGCACGAGCAGCGAGCGCGAGCCGTCCTTCCGCTCGACGTCGATGGCGATGCCGAGGTTGACGTCCTCGCGGTCGATGCGGACCGGCTGGCCGTCCTGCATCGCGAAGGCGGAGTTCATCCGCGGATGCTCCCGGACCGCCTTCACCACCGCCCAGGCGATGATGTGCGTGAACGACGCCTTCGGGTGCCCGATGAGCGTGAGGTGGTTGTTGATCACGCGCCGGTTTTCCTCGAGGACCTTGACGGGGATGTTGCGGATGGAGGTCGCCGTCGGGATGGCGAGGGAACTCTCCATGTTCGCGGCGATCTTCGAGGCGGCGCCGCGCAGCGGAACGACGTTCTGGCCGGGCGCGGCGGCGGGAACGGCGGCCGGCCGGGGCG
>DATLYG010000112.1:0-8403 GCA_035574985.1 Thermoanaerobaculia bacterium | reverse complement strand
CGTGGCGGGGACGGCGAGTACCGCGATCAGCAGTGCTGCGATGAACTGTCTCATGTCCTTCCTCCTGGAGCCGTGAGCGAGGTCGTTCCTGCTCACTCCTCCCTGTCAACTGCCGCTCCTTCATCGCAACCGCGGTGCCATGCTGACAATAAGTATGGAATCGGGCGGGGCCGGCGCAGTGCGCTGCGGCTTCGGGCAGGGTGTACCATCAGGCCGTGGCGATGAACGGTTCCGCGGCGGATGCAATCATTAATATATTAAAAACAAGAGACTTATCGTTCAGGGACTTCATGGATCTGGCCCTGTACGACCCTCGGTGCGGCTACTACGCGCAGCCGCAGAGCCGGGTGGGGAAAGAGGGGGATTTCGTCACCGGCCCGGTTTTGTCGCCGGCGTTCGCCTACGCAATTGGCAGGCTCGTCCGCGAATGGTCGAGCCGTGCGGGCGACGGGATGTGCACGATTGTGGACATCGGCTGCGGCGACGGGTCGCTCATCCAGGCTCTTGCGTCGATCGACCTGCCGAACGCGCGCTTTGTTGGAGTCGATCGATCGCTGGAGCGCGTCCGGAGGGACCCGCGTGGTCGCGCCGTGTTCGTCCGAACGCTCGACGAAGTCCCGCGGGAGGGGGTGCACCTGATTCTGAGCAACGAGCTGTTCGACGCGCTTCCGTTCGCGCGGCTCGTCCGGCGCGGGGGGGGCCTGCACGAGTTGTACGTCACGCTGCGCGATGGAACCCTCGACTGGAGCGAGCGCGAAGCGCCCCCGGCATACCGGGAGTATTTCGAGAGCCGGGGGATCGAACTGCACGAGGGGCAGTTCGCCGACGTCTCGCTCGAATGGGAGGCGCTGTACGGCGAGATCGCCGCGTTTGCCGCGACGAGTCTCGTGGTGACGTTCGACTACGGTTACCCGCAGAAGGACCTCTTTCACCCGCGCGCGCGGCGGTACGGGACGGCGGCCGCCTATTCGCGGCATCGCGTATCGCGCGATCTGCTCGCCCGTCCGGGTGAGCAGGACCTGACCGCGCACATCAACTTCACCGATCTCGTTCGTGCGGGAGAGGGGCGCGGGCTCCGCACGCTCTTCTTCGAGCGGCAGGCGAAGTTTCTCCTGCTCCTCGGCATCACGTCACACGAGGACTTCCGGCCGGCCGACGAAGTCCCGTCGCGTTCGCTTGACGAGGCCGTCGGGTGGATCGATCGCCGCGAGGAGGCGCGCCGGCTGGTGCTGCCCGACGGGATCGGACATGACATCCGGGTTCTCGTGCAGAGCCGCGGACTTCCCGACAAGGGGTGGAGTTTTCAGAACGAACTTTTCTGATTGTCGCAAGTGCCTGCGACACGCGACGATCGTGATGTTCGTTCCTTGACTCTTCGATGGGCCAGCTTACAATTACCGCGGCTCACGCATGGCGAACTATTCCGTGCTCCTGGTTGCCGCACTCGTCGTACTGTCGGTACCGGTGTTCACGTTGTTCATCCTCACGCCGCTCATCCGCGCGTCCCGCCCCAACAAAGTGAAGCTGGAACCGTACGAGTGCGGCGTGGCGCCCACGTCGTTCGCCTTCGATCACCGCTTTTCGGTCAGGTACTTTCTCATCGCGGTTCTCTTCATCGTGTTCGATGTCGAGACGATCTTCCTCTTTCCATGGGCGATCCGGTTCAAACAGCTCGGGTGGTTCGGAGCTGTCGAGATGGCCGTGTTCCTCGCGATTCTCCTGATCGGATACTTCTACGCCTGGAAGAGGAAGGTCCTCACATGGGTCTGATCGAGAATCGCTTCGAGCCGAACGTTCTCACCACCAACGTCGACAAACTTTTCAACTGGGCCCGGAAGTCGTCTCTCTGGCCGATGCAGTTCGGCCTCGCCTGCTGCGCGATCGAGATGATGGCGGTGCTCGACCCGCGCCACGACATGGCGCGATTCGGCGCGGAGGTCTTCCGCGCCACGCCGCGGCAGTCCGACCTGATGATCGTCGCCGGCACGGTGGTCGAGAAGATGGCCCCGATCGTCCGCCGCCTCTACGATCAGATGCCGGAGCCGAAGTGGGTGATCGCGATGGGGTCGTGCGCGACCTGCGGCGGCCCGTACGACACCTACGCGGTCACGCAGGGCGTCGACCGGCTGATCCCCGTCGACGTCTACGTTCCCGGGTGTCCTCCCCGTCCCGAGGCGCTGCTGTGGGGCCTGATGGAGTTGCAGAAGAAGATCGAGAAGATGCACGTCCTCCGGAAGGGGGGCGAGGCATACGACTTCGCGCGCGCCGCGGTCCGCGATTCGCTCCGTCCCGCTCACGAAGGGCCGGCGCTTCGCGCCGAGCAGGCGGCGCAGTTGCGGCCGGCTCCCCCCAGCGGCGTCAGGCGGGCTCCCGCAGCGGAGAAGCCGAAGACCGCCGCTGCAGCTCCCGCTCCCGCTCCGGCAGCGGAGGCTGCGCCTGCGCCGGAAGCTCCGGCCGCGCCGGAGCCGGCCCCCGCTGCGACCGCGACCACCGCGACCCCGGAGGTCACGGGGGCGTCGCCGAAGGTTCCTTTTCACGACGAAAATCTCACGCTTGCCGAGCGGATGAAGCTCGCCGAGGAGATGGGCGGCGGGTTCGAAACGAAGCTTTTCGCCGCGATGGCGCAGACCGACTGCGGAGCGTGTGGCTGGGACTGCGAAGGGTACGCTCACGCGCTCGCGACCGGCGAGACCCGGGACATCACCCTCTGCACACCGGGCGAGGAGGAGACGCTCGACATGCTCAGGAAGCTCATGACCGAAGCGGGAAAGGAGTTCGAGAGTTAGGGGCGGCCGGGTGCTGAGTACCGGCCCGCACCGGCCGGCAGTCAGGTCTCGGACCTTCCTATGACCGAAACGACCACCACGCCACCCCCTTCGCCTGCCGCCGCTCCGCAAGCGCGGACGGCGGACGAGATCCGGCGCGATCCCGCCGTTGCCGGCGCGGTCAGCCGCGCCGGAAGCGCGATCATCGACGCGAAAGAGTTCGCGGGAGAGATCACGCTCTTCGTCGAACGGGCGCGGATGCTCGAAGTGGCGCGGACCTTCAAGGACGAGGGTTACCACTACCTCGTCGACCTGACCGCGGTCGACTTCTCGAAATATCCCGGCCACACCGGGCCGCGCTTCAGCGTCGCCTACATGCTCTATTCGCACGCCCGGAACACGCGCATCCGGCTTCGCGTCTGGGCGGGCGAGGGAGAGTCGGTGCCGTCCGTCACCTCTGTCTGGAAGACGGCGGACTGGTTCGAGCGCGAGACGTGGGACATGATGGGGATCCCGTTCGAGGGACACCCGAATCTCGAGCGCATCCTCATGTGGGAAGGATTCAACGGTCATCCGCTTCGCAAGGACTTCCCGGTCCGCGGCATCGACACCGGCGCCCGCATCTACCCGGAAGTGTTTCCCGAGGGTGGAGGACCGAGGCCGGGATCGACGGGGAAGGACCACAAGGACGTCAATCTCTATCAGGGCGAGTGGAAGGAGTACGGGCGGTGGCCGATGCCGCGCTCGGGGGAGAAGACCCAGCAGCCGCCCGCGCCGGAGCTGGCCGGTGTGGTCGCCGAGACGGCGAAGCCGACCGAGGAGGCGCCGTGGCACAACCCGGAGATGCCGCTCGCGCAGCGGATGAATCTGGCGAAGAGCGGCTCGCTCAAGGACAAGCTGTTCGCCGCCATGGCGCAGACCGACTGCACGGCCTGCGGATGGGACTGCGAGGGCTACGCCGCGGCCCTTGCGTCGGGTGAAACAAAGGACATCTCGCTTTGCGTCCCGGGAGAAGCCGAGACGGAGTCGATGCTGAAGAAACTGATGACGGAAGCGGGGAAGCTGTGAGGCTGCCGCGAGGAACGATGCGCGCGCCGCGAGGCCGGCGCGAGATGGCGACGCGTCGAGCGTCGAAGGGCGCCCCGCGTCCCGTGTCCCGCGTCCCGCGTCGAGGCGGGCTGGAGCCGGCGGATGTTTGACGTCCACGAAATGGAAGTGAACTTCGGGCCGCAGCACCCGTCGACGCACGGGGTGCTGCGGGTGGTGCTGAAGGTCGACGGGGAGCGGATCATCGAAGCCAGGCCGGTGATCGGCTACCTGCACCGCGGCACGGAGAAGCTCTTCGAGAACATGGCCTATCCGCAGTGCATCCCGCACACCGACCGGATGGATTACGTGGCCTCGGCCACGAACAACCTCGGTTTCGTGGAGACGGTCGAGAAGCTGATGGGGGTGACCAGGCAGATTCCGAAGCGGGCGCAGCTCATGCGCGTGATCCTGTCGGAACTGCAGCGGATTTCGTCGCACCTGCTGTGGCTGGCGACGCATGCCATCGACATCGGCGCGATGACGCCGTTCTTCTACACGTTCCGCGAGCGCGAGGTGATTCTCGACTTGTTCGAGGCCTACTGCGGCGCGCGCCTGACGCTCAACTGCATGCGCATCGGCGGCATGCCGGACGACCTCCCGCCGGGCTGGCTCGACGACCTGGAGAAGTTCATCGGAACGTTCGACACCGCCATCGACGAATACGAGAACCTTCTGACGAACAATCGCATCTGGAAGCGGCGCACCGTCGGGATCGGCGTGATTTCGCCGGAGGAGGCGATCGACTGGGGGATCACCGGCCCTCCGCTTCGCGGCTCGGGCGTGGAGTGGGACCTCCGGAAGGTGATGCCGTACGAGTGCTACGACGAGCTGGAGTTCGACATTCCGGTCGGAAAAAACGGCGACACGTACGACCGCTACCTGGTGCGGATGGAGGAAATGCGGCAGTCGCGGCGGATCATCCAGCAGTGCATCCCGATGATCCGCAGGACGCCGGAGGGAGACATCAAGGCGAAAATCTCGCGGGTGATCCGCCCTCCCGAGGGGGAGGTCTATCACTCGATCGAATCGCCGAAGGGGGAGCTGGGGTACTACATCGTCTCCGACGGGAAGTCGCAGAACGCCTACCGATGCCACGTCAGGCCGCCGTCGTTCGTGAACCTGCAGGCGCTGCCCGCCCTGGCGAAAGGCCATCTCCTGTCCGACCTCGTCGCCCTGATCGGTACGATCGACATCGTGTTAGGCGAGGTGGACCGGTGACCCGACGAGGATCGACGATTGCGGATGGTGGATCGAGGAGGTGGACGATGGAGCGTTTCCTCGACTCCCGATTCTCGATCCTCGACTTCACGGCCGCGGAGGAAAGAGCATGAACCCGGCACTGTTCGTTGCGGCGGCCGCCAGCCCCTGGATGAAGTACCTCTTCTGGCCGCTGGTGAAGTTCCTCATCGCCTTCTTCGCCGTGCAGGCGCTGGTGGCGGCCATGAACTGGATCGAGCGGCGGATGCTCGGGTTCTTTCAGGCGCGCCTCGGGCCGAACCGCGTCGGGCCGAAGGGGATCCTGCAGATCATCGCCGACCCGATCAAGTTCATGCTCAAGGAGGACATCGTTCCTTCGAACGCGGAGAAGGTCAGCTACTTCCTCGCGCCGATGCTTCCGCTCATCCCGGCCTTTCTCGTCCTGGCGCTCATTCCCTACGGGCCGCCGCCGATGTTCGTGCCGACACGGGTGAACATCGCTCTGATCCTCATCCTCGCGCTCACCTCGACCGCCGTGTACGGGATCATCCTTGGCGGGTGGGCCTCCAACAACAAGTTCTCGCTCATGGGCGGCCTCCGCTCGGCGGCGCAGATGGTGTCGTACGAGGTGCCGTTCGGCCTCTCCATCGTCGGCGTGCTCATGCTCACCGGGACTTTGCGCCTCGACGAGATCGTGAAGTACCAGGAGATGAACGTCTGGAACGTCTTCCCGCAGCTCATCGGCGCCTTCATTTTCTTCGTGGCCATGAACGCCGAGAGCAACCGCATTCCGTTCGACCTCCCCGAGGCCGAGTCGGAGCTGGTGGCGGGTTACCACACCGAGTACTCGGGGATGAAGTGGGCGTTCTTCATGTTGTCGGAGTACTCGATGATGATCGTCAACTCCTGTCTGATCGTCCTCCTCTACTTCGGCGGATGGACGATCGCCGCCGGCGGCTACGGCATCACCACGCCGTTCCTCCGCAGCATGGGGTTGGCGGGCGGCTTCGTCGGTCTCGGCATCTTTCTGGTCAAGGTCGCCGCGTTCCTCTTTCTCTTCATCTGGTTCCGGGCGACGTTTCCCCGCTTCCGCTTCGACCAGCTCATGGACCTCGGCTGGAAGTGGATGATCCCGCTCGCCCTCGCGAACATCTTCGTGACGGGGACCGTCGTTCTCGCCGCGCCGCGTCTCCGCGCAGGCGGCGGGCTGCTTTATGTCGGAGAAGTCATTCTCTCGGTCGCCGGTCTGGCGGCGATCGTGTTCACGCTGTTTCTGATCGGCCGGAGCAAACCGGCGGCGGCAAAGGGGATCCATGCTGGTCGAGTATCCGAAGCCTAAATGGACCGACAGGTTTCTCCTCCTCGATCTGTTCGAGGGGCTGAAGACCACCCTTCGCGAGCTGTGGAAGCCGAAGGTGACGATCCGCTATCCGGAGGAGCGTCTGGAGCCGGCCGACCGCTTCCGCGGCATGTTCCGCTTCTCGTACGACCGCTGCATCGCCTGCAAGCTCTGCGCGATGGCCTGTCCGATCGACATCATCTACATCGACGTCCACGACGAGACGCGTGAAGTCGACGGCAAGCAGAAAAAGCTGAAGGTCCTCGACCGCTACGACATCGATGTCAAGCGCTGCATGTTCTGCGCGCTTTGCGAAGAGGCGTGTCCGACGAAACCGAAATCGATCTGGCTCACCACCAGGACCTACGAGCTGGCGACCTACGACCGGAACGACCTCTACTTCAACATGCAGGAACTCGAGTACTGGGACGACCGGCCGCGCTACACCGGCCTTCCGGCCGAAGAGGAATCGCCGAAGATCGAGGAAGGGGAGCGCCGCCTGCTCGGCGGGTGAGAACGATGGACGCGATCACTGCGAACATGCCGCTGCTGGTCTTCCTCGTCATCGGGACGGTTGCCGTCGCCGCGGCCATCCTCGTGGTGGCGATGCGCAACCCGGTACACTCCGCGCTCTTTCTGCTGCTGACGTTCCTCTGCGTGGCGGTTCTGTTCGTGATGCAGTCGGCGGAGTTCGTCGCCGCGGTGCAGGTGCTCGTCTATGCCGGCGGCATCATGGTGCTCTTCCTCTTCGTGGTGATGCTCATCAACGTCCGGCATCTGCCGCACGAGCCGATGCTGACGAAGTTCGCAATGGGAGGCATCGCCGTCGGCCTCGGGATCTTCCTCGTTCTCGCCACGGTGGTCCGCCCGGGGCCGTATCGCGACGAGAACCCGAACAAGGACCGTCTGCGCAGCGTGCCGGCGTACCGTACGATGCGCGTGACCGGCGCGGACGGAACCGTGACGCGCAAACGCGTCGTGCGGCATCGCGTCGTCGGCAACTCCGAGGCCGTGGGGATGTCGCTCTATCGCGACTATCTCGTGCCGTTCGAGGTCGCCTCGCTCTTCCTTCTGGTGGCGATGATCGGCGCCATCGTCATCGGCAAGCGCGAGCTGAGCGCCGCGGAGGAGGAAACCGCTCCCGAATTCATCCTCGAGAAGGTGGAGAGGGAAAAGGAAGTCAAGGAGGCGGTCCATGCCTAGTACCGAGGCCTATCTGATGCTGTCCGCCACCCTTTTCGCGGTGGGACTGGCAGGCGTGGTGCTCCGGCGGAACTTCATCACCGTGCTGATGTGCATCGAGCTGATGCTCAACGCGGTGAACATCAACCTCGTCGCCTTCTCGCACCGCCTGGCCTCGCTCGAGGGGCAGGTCTTCACCATCTTCGTCATCACCATCGCGGCGGGAGAGGCGGCCATCGGGCTGGCCATCATCATTCAGTTGTACCGGCTGAAGACGACGGTCAACCTCGACGAGGTGAAGGAACTGAACGGCTGATGAACACGACCGTCCTTCTGCTGATTCCGCTCCTGCCGGCGTTCGGCGCTCTGATCAACGGCCTCCGCGCGTTCGCCCGGCCGAAGACGCCGAAGAACCGCGCCGTCACGAATGCCATCGCGCTGGGAACGACGGGGCTCTCGGCGATCCTCGCTGCGTCCAGCGTCTGGTCGTATGTCCAGTACGGGGCGGAGAAGGCGTTCGAGCACGTCTACTACTCCTGGATCCCGCAGGGGATAGGGACCGTCGCCGGCGGGTTCCTCGCCGACTTCGGCGTCGACTTCGCGTTTCGCATCGATCCGCTCTCGAGCGTGATGATGCTGGTCGTCACCTGGGTCGGCTTCCTGATCCACATCTACGCGACCGGCTACATGTCGCACGACACGGGGTACACGCGCTTCTTCACCTACCTCAATCTCTTCATGTTCATGATGCTCCTCCTGGTGATGGGGGCCAATTACGCGGTCCTCTTCGTCGGGTGGGAGGGGGTCGGGCTCTGCTCGTACCTGCTGATC
>DATLYG010000111.1:0-9385 GCA_035574985.1 Thermoanaerobaculia bacterium | reverse complement strand
CGGTCGCGGTCAAGCCGCCGGAGGACTTCGTACGAACCGACACGGCACCCGCCGTCACGGAGGAGCAGCTTCCGAGCGACCTCGACGAGGCGACCCGTCTCGCGCATGCGCGCGGGTTCCTGCAGGACGCTTTCTTCGGGTTCGACGAGTCGACACTGACCGCCGAAGCACAGGCCGCGCTGACGTCGTCGGCGAACTGGCTCAAGCGCAACCCGCAGTACAACCTCCTCATCGAGGGCCACTGCGACGAACGCGGGACGGAGCAGTACAACCTCGCGCTCGGTGATCGCCGCGCCAATACGGCGAAGCAGTTTCTGGTGGCCCTCGGGATCGACGCCGCGCGCATCCGCACGGTCAGCTACGGCGAGGAGCGCCCGTTCAACACGGGCCACGACGAGTCGGCGTGGTCACAGAACCGGCGCGCTCACCTCGTGCTCGTGGGACAGTGACGATGACGGCACGCAGCGCGACGCGACATCATCCGGAGTGGCGATCGAAACGGGACGAACGGGGCCGGCGGGCTGATCACGCCTGCGGTCCCCTCGTCGCCGCGTCGGCGCTTCGCCGGCTGACGAAAGCTCTGCCGGTCGTTCTTCTGCTGAGCGGCTGCGTCACCGGCTCGGACATCGACCGGCTCCAGAGCCAGATCGCCGACCTGCAGGAGCAGGTGGCGCAGCTCAAGCGCACGGCATCGAGCAAGGACGAGGTGCAGAGCGTCAACACGAAGATCGCCCAGCAGACGGAGACGCTCCTCCGCTCCAATGCGACGCTGGTGGCGAAAGTCGATCAGATCGAGGACCGCGTCAACAACGCGCAGGGAACGATCGAGCAGACGAACTACCGCCTCGACCGCCTCGCGCAGCAGCTCACCCAGGCGCAGCGCGAGATCGAGGAGTTGAAGGCGGCGGCGGGACGCACTCCTGCCGCCGGCGGCGCTCCTCCTTCCGTGCCGGCCATGAGCGACGTCAGCGTGACGCCGCCGCCCGCCGACGATCCGATTCAGCTCTACAACGCGTCCTATCGCGACTACCAGCGCGGCAACTACGACCTCGCCATCGCGGGCTTCCGGGAGTTCATCGCGAAAAACCCGAATTCCGACCTGGCGGACAACGCCGCCTACTGGATCGGCGAGAGTCTTTTCTCCCAGAAGAAATATCGGGACGCCATTGCGCAGTTTGACAGCGTCGTCAACAAGTACCCGAAGTCCGACAAGGTCCCGGGTGCACTGCTCAAGAAGGGCTACGCCTACATCGCGCTGGGCGAGAGGGCCCAGGGCATCGTGCAGCTCCAGTACGTGGTCCACGAGCACCCCGCCTCGCAGGAGGCGGACCTCGCACGGCAGCGTCTGAAGCAGCTCGGCATCGAAACCCGGTAAAATACGCAGCTTTTCAGAACGTCTAAGAAAGCAGGAGCAGATCGATGGCGAACATTCGCTCGGCCGAAAAGCAGAGGCGGCAGGCCGAAAAGAGGAAAATCCGGAACCGCGCCGGGAAGTCGCGCCTCCGCACCGCGCTGAAGAAGGCGCGCGCAGCGGTGGCGGAAGGAAAGGGCGACAAGGACGTCCTCGCCACCGGATTCTCGGAGATCGACAAGGCCGCGAAAAAGGGCTTCATCAAGGAGAACACGGCGAACCGCTACAAATCGCGTCTCGCCGCCGCCGCCAGACGCACCGCCAAGTGACTCCTCCGTCGTCGGCTCTCGGGCGCCGGCCTGAGAGCTGACAGCCGGCCTTTCAGAATCCTTCCAGCAGGTTCGTGACCAGCGACTCGGCGAATCGGACCGCGATCTCGCGGATGGCCCGGCTCTCCTGGTCGAAGGCGTCGGTCGCCTGCACGTCGACCTGGTAGTTCTCGGTGAAACGATAGTGATCGTTCTTCCAGAGAACGCGGTCTTCGTGACGATGGTCGAGCAGTTCGATCTTCGCCGTGATGGAGATCTGATACTGCGTCGCGCGTCCGAGCCGGTTGAAGCTGACCGGGAAGATCCCGAAGCTGTCGATCGAGCCGCGCAGGACGGCATCGGCCTCGTTCGATGCTTTCACCAGACGCAGACCGCTGCGCGAGACCACCTCCTCGGCCACCGCCTGCGTCACCCGCTGCTCGAGTTCCACGCGAGTGGTCCGGTTGACGAACGCCGGCACCTCGATCGTCCGGATCGACGGGTCGAGGAAATTCCCCTTCCCGACCAGCGCGTAGCCGCAGCCGGAGGCGAGCGCCACGAACAGCAGGATCGCGAACCGCTTCATCGCACCACCACGTTGACCAGTTTACCCGGCACGTAGACCGTCCTGACGACCTCTTTCCCGGCGACCCACTGCTGCACTTTCTCGTTCTGCCGCACCGCGGCGAGGACGCGTTCCTCCTCGGGCGGGTGGGGCACCTCGACGTGGCCGCGCAGCTTCCCGTTCACCTGCACGACGATCGTCACCACCTCCTCCTGCATCATCGCGCGGTCGGCCACGGGCCAGCGGCTGAGGAGAATCATCTCCTCATGGCCCAGCCGGGACCACATCTCCTCGGTGATGTGCGGCGCGAAGGGATGGAGAAGCTGCAGCAGAGTCTCGTAGACCTCGCGCAGACCGGGGGCCCGCTCGCCGAGGGCCTCGCCGAGGGCGTTGGACAGTTCCATCAGCGCCGAGATCGCGGTGTTGAACTCGAACCGTTCGATCCTCCGGGTGACGGCGTCGATGGTCTGATGCAGCTTTCGCAGCAGCGCGGAGGGCGCGGCACCGGCAGCCTTCGGCGCGGCGGCGATCTGCTCGCCCATGTTCCAGACGCGCACCAGGAAGCGGTAGGCGCCGACCACCCCCTCGTCCGACCAAGCCGCCTCCTTCTCGGGCGGGGCGATGAAGAGCGTGTAGACCCGCTCCGTGTCGGCACCGTACTTCTCGATCAATTCGTCCGGCGGCACGACATTGAAGCGCGACTTCGACATCTTGCCGACCTCGGAGACGAGCTTCACCCCGCTCCCCTTCCGCACCGGCTCGCCGTCACGCATCTCCACTTCGCCGAGCGGGACCCACGCCATGTTGTCGGACGGATCGCGGAACCCTTCCTTCGTGATCGGCCCCTGGTTGAAGAGGCGCGTGAACGGCTCCTCGAAGTCGACCATCCCCATGTCGTAGAAGGCGCGGGTGACGAAGCGGGCGTAGAGGAGGTGGAGGATCGCGTGCTCGATGCCGCCGATGTACTGGTCGACGGGAAGCCAGCGGTTGACGATGTCGGAGTCGAAGATCTTCTCGTCGTCGTGCGCCGAAACGAAGCGGCAGAAGTACCAGGAGGAGTCGACGAACGTGTCCATCGTGTCGGTCTCGCGCCGGGCGGGCCCGCCGCACCGCGGACATTTCGCACGGACGAAGGCCTCGTGCTTCGCCAGCGGATTTCCCTCGCGGCCGGTGAACGGCACGTCCAGCGGCAGCTCGACCGGAAGCTGCTCCTCCGGCACCGGGACGATGCCGCAGCGGTCGCAGTAGAGGATCGGGATCGGCGTCCCCCAGTAGCGCTGGCGCGAGATCAGCCAGTCGCGGAGACGGTAGCGCACGATCCCCTTTCCGATGCCGCGGCGCTCGATCTCGCCGATGATCTTCTCGATGGCCCTCGGCGGCGTGAGGCCGTCGATGAGGGGGGAGTTGACGATGACGGCGCTCTCGTCTTTCGCGGTGTAGGCCCCGGTGAGTTCCGAAGCGTCGGGGGTCCGCTGACCGGCGGCCTTCACCACCACCCGCACCGGCAGCCCGAGCGCCTTCGCGAACTCGAAATCGCGCTCGTCGTGTGCGGGCACGGCCATGATGGCGCCGGTCCCGTACTGCATCAGGACGAAATTGCCAAGTAAAATCGGGATTTCCTCATTTGTGAAAGGATTGATGGCAACCTTTCCTGTAAACCGTCCTTCCTTCCCTGCCTCCTGACGTTCGAGCGCCGTCTGGTTCGTCACGGCGGCGATCCACTGTTCGATCTCCTCCCGGCCGGCCGCGCCCTCGAGCAGCGCCGGCACGTCGGGATGCTCCGGAGCGAGGACCATGAACGTCGCGCCGTAGATCGTGTCGGGCCGCGTGGTGAAAATGCGGATCGGCCTGCCGAGCGACGGGACGAAGAAGTCGACGTCGACACCGACCGACTTCCCGATCCAGTTCCGCTGCATCAGCTTCACTTTCTCGGGCCAGTGGACGAGGCGATCGAGCCCGGCGTCGAGTCGATCGGCGTAGTCGGTGATCTTCAGAAACCACTGCTCCAGTTCCCGCTGCACGACTTCCGTGCCGCAGCGCTCGCAGCGGCCGTCGACCACCTGTTCGTTCGCCAGGACCGTCTGATCGCTCGGGCACCAGTTCACCGGCGCCATTCCGCGGTACGCCAGTCCCCTCTTGTAGAGCTGCAGGAAAAGCCACTGGTTCCACCGGTAGTACTCCGGTTCGCAGGAGGCGATTTCCTTCGACCAGTCGTAGAGGATTCCCCAGCGCAGGAACTGCGCCTTCATCCGGCTGATGTTGGCGAGGGTCCACTCCCGCGGATGCGTGCCTCGCTTGATCGCGGCGTTCTCGGCGGGGAGGCCGAACGCGTCCCACCCCATCGGGTTGAGCGCCGCGCGTCCCTGCATCCGGAAGTAGCGATAGAGGGCGTCGCCGAGGATGTAGTTGCGCCCGTGGCCGACGTGGAGGTCGCCCGACGGGTAGGGAAACATGTTGAGCATGTACAGCTTCTCGCCGGGCGCCGTGACGTCGACCTCCGCGACGCGCGCCTCGGCCCAGCGCTGCTGCCATTTGGGTTCGATCTCTTTCGGTGCGTAAGGCATAAGGAGGCGGAAGTATAAACACTCCGCTCCCGAGAGCTGCGCGCCGGAATCGGCGAGAGGCTCCTACCCGCCGACTTTCAACACCGAGTAGCCCGCCTTCCCCGACCGCTGGTCGAGGACGCCGACCGAGATCTGCGTCCGCCCCTCCACGAGGACGACATCGACGGCGAAGCCGATCGTCCGCTCGCGCATCTGCTCCATCATTGCGTCGGGCCAGCGGATCTGGTGCGTCTGCCTGTTGGGGGGAGACGCCGATCCGCTCGCGTCACCCATCGAGACGAACACGCTGAAGCCGCCCGTCCACTCTCCCCCCTCCTTCTGCAGCGTCAGACTCCTGACCGGGATCAGGATGCGCAACGGGACCTTCCGCCCGTCGGGAGTCGCGGCCGGCGGCGCGGCGGCATGGAGCGCGATCGGCAGCTCGCTCGATTCCGGCCCGGCCAGATGGTTCGCGATCACACGCTCGGCGACCTGCAGTTCCGGAGAGGGTGAAACGGCCCCGCGCGAGAAGCGAACGCGCGTTCCCCGGGGCCCCTTCACCACCAGCTTCGCATCGGCCCGTCCCGACGGGCGGAAGCCGAGCGAGTAGTACGCATCGAGGTCTGCCACGATCCTGCCGGCCGTCTCGCGAGGGGGGACGGCCGCGAAGACCGCACCGCCGGTCGCGGCGGCGAGCATCTGGTAGCCGTCGATCCTGGTCGACTCGGTCGCGAACTGCACGGTCGAGCTGCCGGCCCGCGAGTCGCTCCGTTCCGCGGAGCGGTCGAGGTCGGGGATCCACCCGTAGAGGGCAATCCCCTTCCGTGCCGCGATCGACGCCAGCTCGCGCAGCTCCGCACTCACATCGAACGCGGCCGCATCGCCGAGCGGCACTCCCTGTGCGACGCCCGGAACGCGCGAGGCGCCTCCGCCGCCGTCGGGATCGTCGCGAAGATTCTGGATCATCTGGAAAGCGCCGGCGGCGGGACGCACCGCCAGACCGCCGCCGACGAGAATCACCGCCTTCCGATGGTCGGAGGGACCGAAGAAGTTCAGCGCCCCGGCGATCGAGGCAATCGCCTGCCGGACCTCGAACGTCGCCGCCCGTCCGTATTCGCGCCCGGCGGCCATCACCGTATCGATGCGGCCTCCCGGAATCCCGCGCGCTTGCATGACGCGTGCGTCGGTAACGGCATCGCGAAGCCTCTTCTCGAAGTCGGCGAGCGATCCCCCTGCCACCATCGCGTCGCTCTCGATCTCCTCGAGCGCGCGTTCGATCTCGGCATGGCTGCCCGTCCAGCGCAGGCGGGGAGCGACGGTGCGCGTCAGCGTGGCGATCATCAGCCGGTCGCCGGGACGGATGAGTTCTTCCAGCGCGCCGCGTACGGCATCCAGCACGGCCTTTCGTCCGCCGATGGTCAATCCCGAATTGTCGATCACGAGCATCACCAGGCGCGGAGCGGGCCCGCTCCCGTCGGCCTGGCGCGCGTACTCGGAGAGATTCGTGATCTCGCGCCGCTTTCCATCTTCCAGAACCTCGAAGTCGCGCCTCGACAACCCGCGAACGGGGTGTCCTTTCGCGTCGGTCACGACCACCGTGAGGGTCGTCACCTCGACGTCGAGCGACTCCCGGAGCGGCTCCTGTGCGACCGCGAAGGAGGCGAAGACCCCTGCCAGCAATCCTGCGATGCGTCCGATCATCTGCCCTCCCGTCGCCGAACGACAGGCTCTCTAACACTCGTAGAGGAATGTCACCGGACCGTCGTTTTCGAGTGCCACGATCATAAACTCCCGGAATCGTCCCGTCTGCACTTCGATCCCGGTGGCGCCGAGTTCCCGGACGAAGAGGTCGAACATCTCGCGCGCTCTTCCCGGCTCCTCCGCCCTGTCGAAACTCGGCCTGCGTCCCTTCCGGATCGACCCGGCAAGGGTGAACTGCGAGACCGCGAGAATGGCTCCGTCCGCCTGCGCGACATCGAGGTTCATCTTTCCCTCCGCATCGGCGAAGATTCGCATCTCGCGGATTTTCTTCGCTGCCTCCGCCATCGCCCCCTCCCCGTCACCCTTCTCCACCGCCGCGAGAACGAGCATCCCGCGGCCGATCGACGCCACCGTTGCACCTCCGACGGAGACGGATGCGCTTCGAACGCGCTGAATCACACACTTCATGGTTCCCGCGATTCTACCCGCCGTAGATTCCCCTCCTTCCTCCGCTACAATCACGGTCACCCACGTTCTCGGCCTTCGACCGTTGGAGGATGCCGTTGGCATCCCGAGTCGCGACGACGGCAAAGGACCGGGTTCCGCTCCTCTTGGCCGCCGGATCGCATGAAGACATTCCGAATCGAAGCAAGGAGAACAACATGATCAACAAGGTCATCCTCGTCGGGCGACTCGGGAAAGATCCCGAAGTACGCTCGACTCCACAAGGCACCACGGTCGTCAAATTCTCGCTCGCCACCGACGAGAAATTCACCGACAGAAACGGCGAGCGGCAGGAGCGGACCGAGTGGCACAACATCGTCGCGTGGGGAAAGCTCGGCGAGATCTGCGGCCAGTACCTCCGCAAGGGGAAACTGGTCTACATCGAAGGGTCGCTCCGGACCGACAGCTGGGACGACAAGGAGACGGGGCAGAAGCGATCTCGAACCGAAATCGTCGCCCGCGAGATGAAGATGCTCGATCGCCGCAGCGGCGACGAAGGCGAAGGATCGTATGCCGGCGCCGCCCGCGGTACGGCCCCTGCCCCGCCGGCGGACGACGAAGAGGACGTTCCGTTCTGACGGAGTGCGGCGGGCTTCGTGCCCGCCGCACGCATTCCCGAGGATGCGCCGGACGACGCCCGGAGCGGTCGCGCCGAGGCGCATCCTGATCGCGCCGGCGCGCCCGGATCAGACTCCGTAGCGCTCGCGAAGCACGCGCAGGTGATGCCGCTCGTGCCCGACGAGGATGTAGGCGAGAGCGCGCACCGTCACGGCCGTCTCGTTGGCCTCTCCCACGTTGTCCCACGTCTGCGGCGCGATCGAACGGAACAGCAGGATGTTCGCCCGACGCATCAGCAGCAGCGCGTCGGTCAGATCCTTCATCGAGCAGCTTTCGAACGGTGCGCTCCGGACGTACTCCTTCTCGTCGAATCCGGGGAGGGAATTCGTCTCCCCGCGGGCGATGCACATCGCGCGATAGCCGAAGACTCTCTCCGAGTCCCCGACATGTCCGACGACTTCCCGGATGCTCCACTTTCCAGGGGCGTAGCGAAATGCCGCCCGCTCATCGCCGATCGCGCCCAGGATCCTTTCCGTCTCGACGCTCTGCGCGATCATCGCCGCAAGGATGTCTTCCTCCGGAACCAGATCGACGTAACCGGCATAGAAGCGTCCGTACTCTCCGGCGACGGGTCGTCGTTTCATCCCGGCAATGGTAATCGAACGGCTGCCGCTACGACACGGAAACCGCGGAGAGGCAGACCACGCCCGCCGCCGTGCAGCGAACGTTCCGCAGCCGCGGTGAATGGACGACCAGCGGCTGCCCGTACATGAGCGGCACCAACGGGGCCTCGGTCAGCAGCAGGCTCTCGATCGCCTTCCGGTTGTCGTCGCTCGGCTGCTGCCGGAACGCCAGAATCGCCTCGTCGGTCGGCTCGTGCTGCCAGCGGCTGTAGTTGGCGTGGATCCGGCTGTCGGTCATCTTCGAGTAGAGAAGTGCCTCGAGGAAATCGGCGGGATCGGGCGTGTCGGCGATCCAGCCGGCGAGGGCCATGTCATAGCGGCCTTCGGCCAGGTCGCCGAAGTATTCGTGGCCGCTGTGCGTCTCGAGAAGCTGCGTATCGATCCCGATCTCCGCGAGCTGCGACTGGATCGCCCGCGCGACGGCGTGCGGCTTCGGCAGATACGGCCGGGGAGCCCAGGGAACCAGAAGAGAGAGCGAGCGGGGGCGGAAGCGCAGCTCTTCGAGAAGTGCGAGTCCCTGCGCGCGGTCGCTCGGGAAGCGGGCCGCCGAACGCCGCATCATCGGAGGAAGAAGGCTCGTGGCGACGTGTGAGGGGGCATGATGTCCCAGCGCCCGCTCCACGATTTCCTCGATGTCGAGGCACATCGCGATCGCGCGCCGGACGCGGGCGCTCGCCAGAGCGTCACGCTGCGTGTTGAAGAAGAGGATTCCGGTGGAGTTCGACGGTTGCGTGACCCGCTGCAGGCTCCCGTCGAGCCGCGCTCTCTCGAGATCGAACGGCGACAGACAGGTCGTCAGATCGACCTCTTCGCGGCGGAGGGCGTCGACGAGCGCCCGGGGAATCCCGTTCTCATCGGCCTCGAGAACGACGAACTCGATTGCATCGACCGGATCGCCGCCGGTTCGCCACCGGTTCGGCACGAGCCGCACGCACCGCGCGGCCCCGGAGTCTTCGCACTCGAAGCGGAAATCGCCGGTGCCGAGCAGACACCCCTCTTTTTCCAGAACGATCGAACAGTTCGCATTGGTGAGCGTCAGCTCGAAACGCGGATTCGCCGACGCCAGCGTGAAAACCACCCGCCCCTGGCACGCCTCCACTTCCGCCTTCGCGCGCAGCAGGTTCGAATTGCGGAGCGACGCCGCCGCCGCTTCGGCCGTCAGCGGTGTTCCG
>DATLYG010000110.1:0-11144 GCA_035574985.1 Thermoanaerobaculia bacterium | reverse complement strand
CCATGCTGACCTCGGGGGTGCGGATGAGCGCCGTCACGTCCTCCCCGTCGAGGAGCACGCGCGGAGGATCGTCGGGGACGAACTCGATGCGTACGCGCGACGCGAGCCGCTCGAGCGCCGCCTGGTCCCCCGTGTCGATGCCGGCACGGAGAGCGGCGAGGGCAATGGCGCGGTACATCGCTCCCGTGTCGATGTGCGGAATGCCGAGCGCGCGGGCGACGAGGCGGCTGGTGGTGCTCTTGCCGACGCCGGCCGGGCCGTCGATGGCGACGATCAGCGGCATTCGCCTAACGGCTCCGTGCGGCGCGGCTGCGCGTCCTGCTCCCCTGGGCGGGGCGGCGCTTGCTCTTGCTCGCGGTCCCGCCGGACTTCGTCTTCGGTTTCGATGCAGCGGCCTTCTTCCGCGACACCGGGCGCGCCGTCGTCCGCCGTCCCTTCGCCGCCTTCGGTTCCTTGAGCGTGGCGAGCATCTTCACTTCCTGCTTCGTCAGCTCGCGCCAGTCTCCCGGCAGCAGCTTCGGGTCGGTGATCGGACCGATGGCGACGCGCTTGAGCTTCGAGACCGGATGACCGACCGCCTGGAACATCTTGCGGATCTGCTGCGTCCGCCCTTCGCGCAGCCGCACTTCGAACCAGCTGTTCCCCGCGTCTTCGCCCTTGCCCGTCGTCTTCATCCGGGTGATCTCGCACGGGAGTGTCCGCTTCCCTTCGATGGTGATCCCCCGCTGCAGTTTCTCGATCAGCCGGTCGTCGGGGACACCGCGGACTTTGACGTGGTACGTCTTCACCGATCCATGCTTCGGGTGCGAGACCTTGAAGGCGAGGTCGCCGTCGTTGGTCAGAAGCACGAGCCCCTCGGAGTGAAAGTCGAGGCGGCCGACGGGATAGATGCGTTCGCGCACACCGCGGACGAGCTGGAGCACGGTGGGACGTCCCTGCGGGTCGTCGACCGTCGTCATCACCTGCTTCGGCTTGTAGAGAAGGATGTACCGGTGGGGCTCGGAGCGGGTGATGAGTTTGCCGTCGACCTTGATGTGATCGCGATCCGGATCGGCACGCGTGCCGAGTTCGCGGACGACGCGGCCGTTGACCGTGACCCGTCCCTCCCGGATCATCGTTTCCGCCTCTCTGCGCGACGCGAAGCCGGCGTGGGCGATGATCTTCTGCAATCGCTCGGGTTGCATCACTCTCGCTGATCGCTTCCCGATGATTCTACTTCATCATCGGCGAACTGCGGCGCGCCCGAAGACGCATCGGTCTCCCCCGACTCGGAGAGAATCATCGACTCGTCGGTCGGTTCCGCCGCGACGATCGCGGCGACCAGATCTTCGTTGATGTTCTCTCCGATCAGATCACCGAACTCCTCGAGCTTCGGCAGATCGCGGATGTCGTTGAGTCCGAAGTGAACGAGGAACTCCTTCGTCGTTCGATAGAGGAAGGGACTGCCGACGACGTTTTTCCGTCCGGCGACGCGGATCATGCGCCGCTCGAGGAGCGTCCGGATGACGGCGGTGGAATTCACCCCGCGGATCTCGGAGATCTCCGGGGCGGTGACCGGCTGCCGGTAGGCGATGATCGCCAGCGTCTCGAGCGCCGCCATCGAGAGCCGGTTCTCCCCTTTTCGCGCGAAGAACTTTCGGAGGACCGCGTCGTGCTCCGGCCGGGTCGCCATCCTCCATCCGCCGGCGGTCTGCTCGAGCATGTAGCCCGCGTGGTTCTCGTCGAGGAGCCGCCTGATCTCTTCGAGCTGCGCCAGGACCGATTCCTCCGGTTCACCGTCGAACGCGCCGACCAGGTCGGCGAGCGTGACCGGTTCGTTGTTGACGAAGAGGATGGCTTCGAGGGCGGATCTGATTTCGTTTGGTTCCATCGTGCGAATCGGGAATCGGAAAGATGCCGATGCGTCAGTCGAACATCGTGAACTTCGTGGTGTCGATTTCGTTTTCGGTGCGCGAGACGAGGATCTCGCCGAAATTCTCGCTCTGCTGGAGCGAGACGCCGCCGAGGCGGACCAGCTCGAGCGTCGCGAGAAAGATCGCGATCAGTTCGTCGCGGCCCCGCCCTTCGAGAAACCACTGCAGACGAATCGGCGAGCGCTCGCGCACGAGGCTGTACAGCTCGAGCATCTTATCGGAGACCTTGTGAATCGTCCGCTGCAGCTCGATCGCCTGCGGGTGCGCCTCCCGGTAGCGGTTGAGCGCGGAACGGAACGCGTCGATCAGATCGAAGAGCGAGACCTCGCTCATGTCGATCTCGGAGGCGTCCACCCCCGGCTGCGGCACCTGCGGCCTCGGCCACACGCCCATGCGCAGCACGTCGACCTCGGCGAAGGACTCCGCCACCGCCTTGAACCGCTGATACTCGAGCAGCCGGTTGACCAGCTCCTGGCGCGGGTCTTCGGCGGGCTCCTCCGCCGACTCGTCGCGCGGCAGGAGCATCTTCGACTTGATGTGGATCAGCAGCGCCGCCATGTAGATGTAGTCGGCGGCGACCTCGAGATCGAGCTCCTCCATCGCGTCGAGGTACGAGGTGTACTGCTCGGTGATCAGCACGATCGGGATGTCGTAGATGTCGATCTCGTGCTTCCTGATCAGATGAAGGAGCAGGTCGAGCGGCCCGTGAAACGTCGGCAGACGCACCTTGTAGGCGCTCGAGTCCTCCTCCTCGAAGCCGTCGGCCGGCGGCCGCGGCGCGGCTTCGTTCCTCTCGTCCTGATCGGGAGTCATGCGAATTCCGGATAGTCGATCTTCATCGCCTTCCGCACCT
Source organism: Thermoanaerobaculia bacterium (assembly GCA_035574985.1). GTDB lineage: Bacteria > Acidobacteriota > Thermoanaerobaculia > Gp7-AA8 > Gp7-AA8 > DATLYG01. The sequence continues at coordinate 8,378 of DATLYG010000110.1, read as the reverse complement.
GGTCGAGGGTCTCGGCGGCGCGTTCGCGTGCGCGGCGGTTTCCCTCCCGCAGGACGCTCCAGACGTAGCCCGGGTCGCGGTCGATCTGCTCGCGCCGCTCGCGGATCGGACGGAGCGCCTCGATCATGATTTCGGCGAGGAGCTTCTTGTCGTCGACGCAGCCGATCTCCGCGGCGCGGCACTCGCGCTCGACGCGAGCGATGGTCGCCTCGTCGGAGAAGAGCTTGTGGAACTGGAAGAGATTGCAGATGTCGGGATTGCCCGGGTCTCTGCGGCGCAGGCGATTGGGGTCGGTGAACATCGTCGAGACCAGCGAGCGGATCTCGTCTGCGCCGGCGGTCAGACCGATGGTGTTGCCGTACGACTTCGACATTTTCCTCGCGTCGAGGCCGGGAACCTTCGGCGTCTCGGTGAAAAGCGGCTGCGGCTCGGGGAAGACGGGACCGTAGAAGTTGTTGAACCTCCGGACGATCTCGCGGGACAACTCGAGGTGCGAGGCCTGGTCCTCGCCGACGGGGACGTAGTTGGCGCGGTAGACGATGATGTCGGCGGTCTGCAGCACCGGGTAGCCGAGGAAGCCGTAGGTGTTGAGGTCCTTCTCCTGGAGCTGCTGCTGCTGGTCCTTGAACGTCGGGACCCGCTCGAGCCACGGCAGCGGCACGACCATCGACAGAAGAAGGTGCAGTTCGGCGTGTTCCTTGATCGCGGACTGGACGAAGATCGTCGATTTTTGCGGATCGAGTCCGGCGGCCATCCAGTCGGCGACCGCATCGTAGGTTGCCTGGCGGATGAGCGACGGGTCGGCGTAATCCGATGTCAGGGCGTGCCAGTCGGCGACGAAGTAATAACAGTGGTACGAGTCCTGGAGCCGCACCCAGTTGCGGACGGCGCCGAAGTAGTTGCCGAGGTGGACGCGGCCGGTCGGACGAAGACCACTGAGGACGAACGAGGATGGCTGCTTCATCGGGTCAAAAGACGGCGCAGTCTAGCATTGGATTCGCGATTTGCGATCCCGATTCCGGCCGGACTGACGACCGGGACCGGACCGGCGCTCAGTCTCGCGCCGCCGTGGCCACGGTAACGCCCGTCAGCGCCTTCGCGATTTCGCCGGCGCGATCGAGCCCTTCGTTCTCCACGAACTCGATCGCCGTATCGCGAGCACGTTCCATCAGGTCGTGATCGCGGAGAATGTTGCCGAAACGAAAGCGGGGAACACCCGACTGGCGCGTGCCGAGGAACTCGCCGGGACCGCGCAGCTCCAGATCGCGTTCGGCGACCTCGAAGCCGTCGCGTGTTGCTTCGAAGAGGGCCAGACGCTCCTTCGCCTCCGGCGCGATGCCTTCCTCGTGAACCAGCACGCAATAGGACTTCCGGGCGCCGCGTCCGACACGACCGCGGAGCTGGTGGAGCTGCGAGAGGCCGAAGCGGTCGGCGTCGATGATCAGCATGATCGAGGCGTTGGCCACGTCGATGCCGACCTCGATGACCGTCGTGCTGACGAGGATGTCGATCTCGCCGCGCTTGAATCGGTCCATGGTCTCCTCTTTTTCGGCGGAGGTCATGCGGCCGTGCATCATCGCCACGCGGCGGTTCGGGAAGCGTGTTCGAATTTTCTCGAAGCCGGCGGTGAGCGGTTTGAGGTTCAGCTTCTCCGACTCCTCGATGATCGGATGGACCACGTAGACCTGGGCGCCGGCGTCGATCTCGGAGTCGATGAACTCGAAGACGCGGTCGATCTGGCTCGACGGGCGGACGACCGTCCGGACCTTTTGCCGGCCGGGCGGGAGCTCGTCGATCACCGACAGCTCGAGATCGCCGTAGATGGCGAGTGCGAGCGAGCGGGGGATCGGCGTCGCGGTCATGACGAGGATGTCGGGGGTCTCTCCTTTCTCGAAGAGCTTCTGCCGCTGCTCGACGCCGAAGCGGTGCTGCTCGTCGACGATGGCGAGGCCGAGGGACTTGAAGCGGACCTTCTCCTCGATCAGGGCGTGTGTGCCGATGACGAGCTGGACGAAGCCGTCGCGGAGAGCGGCCAGCAGGGTGCGCCGCTCGCCCGCCCCCATCGAGCCGGTCGCCCTGGCCAGGACGATGGATTGGTCAACTAGTTGACGAATGCGCTGATAGTGCTGCTCGACGAGGATCTCCGTCGGCGCCAGGAGGGCCACCTGGTGCCCGTTGCGGATGACGATCAGGGCCGCGATGAGGGCCACGATCGTCTTCCCGCTGCCGACGTCTCCCTGGAGAAGGCGGTACATCGGGCGCTCGCTTCGGAGGTCGTCGGCGATCTCCTTCAGCACCCGCTTCTGCGCTGCGGTGAGTTTGAACGGAAGGATCCTGCGGACCTCTTCGCGGAGATGTTCGTCGATCTCGATCGAACGGCTTTTCTTTCGCGTCTCGTCGAGCGCGCGGCGGACGCGGAGGGAGAGCTGGAAGGCGAAGAACTCCTGAAGGATCACCCGCAGGTGGGCGGGCGAGCGGAAGCGGAGGAAGGCCTCGTCGAGATCGTCCGGGTGATGGATCGCGGCGAGGGCCTCGGCGAGGCCGATCAGGCCGAGTTTCTCCCGGACGCCCGCCGGGAGGGGATCGTCGAGCGCCGGCAGCGCCTCCAGCGCCGCGGCGACGATGCGACGGACCGCCTTCGGCGGCACGTTCGTCACCTTCGGATAGATCGGGACGATCGCCCCCTCTTCGTCGGGGCCTCCTTCGAACTTCTCCCAGTCGGGACTCTCGATCTGAAGCGGAGCATAGCCGGACCGCCGCGGCGCGCCGAAGACCGAGAGGCGGTCGCCGCGACGGATCTGATCGGCGAGATAGGGCTGGTTGAACCAGACCAGCTTCACGGCGCCGCTCTCGTCTTCGAGTACCGCCTCGAAGATCTTCATCCGCTTGACCGGCGAGACGCGCGCGTGTGCGGAGACGATGCGGCCGCGGATCAGAACGGGGGTATCGAGGTGCCGCCCCAGGTCGGCGATCCGCGTCGGGTGGCGGCGGTCCTCGTAGCGGTAAGGGAAGAACCAGAGAAGGTCGCGGACGCTCTCGATGCCCTGTGCTTCGAACGCCTTCGCGCGGCCCTCACCGACGCCTTTGAGAAAGCGGATGGGCGTTTCGGGCGTGATCACGGTTCCGATTGTGCACGGGAAGGAAGAGGAACGCGAAGAGATCTACGGGGAGGAGAGTCGCGGCAACGTGCTCATTCGAACACCGCCTTCATCGCCACGAGGCCGATCTTGATCAGATCGCCGTGGTGGACGGTGACGGGCACCCCGGTCGGAATGCGCTGGTCGTTGACGTAGGTGCCGTTGACGGTACCGACCTCCTCGAGGACGTGGTACTCGTTGGCGGTGCGGATGATCTTGGCATGGCGGCGCGAGACCGAGCGGCTGGTGTCGACCAGGGTGAGATCGATGTCGGGAAGGATGCCGGTGACGGGATCGGCGCGGCCGATCGTCGTCTCGTCGCCGGTGGAGAGGAAGAACGCGCTTCCGGTGGCGACGTCGACGAGACGGTGACGCGCGGCCTTCTCGGCCGGCGCGATCTGGGTCGACTCGAGGGCGACGTGATCGGCGTCGACCTCCCGGCCGACGAGGCGTTCGAGAAGGAGGTTTGCTTCGCGGAGGCGCTTGGAGTATTTGCGGATGATCCTGACGGCGATTTCCGGATTCTTCCGCAGCATCTCGTCGAAACGCGATCCGTTGATGACGACCACCTTCACGTCGGTGACGGCGACGGCGTCGGCCGAGCGGGGGACGTTCTCGAGAATCGCCATCTCGCCGAAGAAGTCGCCCTTCTCCAGCTTCGACAGGAGGTGGGACTCGTTGTTGATGTGCTTGATGATGTCGACCTGCCCCTCGAGGATGATGAACATCTCGGTGCCGAGGTCGCCCTGGGAGAAGATCCTCTCGCCGGCGGAGAAGGAAGCGGTCGCATCCTTGACGGGATCCTTCCCTCCGCCGGTGGTTTTGAATACCGCTTTCATGGCCGAAGCCCTCACCGTCTCTCGACGGCCGGAGCGTTGATCGTGAACGTCAGGGTGCGGGTGCTGAGATGAACGGGAACGCCGACCGGCATCAGGAGATTGTTTCCGTGGTGACCGAAGGGGAAATCACGGATGATCGGGATGCCGTTTCCGCCGAAGCACTCGAGCAGAAGCGCGTCGAGTTCAGCCTCTTCTCCGCAGTTCTTCAACCTTCCGACGATGACGCCCCGGATGTTGCGCAATCTACCAGACAGCCTAACGTGGGTCAACATGCGGTCGATGCGATAGAGCGGCTCGTCGACGTCTTCCCAGAACCAGATGCCGTCGTCGACCCAGTAGTCGTAGGGCGTACCGATGAGCGCCATGGTGAGTGACAAGCATCCGCCGAAGAGCACCCCCTCCGCTGTGCCATGCGTCACGACGGTCGGGGAATCGAAGCGCCAGGTCAGCGGCGCGTCGCCGCGCAGCAGGCGCCAGAACCAGTCCTCCCGTTCGGGCGAGAGGCCCTCGAAGAAATCGAGGTTGAGCATCGGGCCGTGAAACGAGGCGATGCCGGCGCGGCGTGCGACCGCCTGATGGATCGCGGTGATGTCGCTGAAGCCGATGATCGGGCGCGGGTTCGCGGCGAGGGCGGCGTAGTCGAGGCCGTCGAGGATCCGCATCGAACCGTAACCTCCGCGCGCGAAGAGAAAGGCGTCGTAGTCGTCAGACCTGAGGAAACGGTTGAACTCTTCGAGCCGCTGCTCGTCGCTTCCGGCGAGATAGTTGCGCGGCCCGCGGCTGTCGATGTTCGCGGCAAGAGTCACGCGCGCTCCGCGTGAGCGGAGGCGATTGGCCGCCGCCTCGATTCGCGGCCGCTCGGACGGCGACGACGGAGCGAGCACGGCGAAGTGACTGTCGGGAAAGACGGCACGGGGAGGTCGCATCAGCTGTCAGCTCTCCGGATGTCCGATCGAGGGAGGAATGCTACGGGATCCTCCTCTTGCCTGAGACCGGAAATCGAGCGTGGAGTGGACCTGTAAGCCGAATTCTGTGCTCCTCACGGAGTGAGGATCATTCATCTGCCGGCTGCGTTGCCGCGGCCGGTCGAGCAACCTACCCGGACGCTCGAACGGAAACGGGCGGTTCCATCGCGTCCCTATTTGGTCTTGCTCCGCAGGGGGTTTTCCGTGCCGCCCACGCTCACGCGGGACGCGGTGCGCTCTTACCGCACCTTTTCACCCTTGCCTCCGCGGCCGGAGCCGCAGATCGGCGGTTTGTTTTCTGTGGCACTTTCCGTCGCGTTGCCACGCCTGGACGTTATCCAGCCTGCTGCCCGTCGGAGTTCGGACTTTCCTCCGCACCTCGCGATGCGGCGATCCTCCGGTCCACTCCACGCACCGGGGAACAACAGTGCCGGAGGCGAATCGCATTCCGCCGCGGGAGCGATATTCGTCATGGTAAATCTTTGCTGATTAAGGACTTGAAAAAATTGTCGGCGCGCCGACATCAAAATTTGAGTCGATTTTTCGGATCGGAAAAGTAACGCTCCCACTCCGGCTCCCCCGCCGATCTGCCGCTCTCGCTCTCCTCGATCCTCCGCAGAAACTCCCGCACGGGGATGATCTCCACCCCACGCCTGCGGACCCGCGCCGCCAGAGCCGCATCCGACGTCACCACGCTCCATCGCCCCGTCGCAGCCAGCTCCGCAATGCAGTCGTCGGCCGCTCTCGAGCCGCTGAACATCGCGGTCGCGCCCCCGAGGTGGCGCGCGAAGTTCCCCGGCGGCACCCCGTCGAAGCAGCAGGTCACCCGCGTCCGGTTTTCTCGCGCGAACGAGGCCAGCCGCTGCATGAGCTGCCGCTTCGCCTCTTCGGAATGCAATGCGCCCGGCAGCGCGCCCAACACGTTGCTGCCGTCGACAAGCCACGGCATCGGCTACTCCTTCGCGACTTTCACCACGACCGGCTTCACGCCGCGCAGTTTCGCCGGAATGGAGGCGATCGCAGCCTCGGCCGCCGCTTCCGTGTCGTACGACCCCCAGAGGAGCCGGTAGCACGACTTCCCCTGGTAATCGGTCGGCAGGAACCAGACGTTGCGGCCGCCCGCCTCGAGCGCTCCGGCGACGGACGAGGTCTGACAGACGAGCGCGATCTGAACCGCGTATTTCGCCTGCACGGTGCGGGCGAACTCGCGCGCCATCTCGTCGAATCGCTGCCGCGATGCATCGGCCGGGACGGGTGGCGCCGGAGGTGCTGTCGGCGCAGCCGGCATCGGCGCCGGTGGCGTCGTCGTGGCCACGGCAGCGACGGGAGAAGGTGCCGCGGTTTCGCTCGCCGTCGCCGCAGGGGCGGCGACCGGGCCCGGCTCGGCCCGGGCAACCGCAGGCCTTTGCGGCGCCCGCGCCGGACGGGAGGCGGCCGGCTTCTCCGCCGCCCCGGGCCAGAACTTCCATGCCGCGAAGCCGCCTCCGAGCAGGACGATCGCAATCGCGATCGAGGCGGCCGCAGCCGACCGGCGCTTCCGCGGCCTGGGGCGGGAGAGAACCGGCCGCGATGACGGCCTCGGCGTTGCGGGCGCCTTCGGATGAGTCGTGGCCTCGCGCGCCGTCTCGATCTGCGCCTCGTCGAATCCCCATGCCTCGCGGGATGGCTCGGGAAGAGGGGTGGGAGCCGGCGTTTCATCGCCCTCCCACGATGGCATCCCCTTCGTCCCGTTCACCGAAGGAGGCGGAGTCGCGACCTCCGGTTCCGAGTCGAGAGCGATCTCCGCGGCCGGCTCGTCGTCGAACTGGAAATCGGCTGAAGGTGCCGCCCACTCTTCGGACGCCGGCGTGGCGGGCAGCTCCGCTGGAGGCAGCTCCTCCCCGGCCGGTACGGCGGCGAACTCGGATTGCGGAGCCGCGGGGCGGCGCCTCAGAAGGCCGAGCATCGCCAGAGCATGCAGCAGCTTGTAGACGTTGAACTCGTCCTTCGCCGCTGCGGCGGCCACATCCGCCGCCGTTCTGTTCCCGTCGATCTGCAGCGCGATCTCCTCGGCCTCCTCATTGAGACCGAGGTGAGGAAACTCCGCGTCGAACTCCGCGGTCTTCTCGAAAACCGCCTGGCCGCCGTCGAGTTCCCGCTCGTACCGGGCGCGGTCCTGATCGGTCACGATCAGTTCGATGACGATCTGGGGAAGGGAGAAGATCGTCCCCTCCTCCCGCTTCGGGAGGTAGTCGGCGACCATCGTGTACGTCCCGCCCTTCCAGCCGATGATCGAGCGGAGCACGCCGATGACCTGGACGCGGCGTGCCCACGTCAGCTCCTTGCGCGTGATGAATCCGAGATTGAGCAGCGCATCGCCGAGCGTCTCCGACTCCTTCCGTCTGGCCAGCGCCTGTTTGACGTGCTCGCGCGTGACTTTCCCCGCACGCAGCAGGATCTCGTCGACACTGTCGGCACGGTCGTTCGTGCTGGCGGAGAGGATGTCCCCGCTCTTGAAGTAGACGATCTTGATGACGCCGTCATGTTCGAATCGGATCGCGCCGGTGAACCTCTCCCGCCCGAGCTCGACCAGGCTCGCCACAAGATCGAGCTCGAGAACTTCCCCTTCCAACTTCATCGCCCACGCCTTTCACCAAGCAAATTGGACCGCGCGATTATCGCACTGATCGCACCGCCGCCCCGGCGTGAAGTTCGTCATAGACGACGCGTCCCACCTTCGGCCCGAGGACCTTCACCAGGTCCTGCATCGAGGCCTGGCGGACACCGGAGGCGCTGCCAAAGCGTTCGATGAGAAGCCGCCTCCGCTTTTCTCCGACCTGAGGGAGGTCATCGAGCTCGCTGTGCAGGAGGCGCCGGGAACGGCGCCTCCGGTGCGACGAGACGGCAAACCGGTGGGTCTCGTCCCGCACCATCTGCAGGAGGTGAAGCGCGGCATCGCTCTTCGCGAGACGGATCGGCTGCTCGCGGCCGGGAACGTAGATCTCCTCCTCGCGTTTCGCGAGACCCACCGTCGTGATGCCTTCGATGCCGAGACGGTTCAGCGCCGTCAGCGCCGCGTTGAGCTGTCCGCGGCCGCCGTCGATCAGGATCAGGTCGGGCAGCGGCTTCTTCTCCTCGAGAAGCCGGCGGTAGCGGCGGTCGACGGCCTCCGCCATCGAGCGGAAGTCGTCCGCTCCCTCGACCGTCCGGATGTTGAAGACGCGGTATTGCTTCCGGTCGAACTTTCCCCGGTCGAGTACGACCATCCCCGCCACCGAGTCCGATCCCTGGATGTTGGAAATGTCGAACGACTCGACGCGTTCGATCGGACCTTCGTGGCCGAGGATTTCCCCGAGCCGCGACGCGGCAATCTGCAGGCGGTCCTGCTGCGATGTCCGGAAACGCGATTCATGCGACAGCCGCGCGTTGCGGTTGGCGAGCTCGATGCGATCGACGCC
>DATLYG010000109.1:0-2642 GCA_035574985.1 Thermoanaerobaculia bacterium | reverse complement strand
CGAATCAGCGTCAGAAAGCCACTCTCCACGTCAACGAGGAGGGATTCCTAAGCAACCTCTTCAGCACCGAGGATGGTTGCGAGAGAGAAGTGGAGGTTGACTGCGTGCCGCTCGACGAGCTGCTCGTCGAGGCGTTCGCGGTGGTCCGCGAGGCGGGCCGGCGGGTCCTCAACATGCGGCACTTCGACGTCCAGCTCATGGGCGGCATCGTGCTGCATCGCGGGAAGATCGCCGAGATGAAGACGGGCGAGGGCAAGACGCTGGTCGCCACGCTGGCGGCCTATCTGAACGCCCTCGAGGGCAAGGGCGTCCACGTCGTCACCGTCAACGACTACCTCGCCCGCCGCGACTCCGAATGGATGGGCCGCCTGTACCGCTTCCTCGGCATGAGCGTCGGCGTCATCCAGCACGAGCTCAACGATCAGCAGCGCCAGGTCGCCTACGCCGCCGACATCACCTACGGCACGAACAACGAGTTCGGCTTCGACTACCTGCGCGACAACATGAAGTTCGATCTGGCGTCGATGGTGCAGCGCGGGCATCACTACGCGATCGTCGACGAGGTCGACAGCATCCTGATCGACGAGGCGCGCACGCCGCTCATCATCTCGGGCCCGGCGGAGGAATCGACCGACCTGTACTACGAGGTCGATCGGATCATTCCGAAGCTGAAGAAGGGTGCCGTCACCCAGGGGAACGTCAAGGCCGAGGAGCGCGAGCAGCTCGAACAGACGGGCGACTACATCGTCGACGAGAAGCACAAGACCGTCACGCTGACGGAAAGCGGCATGGCGAAGGCCGAGCAGATGCTCGCGCACCACCTGGCCCCTGGTTCAGGCGGCCCGTGGGATCCGGTCAACATGCCGCTGCTCCACCACATCCACCAGGCCCTTCGCGCGCACAACCTCTTTCACCGCGACGTCGACTACATGATCAAGGACGGCCAGGTGGTGATCGTCGACGAGTTCACCGGGCGCCTGATGCCCGGCCGGCGGTGGAGCGACGGCCTCCACCAGGCGGTCGAGGCCAAGGAGCACAACACCGGCCATCCCGAGGTGAAGATCGAGCGCGAGAACCAGACGCTGGCGACCATCACCTTCCAGAACTACTTCCGCAAGTACAAGAAGCTGGCCGGCATGACCGGCACGGCGGAAACCGAGGCGGCGGAGTTCTCGAAGATCTACAATCTCGACGTCGTCGTCATCCCGACCAACCGGCCGCTCCGGCGGATCGAGGAGCCGGACCTCGTCTATCGGACCGCACGCGAGAAGTTCGACGCGATCGTCCAGGATATCGAGGAGAAGAAGCGCGCCGGCCGGCCGGTCCTCGTCGGCACGGTCTCGATCGAGAAGTCCGAGAAGCTGTCGGCCCTGCTCCGCCGGCACGGCATCGACCACGTCGTCCTCAACGCGAAATATCACGCGAAGGAAGCGGAAATCGTCGCCCAGGCCGGCCGGAAGGGCGCGATCACCATCGCGACGAACATGGCGGGCCGCGGCACCGACATCCTGTTGGGCGGCAATCCCGAGCACATGGCGCGCCAGCAGTGTCTGGCCGAAGAAGTCGCCGAGCGGCTCGCGAAGGGCGAGGAGAAATTCGTCGACGACGAGGAGTTCGTCTATTTCTTTCACGTCGACGGCTTCTACCGTGTCCGCCGGCCCGACTGGGAACGGATCTTCAGCCACTTCAAGCGGCAGACCGACGCCGAGCACGAAGAGGTCGTCAGACTCGGCGGCCTGCACATCCTGGGCACCGAGCGTCACGAGGCGCGCCGCATCGACAACCAGCTGCGCGGCCGCGCCGGCCGCCAGGGGGACCCCGGTTCCTCGCGGTTCTATCTGTCGCTCGAAGACGACCTGATGCGGATCTTCGGGTCGGACCGGATCTCGGGCCTGATGCAGCGGCTCGGCATGGAAGAAGGGGTGCCGATCGAGCACGGCATGGTGACCCGCGCCATCGAGCGGGCGCAACGGCAGGTCGAGGCGCAGAACTTCGCCGTCCGCAAGCACCTCCTCGAGTACGACGACGTGATGAACAAGCAGCGCGAGAGCGTCTACACACTGCGCCGCGAGATCCTCGAAGGCAGGATCCACATCACGGAAGACGAGGTCGTCGATACGCGGGAGTACCTCTATGAATTGGCGCAGGGCATCCTCGAGGAGCAGATCGAGCGCTTCGCCGGCAAGGAGCTCGATCCCGAAGAGCACGACATCGCAGGGCTCGTCCGCGAGGTGTCGCGCGTCTTCGGCCTGGACCCGCAGCAGCTCGAGAAGCTCGGACTTGCCGAGAAGAACCCCGACGAGATTTTCGACGCGATCTGGGCGCTCGCCAAGGCCGCCTACGAGGAAAAAGAGCGCCTCGTCGGCGCCGATCTGTTGCGCAGCGTCGAGCGGCAGATCATGTTGCAGATCGTCGATGCCCAGTGGAAGGACCACCTCTACTCGCTCGATCATCTGAAGGAGGGCATCGGGCTCCGCGGCTATGGTCAGCGCGACCCGCTGGTCGAATACAAGAAGGAGAGCTTCGCCCTCTTCCAGGACATGAAGGCGCGGATCGAGGAAGAGATGGTCCGCTATCTCTTCCTGATGCGGCCGATGATCGCCGAGGAGCCGCCTCCGGTCAGGACCAGGCGGCCCGCGCCG
>DATLYG010000108.1:0-2724 GCA_035574985.1 Thermoanaerobaculia bacterium | reverse complement strand
CCGGACGTCGGCGGTCCGTGTGGCGGCATCGCCGACACGGCGGAATTCTCCCTCCTGGAGGAACCGCAGAAGCTTCGCCTGCGCGGCGAGCGGCATCTCTCCGATCTCGTCGAGGAAGAGCGTCCCGCCGTCGGTCGCCTCGATCAGACCGGCTCGATCGCGGTCGGCGCCGGTGAAGGCGCCGCGAACGTGCCCGAACAGCTCGCTCTCGATGAGCTGTTCCGGAAGCGCGGCACAGTTGACCGCGGTGAACGTCTTCTGACGGCGGGCCGAAAGTCGGTGCAGGGCGTTGGCGACCAGTTCCTTTCCGGTTCCCGACTCGCCGCGGACGCAGACCGCCACCTCGCGACGCGAGACGCGCGCAATGAGATCGAGGACGTCCCGCATCGCCGGCGAGTTGCCGACGATTCCGAGGTCATCACGGCGCACCGGCCGTTCGTTCGACGCTTCTTCCTGCTCGAAGAGACGCCGCAGGCGATGCAGCTCGGCACGGGCGTGGAAAATCGCCGCGAGGGCGTCGCGCGACTCGGCACTCCACTCCGCGCTGCGCTCGATCCACAGCAGCTCGCGATCGCTGCAGGCGATCCAGTCGCCTTCCGGACCGGCGGCGACTGCATCGAGTTCCGCATCGCCGACCGCCGCCTCCGATCCGATCTGCTGCCACTGGCCGAGACGGTTCCGCGTCGCGAAGCGCCAGGGAATCCCCTCCAGATCGGAGGGGGCGAACGGAAACTCCCGGCGGGCGGCGGCGCGGAGGACGAGCATCTCCCGATCGGGACGTTCGTCGATCGCGGCGAGATCGATCCCCATTTCGGATGCAATGCGGTGCGCCAGCTCGAGCAGCCGGCCGTCGCGCCGCCGTCTTCCCCGCCCCAGTGCCGACCGGAAGAGCTTGAGCTTCTCCGATCCGGTCCGTGCAGCGGGGGCCTCGTCGAGCAGGCCCATCTCCCATGACCGCAGCGCTGCGTTGAACCCCCCCTCGCGTAACGAGGGAGAGGGGACGACGCCTGCACGCCGCAACGCATACCGCTCGGCGAGTTCGACGTTCTGCGGGAGTGGGTCGGGCGGCGGCTCCTCCCCGTCGATCCATGCGGACTCGAGGCGGATGACCGACGCCGCCTCGCGGATCGGCCTGTCGCAGCCGCGCTCGACGAGCGCGGAGGCGATCCGCCGTGCGGAGTCGAATCGCCCGCGGCTGAAATCGAGATGCGCCGTCAGGAGATCGATCTCGGCGAGCCGCCGTTCGTCGCGCGTGCCGGAGTAGAAGTCGCGGAGGCGATCGATGTATTGCGAGGCGGTCGACCACTGACCGTCGTCGGCAGAGAGCCAGGCGAGAAGGAACAGCAGGCCCCCGGCCGCTCGATCACCCTGCGTCTCCTCCACATCGGCCAGTGCTTCCATCGCTGCCGCCCGCGCATCGCTCCAGCGTCCTGCCTCGAAGAGCGTGTAGACGCGATCGAGGCGCGAGTCGATCCGCCCGGCCACGTCTCCCGCAGCGGCGAGCGACTCCTCTGCAAAGGCGAGCGCCGCGTCGTGATCGCCCGCCTCGAGAGCGCGATAGGTCTTCAACCGAGCGGCAAGATAGCGGTGGCGGAGTTCCACGCGGCGCGACGAATCGAGAAGCGCGTGAAGGTAGTCGCGACGTGCTCTCTCGTCTTCCGTCGCCGGCGTGCAGCTCGCCAGAATCTCCAGCGCGTTCTGCTCGCGGCGCTCGACGATCAGCAGCTCCGCGCGGAGGAGGTCGGCCTCCGCGGAGCGGGGAAGGCGCGAGAGCCGGAGCAGCGCGGGGGCGTAGTGGCCGGTGCGACGCTCCGCCCGGGCGAGAACGATCTCGCGGTCGTGTTCCTCGAGCGCGGCCGCGACCTCGCGGGCATCGCGGTAGCGCCCCTCGGCGAGAAGCGCATCGGCAATGGCACGGCCGAGGCGCGGCGCCACGGAGAGTGCCCGCGGCGGGATCCTTCTCGTCGCCGCCAGCAGATCGCGCCGGTCCTCCCACCACGCACGTTCGAACAGCAGCACCGCCCCCTCGTCGTCTCCCGCCTCCATCAGCAGCCCGCCGGCGCGGACGACATCTCCCTCCTCTTCGGCGGCGCGCGCCGCGACGCGGCAGATCGCCGGACGTGAAGCGGCCGGATTGAGCGCTGCGAGCCATTCGCGCACCGCGTCGCTCGCGAATGCGACATGCTCCGTTCCGGCGTGGAACACCCCTTCGATTTCCAGGGCGGACGGATCGCGCTCGAACAGCAGCTCGCGAAGAAAGCGATCGGCCGTCGCCCGTGGAATCGTTCGCCCCAGCAATGCCAGCGCCGCCAGGTACGAGCGGTTCGGTTCGCGCAGCTCGAGCGCCGGAGCCGGGCCGGGAGGAACCGTGCCGTTCCGGAGGTAGTCGGCGAATGCCGTGGAGGTGAGAAAGTCATTCACCCAGGCACGCGGATCCGACGCCGACCCGATACGGCGCCGGAGGGCCTCCGCCGCAGCAAGCCGCGGCGCGACCACGAACCACTCCGATCCGCCGGTTCCCGCTGCGGCGGTCAGCCAGTTCGCTCCCCGCGTCGCGGCGGCGAGCTGCAGGACACGGCGCGATGCCTCATCGATCGCGCTTCCTTCCGCGACGGCGAGGACGACGATCCGCTCGGACGCCAGTGCGGCCAGACGTTCTGCGATCGCCGTCTCGCTCCGCGCCTCGAGAGGGCCGAGCGCGTCCCGCAGCGAAGCAAGGGCTCC
>DATLYG010000107.1:0-4717 GCA_035574985.1 Thermoanaerobaculia bacterium | reverse complement strand
CCTTCCGGCGAGGAAAACCTCGTGCTGCGCGCCGCACGCGCCCTCGGGTCGCCTCCGGTGCGCATCGAGCTGCGCAAGCGCATCCCCGCGGGAGGAGGCCTCGGCGGCGGCTCGTCCGACGCCGCGGCGACGCTCGTGGCGCTCTCGCGCATGTTCGGCCTCGACCTGCCGCTCCACGACATCGCTCTCTCGCTCGGCTCCGACGTTCCCTTCTTCCTGGTCGGAGGGACCGCCTATGCGACCGGAAGAGGGGAGATCCTCAGTCCGCTTCCCGACGTGGCGCCGTTGCCGCTGCTTCTCCTGTTTCCCCGCGAGCGCGTCTCGACGCCGGAGGCCTTCCGCGCGCTCGAGCGTTTCTCGGCGCCACTCGGTTTCGAGCGCTACCGCGCCATGGCCGGCGACGGTCTGCTCGCGCACGAGCAGGAGCTGATCAACGATTTCGAGGAGCCGGTCTTCCGGCGCCTCCCGCACCTCGGCGAACTGAAAGTGCGGCTCTACGAGGCGGGAGCGGCGTGGGCGGGAATGAGCGGCTCCGGATCGACGATCGCCGGCGCATTCCGCAGTCGCGCGAAACGCGACGAAGCGCTCACTGCCTTCAGCGACGTGCAGGCCGTCGCGGCGGAGACGATCGGGCGCGCCGCAGCCGTGTCGATTTGAGGCGCCGGGTCGGGCTTCACCCTCACGACGAGCAGCGGGCCCTTGACTACCCACTCCTCGAGTCGTCGCGCGGGGATCGCGATGATCTGGAGAGCGGGGCTCGAGCCCGCCGCGCTGAAGCGCGGCGTATGAGAGCGGCGCTGAAGCGCCGCACTCCAGAGGCGGCGCGCTATCATGGGATGTCACGTCCTGAACCCATCGGTGCAAAGACGTGTACGGTAGTTGCCGTGCGCAGCGGCGTCGCGAAAGGGGGGGGCGCCGCCCCGCCTGGAGTCGAATCCCACGCCGCGCACGGGTCCGGCCACCGCGGGACGCGCGCGAGGTGACCCTCACGATGGAATGGATCGGATGATGCGGCGGACTCTGGTGGTGCTGTTGATCGTCCTCGCACTCGTCACCTGTGCTCCGCAGCGGGTCGAGCAGGCGGAGCCTCCGGCGAAGCCGCTGCGGATCGGACGCTATTGCTGGCCCGGACTGTACTGGGTCGACATCGCCGCGGCGAAAGGATGGTTCGCCGAGGAGGGACTGCCGGTCGAACTCATCGACACGAACGCCGATTACTACGGCAGCATCGCAGCAGTCGCCGGAGGAACGCTCGACGTCCATGGCTTTTATGTCTTCGACCTGGTGCTTTTCAACGCCCGGGGAAGCGATCTCGTGGGTTTCCTCACGAGCGACGTCGACACCGGAGCGACCGGCATCGTCGTCAAACGCGAGATCGGAAACCTGCCCGCCCTTTGCGGCCGGAAAGTGGCCGTGCCGCGGGGGACGTTCTGCGAGTTCCTGCTGAGCGCCGCCCTCGAGCGGCAGGGGATGTCGCTCCGCGATGTGGAACTGATCGACGCTCCGGCGGAGAGCGCACCGGCGAGCCTCGCCAGGCCGGAGATCGCCGGGGTCGTCACCTGGGAGCCGATTCTGAGCGACCTGCTGAGACAGGGTTACGTGGGGGCCTTCGGTACCGGCGATCTTCCCGGCGTGGCTCCGTCGGTGATCGCGACCCGCCGCGACGTGCTGCGCGAACGGCCGGACGACCTGATGAAGCTCTGCCGCGTGTGGAGGAAGACGACTTCGTTCATCGAGAACAACCCGCAGGCGGCCTTCGCGATCGTCGCCCGCACCTATGGCAGGACGCCGGAGGAAGTGGCGGAGTTCGCACGGCACGACCGGATCCGCGGCCTCGCCGACAACTTGGCCGCCTTCACCTACGGGCCGGGTTTCGACTCGTTGTACGGCGCCGTCGAGAGTGTGAACCGTCATCTCGTCGACAGCGGAGCGATCGGGAAACCGATCGATACGGCAGGAGTGCTCGACCAACGGTTCGTCCGGCTGCTCCGAAGAGAAACGAGCCGACAATGAGATTGAGCACCCGGCTCGTCCTTCTCTTCCTGCTCCTCGCGCTGGTGCTGGCTCCCTCCCTCGGGACGCTCGTCTTCTTCTCGGCCCGCCGGGCGCTGACCGAGGTGATCGCTCGCGAGGAGGAGAACGAGGGGGCGGCGATCGCCCTGGCCATCGATCGTGAGATCTACAAGGCGATGCTCGACGTCGAGAACATCGCAGCGAACCATCACGCGGCGGCGAGCATCACCGCGCCGGCCGGGGCCGACCTCACGGCTTCCGAGGCGGAACTGGTACGCGAATCCCGGACCAGCGGCCCGTGGGACCTCGTCTCGATCGCCGGCTCCGACGGCGTCGTGCGGCTCTCGACGGAGCGGCGGAGGGTGGGAGCGGAACTGGGAGGCAAGGAGCGGGAGGTCTTCGCCCGTGCCCTCCGGGACGGCTTCGCCTATTCGGACCTGGTGACGCTTCCGGATGCGCCCCGCCCGACCCTCATCCTCGCCCATCGCATTACGGCGAACGAGGGGCCGAAACAGGGATCGATCGTCGGCTGTGTCGTGGCCCGATACTCCTGGCCGGCGGCGGCCCAGATTCTCAACGCTGCCGACATGCGCGCGAGAATCGTCAACTCGCGAGGAGAGACCATCGCCTACGTGGGGGAGGACCTGCGAGATCGGAGTCGCGAGATGGGGATGGAGCATCCCCTCGTCCGGCGCAAGCAGCCGGGGGCTCTGGTGGAGTATTCGACGAGCGAGGGCGCCATGATGGGGACGCTCGCGGTCGAGCCGGGCTACCTGAGGTATCGAGGCAACGGGTGGATGGTGATCGTCGAGTCTCCCCGCGCCCTCGTCCAACGACCGATTACGCAGCTCGCGCAGCGAACGGTCGTCGTCGTGCTGCTGATCACCGCACTCTCGGCGCTTCTCTTCGCGAGCGTTGCCCGCCGGCTGACCGTACCGATCCGGGAGTTGACCGGCACCGCAGCAGCGGTGCGCGGCGGTGATCTGTCCGTGCGCGCCTCGGTCTCGACACGCGACGAGGTGGGTGAACTCGCCACGACCTTCAACGAGATGCTCTCGACGATCGATCAGCAGATCGCGGAGCGGCGGCAGTCGGAGGCGTTCCTCGCATCGGTGCTCGACAACATTCCGATCGCCGTGTTCGTGAGCGACGTGCGCGATTCGAAGATCGTTCGCGTCAACGCCGCAACGGCCGCCATCGCGGGGAGAGCGCCGCAGGAGTTCATCGGCCGGTCGGCGTCCGATCTCTTCCCGCGCGAGGCGGCGGCCATCCGCGAGTTCGAAAAGCGGGCGATCGCCGCGGGGTATCTGGAGGGAGAAGGAGTCTTTGCTCTTCCGCACGGGCGGCGCCGGATCCGGACCCGGGAGATTCTCATCCGCACCGCGGAGGGAGCTCCGCGGTACCTTCTCGGTCTGTCGGAGGACGTCACCGAGGAGTTCGAGCGGAAGCGCCGGCAGTCCTTCCGTCTGACCGTTGCCCGGATCGTCTCCGAGCATGGTGAGGCCGGCGAGGTGCTGTCTCTGCTGCTCGACGCCGTGCGGGACGTCTTTCACTGGGCGGTGGGACTGGTCTGGGTTCCGCGCAGGGAGCGGGACG
Organism: Thermoanaerobaculia bacterium; assembly: GCA_035574985.1. Classification (GTDB taxonomy): domain Bacteria; phylum Acidobacteriota; class Thermoanaerobaculia; order Gp7-AA8; family Gp7-AA8; genus DATLYG01. The sequence continues at coordinate 1,108 of DATLYG010000107.1, read as the reverse complement.
TGCTCCGGGTCGCGGCGCTCAGCCCTCGCGAGGGATTCGAGAGCATCGCCGCTGCCAGCGGCACGGCGCAGATCGCGCGTGACGAAGGGGTGATTGGAGAGGTATGGGGCGAAGGAACGCCGCGATGGCTCGAGAACGTCGCGAACGAGCCGCGATACACGCGCGCACGCGCGGCGGCCGCCGATCGCCTGAAGACCGCCATCGCCGTTCCGATAGCCGTCGGCACCGAGGTGCTCGGGGTGATCGAGTTGCTCGACGTGCACGAACGGCCGCGTGACGAGGGGTTTCTGTCCTTCCTCGAGGAGGTCTCGACACAGATCGGCCACTTCCTCATTCGCGTCCGTGCCGAGGAGGAGTTGCGGCGCGCCAAGGCCGCCGCGGACGAGGCGAACCGCGCCAAGAGCGACTTCCTCGCCCGCATGAGCCACGAGATCCGTACGCCGCTCAACGGCGTCGTCGGCATGACGTCGCTTCTGTCACGGACGCCGCTCACGCGCGAGCAACAGGAGTTCGTGCGCACGGCGCGGTCGTCGGCGAACCTTCTTCTGTCGGTGATCAACGGCATCCTCGACTTCTCGAAGATCGAGGCCGGGAAGCTGACGCTCGAGGAGGTCGACTTCAGCCTTCGCGAGGTCGTCATCGAGGCGATCAAACCGCTCGCGACGCGCGCCGACGACGCCGGTGTCGAACTGATCGTCAGGATCGATCCCGGCGTCCCCGACGCGCTCCGGGGTGATGCCCTGCGGCTCCGTCAGGTGCTGATCAACCTCGTCGGCAATGCGGTCAAGTTCACGCCCGCGGGCGAGATCGTCGTGTCGGCGGCGGTGGAGGAAGAGCGCGAGAGCGAGCTGATCATGCGCTTCAGCGTCTCGGACACCGGCATCGGCATTCCTTCCGACCGGCTGACGTCGATCTTCAGCGCGTTCGAGCAGGCGGACGCGTCGACCACGCGGCGCTTCGGCGGCACCGGGCTTGGTCTGGCCATCAGCGAACGTCTCGTGGAGATGATGGGTGGAAGCATCCGCGTCGAGAGTGAAGAGGGGAAGGGAAGCACCTTCCATTTCACCGTCAGCCTGAAGCGGCAGGAAGCGCCGGCGACGATGCCGCC
>DATLYG010000106.1:0-2996 GCA_035574985.1 Thermoanaerobaculia bacterium | reverse complement strand
CAGCGATTCTGACGCCGCGACGCGGTCCGTCCGGCTCGTGCTGACGCCCGCCGCGGTCTTCCTGCTGCTCGTCTCCTGCACCACGGCACGGCGCGCGGGCGAACTCGCCGCCGCCGACGTTGCCGCCCTCGTCACCGCCCCGGCCCGCGCCGAACCCCGACAGTGGCAGCGCGCGGCCCTCGCCGCCGGCGCGGCCGGCGCGGCCTTCGCTCTCGACGACGAGGCGCGCGCTCTCGTCCTCCGCAACGACGGCAGAGCGCTCGACAACATCGCCCGGGCGGTCGAGCCGTTCGGCGGACGCTACTCCGAGCGAACGGCGCTCGCTCTTCTCGCCGCCGGCGCGATCCGCGACGATCCGCGGATGACGTCCGCCGGCGCCGACGGCCTGATGACGTGGCTGATTGCATCGAAGGGGATCACTCCCCTGCTGAAATCGACGTTCCATCGCGACCGCCCCGGAAACGGCGGCAACGACGCATTCCCCTCCAACCACGCCACCGCCGCATTCGGCATGGCGACCGTGATCGCATCGCATTACGAACGACGATGGATCGGTCTCACCGCGTACGCGATCGCCTCGGGAGTGGCCTGGTCGCGGATGTACGGCGACGACCACTGGTTCTCCGACGTGGTTGCCGGAGCGGCGATCGGGACGGCGACCGGACGTCTGGTGGTCGCGACCCACGGGCGCGTCCGGTCGCGCTGGCGCCTGAAGCCTCTCGTCACCCGCGACGGCGCGGGAGTGGCCCTCTACCTCGACTCGTCCATCATCCGCACGAAGTCGTCGAACAGATAGAACGAGTCGTGCGGCCCGGGAGCGGCCTCGGGGTGGTACTGCACGGCGATGGCCGGCTCGCGCCGGTGGCGGAAACCCTCGAGGGTCTGGTCGTTGAGATTGATGTGCGTGTACTCGACATCGTTCTCGCTCAACGAGTCGGGATCGACCGAGAAGCCGTGGTTCTGCGCCGTGATCTCGACGCGCCCGCTGCGGAGGTCCTTCACCGGATGGTTCCCCCCGCGGTGGCCGAACTTCAGCTTGTACGTCCGCCCGCCCAGCGCGAGACCGAGAAGCTGATGGCCGAGGCAGATGCCGAAGATGGGAACCCTGCCGATGAGCTGACGGATGTTCTGCTGCGCGTAGGACACCGGCTCCGGATCGCCCGGCCCGTTCGAGAGGAGAACTCCGTCGAACTTCGCATTGAGAATCTCCTCGGGATGCGTCGTCGCCGGGTAAACGGTGACCTCGCAGCCCCGCCGCACGAGCTGCCGGAGGATGTCGCGTTTGACGCCGTAGTCGTACACGGCGACCCGCCGCCGCCGTTCCGCCGGCTTCTCTTCGAACGGATAGGGGCGGAGAGCGGTCACGCGCCTGACGAGATCGAGTCCGCTCATCGACGGCGCCCGGCGGATTTCCTCGAGCAGCTCCCCGACCGGTCGCTCGTCCGTGGTGATCATTCCCCGCATCGCCCCCTGCGTCCGGATCCTCCGCGTCAGCGCCCGGGTGTCGACACCGGCGATCGCCGGAACTCCGTGCCTGCTGAAGTAGGCGGCGATCGACATCTGCGCACGAGGGTTGGAGGGCTCTGCGATGGCGTCGCGCACGACGAAGCCCGCCACCTGCGGCGCCTGGCTCTGCTCGACGACGGGCTCCACTCCGTAGTTGCCGATGTGCGGATAGGTCATCACCACGATCTGGAAGCGGTACGAAGGATCGGTGGCGATCTCCTGATATCCGGTGAGCGAGGTGTTGAACACCACCTCGCCGATCGACGTTTCGGAAGAGCCGAACGATTCGCCGGGGTAGACGGAGCCATCTTCGAGGATCAGGCGGGCCAGCATGGGGGGACTCATTATAGGAGCCGGACCGCGCCGGATGCGCCTCTCATTCGTGCCGCAGCGAGTCGACCGGATTGAGCCGCGCGGCGCGCACCGACGGGACGACCGTCGCCAGGAACGCGACGGTCATCGAAAACGCGGCGATCACCGCCAGATCCTCGGGCCGCGTGATGAACGGGATCGACGAGACGAAATAGACCTCGGCGATCTCGGGCGGGAACGACACCAGCTCGAACTTCGTGATCACCAGGCAGACGATGCTGCCCAGCACGATCCCCGTGACGGTCCCCGCGAGGCCGACGATCGACCCGTACCAGAGAAAGACGCGGCCGATCAACCGCGGCTCGGCCCCCATCGAGCTGAGAATGCCGATCTCCTTCCGCTTCTCGTGGACGGTGGTGATCAGCGTGGAGACGATGTTGAAGGTCGAGACGAAGACGATCAGTCCGATGACGATGAAGAGGACGAGCTGCTGGATCTGCAGCATCGAGAAGAGCTGCCGGTTCATCTCCCGCCAGTCGCTGACGGCGTATCGGTTCCCGGTCTGCCTCTCGATTTCGCCGACGATGCGGTCGAGGTCGGCGCCGTCGTCGAGCTTCACCTCGACCAGGTTGGCCTGACCGGGCGTCCCGGCGAGCGCCTCCGCCTCGTCGAGGTCGATGAACATCCACCGGGCGTCGAACTCGTAGAAACCGGTGTCGAAGACGTTCGTCACCACGAAGGACGAACTGCGCGGCAGGAAACTCCCCGCTTCGCGCGACGGAACCGTGACGCTGATCGCGTCGCCGCGCCCGATCCCGAGCCTCACGGCGAGATGCCGCCCGACGGCGACGCCGCGTTCTCCCTCGGCCGTCTCGAACTTCCCCCCCGGTCCGACGATCCGCGCCAGCATCGGCGCGGTCCGTGCGCGCTCCGGCTCGATGCCCTTGAGCATCACCTCCGAACCGGTCGTGTTCCGCTCGGTCGTCACCAGCGCGTGCTGGAAGACCACCGGCGAGGCATCGGCGATCCCGCGGATCTGGCGCAGCGTGTAGAGGAGCGATTCCGTGTCCGCCACCGGCCCTCCGACGGCGTAGACGAAGACCTCCGCATTGCCGCCCAGGAGCTTCCGCTGCAGGTCGCGGCGGTAGCCCGTCATCAGCGCCATCGAGATGACGAGC
>DATLYG010000105.1:0-11014 GCA_035574985.1 Thermoanaerobaculia bacterium | reverse complement strand
TGCGAGCCGGGCTCGGGGAGCTTCGCCTGGTGGGCGATGCGCACGCCGTTGAGGGAGATGTCGACGACGTAGGCGGCAAGACCCTGCGCTTTTCCCCGCAGGGGTCTGACGGGGACTACGCGAGCAAACCGTCGTCGTTCCTGGCCCTTGCCGTCCATGGAAGCTGCCATCTTGCGACTGACCTGTCGCGGCGCGCCGCGCGCTGAGATCGTCCCCCCTGCGTGGTTGATGGACCGCGCAACAGTATTGCGCGGCAGACGGAAAACCGCAACTGAAAAGCGTTCCACACGGGCGGGAGGATTCCTGCGTGCGGCACGGCGGGGGATGGTGCGAAAGGGGGGACTCGAACCCCCATGGTCTTGCGACCACTAGCTCCTGAGACTAGCGCGTCTACCAGTTCCGCCACTTTCGCAGGGCAGGGAAGCGGATTCTAGATGCTCCTTCAGGAATGTCAATCGCCCGATCGATATTCCTGTCGATGCAGAACGAACGATGCTTCCAACCGCCCGACAAACCGACTATCCTGAGCCTGCCAGCGACCTGCGAGATCATCCGATGTCCGTGACGCAGCCCGAGGCCTCAAGCGAGACGGTGCCGGCCCGGCATCTCCGGCCCGCGGACGTCCCCGAAGACGTCTCGCAGGAGATTCTCAACCTCCCGAACGCGCTGACGCTGTTCCGCATCTTCCTCGTGCCGTTTCTGGTGGTCGTCCTTCTGACGAAGTTCTCGGGACGGGAGTACGCCGGACTGGCCATCTTTCTCGTCGCAGCGATCACCGACTTCTTCGACGGGTACTTCGCGCGGAAACTGCGAAAGATGACGCGCCTTGGCGCGCTGCTCGATCCGATCGCCGACAAGCTTCTGATGTCGGCCGCGTTCATCTCGCTCGTCGAGCTGCAGCTCGCGAAGGCGTGGATGGTGGTGATCATCATCGGGCGCGAATTCGCCGTCTCCGGCCTCCGGTCGATCGCCGCGCAGCAGGGCGTCACGATCGCGGCTTCGCCGCTGGGCAAGGGGAAAACGGTCTCGCAGGTGATCGCGATCTCGCTTCTGATCCTCGGCCACGAACTGGGAGAGTTCCGTTTCGTCGGCGAGACGGCGCTCTGGGTGGTCATGCTCTTCGCACTCGCCTCCGGCATCGACTACTTCATTCGCTTTTCGCGCGCGTTTCTTCGCGGCGAGCCCTCGCGCCGTTAGGCGAAGCTATCCGAGGAGCAGCCGGTAGACGTCGTTTTTCCGCATCCTGAATTTCTCGGCAACGGCTTTCACGGCGTCGTTTCTCCGCATGCCGCCCGCGCGCAGCCGTTCGAACTCCTCACGCACCTGCTCCGGCGAGGCCTCCTCGCGCCGGGTGCGGCGGGGGCCGAGTACGATGGTGATCTCTCCGCGGACGGCATCGCGCGCAGCCAGCGCGCGGACGACCTCCCGGAGCGTTCCGCTGACGAATTCCTCGTGCAGCTTCGTCATCTCGCGGGCGATCGTGACCTCCGCGTCGCCGAAGGCCTCCAGCGCGTCTTCGAGTGATGCCACCACCCGCTCGGGCGATTCGTAGACGACGACCGTGTGCCCCAGTTCTGCCGCACGCCGGTAGAAGTCCCGCCGTTCCCCCGGCCGGTGCGGCGCAAATCCGAGAAAGGTGAACGGCACCGGTGCGATGCCGCTGGAGACGAGGGCGAGGACCCCGGCGAAGGGGCCGGCGACCGGCTCGACGCGGATCCCGCGCTCGCGGGCGAGGCGGACGATCCGGTATCCGGGATCGGAGACCACCGGCATTCCGGCGTCGCTGACGAGTGCGACCGTCTCGCCGCGGGCGATTCGTTCGATCAGAGGCAGCGCCTTCTCGTCCTCGTTGTGCTCGTGGTAGCTCGTGACCGGCCGGACGATTCCGAAGTGCGTGAGCAGCTTGCGCGTGTGGCGTGTGTCCTCGCAGAGAATCAGGTCCGCCGAGCGGAGCGCGTCGATCGCGCGCGGGCTCAGATCGGCGAGATTGCCGATCGGCGTTCCGACGATGCGCAGCGTCCCGGCCATCATCGTCTCCGCAGGGCGAAACTGCGTTCGAGGAGGATCGCCGCGGCAGCGGCGACATTGAGCGACTCGACGCGCCCGGAGGTCTCGATGGCGATCGGCGTGGCGCGCTCGCGGATCAGGCGCGACGCCCCGCTTCCTTCGCTGCCGAGCACGAGGACCGCGCCGGCGGCGGGAGGGGCACGCCGCTCGCCCCGGCCGTCCGCACAGAAGAGCGGGAGGTCTGCAGCGAGCAGATCGTCGGGCGTTGCCGCGGCCACGGGCACATCGAGAATCGCTCCGGCGGAGGCGCGAATCGCCTTCGGGGAGAAAGGGTCGGCACAGCCGGGAAGGAGGATCAGGCCGGAGGCGTCGAACGCCGCCGCGAGGCGGACGATCGTGCCGACGTTGCCGGGATCCTGAACGCCATCGAGCGCGACGGCGACGGTGTCGCGCCGGGCCAGAATCGTGGAGAGCGAGGCCCGGGGACGCTCGAAGAGTCCGAGAACGCCCTGGGAGGTCTTCGTCCCGGCGAGGGCATCGACGAGGGATGGATCGAAGACGATTTCCCTTCCGATGTAATGTCCGCTTCGTTCCGGTGTGACGAGGATCGCGACGGCGTTCCACCCCTTTGCCAGAGCATCGGCGACGGACCGGGGGCCTTCGATGATGATCTCGTCCCGATGTTCGCGAAGGGCCGCGCGGGCGCGCTTGAACCACGCGTTCTGCCGGCTGGAGATCAGTTTCATTAGAATGGCGCGTCTTTCGCGATGATACCGAAACTGACGGGGTCGAGCCCGCTCTCAGCGATCTGGACGTTTCCGAGCATTCTCGCCTCGGCATTCGTCATCGCCTGGGGTGCGGAGGCGGCGCAGTTTCTCATCTCGCAGGGTCTCGCGCTGGCGATTCTGGCGTGGCTGCAGACCCTTCCGGAGTTCGCGGTGGAAGCGGTCATTGCATGGGAGGCGGGAAAAGACCCGTCGAAGACGCACCTGGCGATCGCGAACTTCACCGGCAGCCTGCGGCTCCTCGTCGGCCTCGGCTGGCCGCTGATCTATTTCGTCGCCGCCGCCTTTCGCAGGAGTCTCATCGCGATCAGACTGGAGAAGGAGCACTCGATCGAGGTGCTGGGCCTGTTTCTTCCGCTGACGTACTTCACGTACATCTGGTGGAAGGGGACGCTGACGTTCTGGGATGCGTTTCCGCTCTCGAGCTTTTACTTTTTCTATCTCTGGGTGCTGTGGAAGATCCCGCCGGTGGAGGAGACGGAGGAGGCGCTCGAGGATCTCGACTTCGTGCCGCGGCAGGTGCTGACGCTGGCGCCGCTGATCCGGAACGGCGCGATCGCGCTCCTGTTCGTCGCCGGCGGTGCGCTCCTCTACTTCGTGGCCCGTCCGTTTCTCGAGTCGATGCTCGCCATCGCGACGACGTTCGGCATCTCGACGTTCGTCTTCGTCCAGTGGGTGGCGCCGTTTCTCTCCGAGTTCCCCGAGAAGCTCAGCGCAATCAACTGGGCGCGGAAGGTGAGCACGGCGAACGTCGCCCTGATGAACATGGTCTCGTCGAACATCAACCAGTGGAGCATTCTCTCGGCGATGATTCCGATCATCTTCGTGGTCAGCGCCGGAGGGCTGCGGCCGCTGCAGTTCGACGAGATGCAGAGGCAGGAGATTCTCCTGACCATCCTGCAGAGCTTTCTCGGATTCCTCCTTCTGCTGAATCTCGAGCTTCGCTTTCACGAAGCGGCGATTCTCTTCGTCCTCTGGAGCATCCAGTTCTTCGTTCCGGCGTGGCGCGGGCCGATGATTTCCGTGTATCTTGCCTGGTGCGCCGTCGAGATCCTCAAATGGATCGTACGCCGGGAGGTGCCGGCGGCGGTGCACGGCTTCCGCGACACGCTCGCGCGCCGGTTCCCGAAAACGGAGTCCTGAAGAGCTTGACCACGACCAGCCGTTCCTCGATTCGACTGACGCGTCGAGTGACCGAGATTCATGTTTCGCCGACGCTCTCGGTCCTCAACAAGGCGCAGGATCTGGCCGCGCGCGGCATCGACGTGGTCGATTTCGGCCCGGGAGAGCCCGACTTCGCCACTCCAGTCTCCGTTGCCGAGGCGGGAAAGCGGGCGATCGACGCCGGCTTCACGAAGTACACGAATGCCCTCGGAGTGAGGGCTCTGCGCGACGCGATCGCGGAGCGGTACAACCGTCGCTACGGCACGAAGATCACTTTCGAAAATGTCATTGCGGGCAGCGGCGGGAAACAGGAACTCTTCAATTTGATGCTCGCCCTCATCGAGCCGGGTGACGAGGCGATCATTCCGGTGCCCTACTGGGTGAGCTTTCCCGACCAGGTGTCGTTCGCCGGCGGGACGCCGGTGTTCGCGCGCACCGCGGCGGACAGGCGGTTCCGGCCGACGCTTGCCGACATCGAGCGCGTGGCGAGCGAGCGGACGCGCGTGGTCATCGTCAACTCGCCCTGCAATCCGACCGGCGCGGTCATCGAAGAGGAGGAACTCGACCGCATCGCCGAATGGTGTGCGTCGCGCGACGTCGTCCTCGTTTTCGACGAGACCTACGAGTTCTTCGTCTACGACGGCAACCGCCACGCGTCGCCGGTCCGGGCGTTCGAGCGGCATCCCGAGAACGTGGTCATCGTGAACTCGATGTCGAAGACGTTCGCCATGACCGGCTGGCGCCTCGGCTACGCGGTCGCGCATCCGGCGATCGTCGGCGCCCTCGGGAGGATTCAGAGCCACTCGACGTCGAACCCGAGCAGCATCGCGCAGGCCGCGGCAATCGAGGCGCTCAACGGCGGCGATGCGGAGATCCGGCGGATGTACGACGCCTATTGCGAGCGCCGCGCCTGGCTGGTTCCGGCCATCAATGCCATCCAGGGGTTCCGCTGTCCGCCTCCCGACGGCGCGTTCTACGTCTTTCCGGAGGTCAAGTCGTTCTTCGGACGCGGGCCGGTGCGCGACTCGCAGTCGTTTGCCGACTACCTGCTGGACGAGGCGCGGGTCGCGGTGGTGCCGGGCAGCGCGTTCGGAGCGGACGACCACGTCCGGATCTCGTATGCCACCTCGATGGAGCGCCTCCGCGAAGGAGTGGCGCGGATCGCGAAAGCCGTCGGAAAACTGGCTTGAATTCCGGCTGAACCCTCCCTGGAATCCCGCTCCCCTGTGTCCCGTTTCGGTTCTCCGGCTGATTTCCAACCTTGAAGGAGCAATGGCGTGAAGAAAACGACGAGTATCCTCATGGCGCTCGCTCTCTCCGCGGCGGTCGCCGTCGCGCAGCAGAAGCAGGCGTCGCCGGCGGCAGGCGAGAAGAGTGCTGATCCGGTCATCATCACGGCGGGCGATCTGACGGTTCGCCAGTCCGAATTCGAGGCCGCACTCAGGACGCTGCCGTCGGAGTATCAGGCGTACGCGATGGGTCCCGGCAAGCGGCAGTTCGCGGAGGACTTTCTCCGCATGAAGATCCTGGCGAGAGAAGGGCTGAAAGGCGGTCTCGACAAGGATCCCGAGGTCGTCGCGCAGTTGAACCTTCTGCGCGAGAACCTCATCGCGCAGGCGGCCCTGAAGAAGATCGACGCCGGCATCACCATCACCGACGACGATCTGAAGAAGACCTACGAGGCGAACAAGGACGAGTACGAGCAGGTGAAGGCGCGTCACATCCTCGTCGCCTTCAAGGGCAGCCCGGCCGCCCAGCCCGGCAAGAAAGAGCTGTCCGAGGAAGAGGCGAAAGCGAAGGCGGAGGAACTGCGCAAGAAGATCGTGGCCGGTGCCGACTTCGCGGAAGTGGCGAAGGCCGAGTCGGACGACACCGGATCGGGTAGCCGCGGGGGTGAGCTCGGGGCGTTCGGCCGGGGGCAGATGGTGCAGGAGTTCGAGGCGGCCGCGTTCGCGGCGAAGGTGGGGGAGATCCCGCCGGTGGTGAAGACGCAGTTCGGTTACCACGTCATCAGGGTCGACGAGCACTCGATGACCCCCTTCGATCAGGTCAGGGAGACGCTGGAGAAGAACGAACGGCAGAAGAAGCTGCAGCAGGCGCTCGACGCGATGAAGACGGGCGCGAACCCGAAGTTCGACGACACGTACTTCGCGACGCCGGCGGCCGAGGCGAAAGATGCCGCGCCGAAGGCGGCCGAGAAGAAGCAGTAGAGACTCTCGCGAAGGGAGCGGCCCCCGCCGCTCCCTTTTCCTCCCAGTTGACTCCGGCGGCGGCCGCCCATATGGTTAGTGGCGCATGGAGATTCCCGCCAAGGTCTCGATCTTCAACCGCACCCTCGAAGTGAAGGGGAAGACCGGCACGCTCATCGCGATCAGCGACGACGGATATTACGAGGTGGTTCTCGAGGTGCAGCAGCGGAATCACACCGTGCTCTTCCCGATCGCCGAAACCGTGGTGATCTTCAATGAGGCGCTGCCGGCGGTCTCGGCCGATTTCGAAGTCGAGCGCTGAACGGCTTCAGTCGTACTTTTTCCCGAACGCGTACGCGATGGCGATGCCGAGCAGGTAGAGGAGCACCATCGGCACGGCGAGTGCCGTCTGCGTGACGATGTCGGGCGTCGGCGTGACGATCGCCGAGATGATGAACGCCAGTACGACGGCATACTTGAACTTCTGCAGCAGAAATGCCGGCGTGACGATGCCGAGGCGCGCCAGGAAGAAGATCAGAATCGGCGTCTCGAAGACGATGCCGGCGGCGAGGATGATGAGGCTGGCGAACGAGAAGTAGTCGTCCACCGTGATCATCTGCTTGAACTGCTGGCCCATCTCGACGAAAAAGCCGCATGTCGCCGGCAGCAGCACCCGCCAGCCGAAGTATCCGCCGGCCACGAAGAAGAGCGAGGCGAAGATGATGAACGGTGCCGCGTAGCGCCGCTCGTGCCGGTAGAGCCCGGGAACGATGAAGAGCCAGAGCTGCAGGACGACGACGGGCGCGGCCACGAACAGCCCCGCGAAGAACGCCACCTTCATGTAGAGGAAGAAGGGGGCGGTCAGGCGCGTGTAGGCGAGTTTGTCGCCCGGCGGGAGGAACTGCGCGAGCGGCTCCTGGAGCTTGGCGAAAATCGTTTCGGCGAAGGTCCAGCAGAGGAAAAAGCCGGCCGCGATCGCGATGAACGAGATGATCAGCCGCTTGCGCAGTTCCTCGAGGTGCTCGAGGAACGTCATTTTCGGAAGCTCGTTCTCGTCCGCTCCGTCGGCCGGTGCGGTTTCAGGTCTCAGGTCCCGGGTCTCAGTTCTCATCCGTTCGGGCGCCTGCCTCGGGTGTTTGCGGTTCCCTGGGCGTTTCGGACACCTGAGACCCGGGACCCGGCACCTGCGTCGGTGGCTCGCCTCTTGATACCGATTCGAGAGGGGTGACGAGCTGCGGACCGAGTCTCTTCAGTTCCTCGACTTCGACCTCACGTGCGATCGTCGTTTTCAGGTCCTCGGTGGCACGCCGGAACTCCCCCAGTGCCTTGCCGATGGTCCGCCCGATCTCGGGCAGCTTCCGCGGCCCGAAGACGATGAGCGCGACGGCGAAAATCAGGAGAAGCTCCGGTACTCCGAGCGAACCGAACATGAGGCCCTTTCTGTCCCCGCCCGGTGAACGTTGGCGGGCGGGTGAATAGTCCACCCTATAATCAGGTTAGTCTTGGCACGTACCGATGACGACTTTGAGGAAGACCGACAAGTGGACCTTCTCGCTGACGCTCCTCGTCGCAATCGCGGGAGCGACGCTCTTCGGCGGATTTTACGGGAATCGCCTCTTCGGATCGCCGATCCAGGGCGACCTGCAGAAGCGGCTGCGTGAATACACCGACCTGCTCGCGGCGGTGACCGCCTGGTCGCCGGAGGAGATCGGCGTCGACAAGTTCGTCTACTCGTCGATCGACGGAATGCTCCGGGTGCTCGATCCGCACACCTCCTTCCTCGAGCCGAAGGAATACGCCGAAATGCAGGACCGGCAGAAGGGGAGCTTCTACGGTCTGGGTATCCTCGTCACCAAGCGCAACGACCAGGTGACGGTCATCACGCCGCTCGAGGGAACACCGGCGGCGCGCCTCGGCATCCGCGCCGGCGACGTCATCGCCGAGGTGGAAGGCGTCGCGACGGACGATCTGCCGCTCGACGAAGTCGTCAATCGCCTGAAGGGACCGAAGGGAACGACCGTCCACATCAAGATCAAACGCGTCGGCATCAAGGAGCCGATTCCTCTGACGATCGTCCGCGCTGCGATCCCGACCAACTCGATCTCGAACGTGCTGATGATCCGGCCGGGTGTCGGATACATCCGCATCAAGGACTTCACGTCGACGACGGTCCGCGAGCTCGACGACGCGATCGAGAAACTACGGAACGAGGGGATGCAGAAGCTGGTCCTCGATCTCCGGATGAACCCGGGCGGCCTGCTCGACGCGGCGGTCGGCGTCTCCGATCACTTCCTCGAGAAGGGACAGATGATCGTCTACACGAAGGGGCGGGCGGCCGATGCCGCGCAGGAGTACTTCGCACCCGGCAAACACGGCAAGATCGACGTTCCCCTCGTCGTTCTCGTGAACCGCATGAGCGCTTCGGCCTCGGAAATCGTCGCCGGAGCGATCCAGGACCATGACCGCGGGCTCGTGGTCGGCGAGACGAGCTGGGGAAAGGGACTCGTTCAGAGCGTCTATACGCTGCACTACGGGGCGGGACTGGCGCTGACCACATCGAAGTACTACACACCGGCGGGGCGGAACATCCAGCGCGACTACACGTCGTTCTACGACTACTACGTGATGGGCGACAGCGAAGAGGCGCCCGAGGTACCGCTGAGCGAGCGGAAGCAGTACCGGACCGACACGGGGCGTATCGTCTATGGCGGCGGAGGGATCACGCCGGACATCATGATCAAGCCGCCGCAGCTTTCGCGGACGACGCAGATCCTCGAGGTCCGCAGCGCGATTTTCAACTATGCGGTCGAATACGCGGCGAAGCATCCCGAGCTGACGAAATCGCTCGTCATCACGCCGCAGATTCTCGAGGATTTCGTCCGCTACGCGGCGGAGAAGGACTTTGCGCCGGTCGAGGAGATCCGGGAGGCGCTGGCCAGGCCGGACGACCGGAGGCACATCGAGCGGTCCCTGAGGGCGGAGATCATCGCCGCGAAGTACGGTTTCGATGCCTCGTACCCGTTTCGGATCGAGGGCGACGTCCAGGTCGAGAAGGCGCTCGAGGCGTTCCCTCAGGCGCAGAAGCTCGCCGCCCTCGCAGCCGAGGTCCGGTCCGGCCGGTCGAATGCAGGCGGCGAGGCTGGAAACCGTGCCGCGCAGGCGATGCCGAAGAGTCAGTAGGTACCGGATTCCGCGCCATGCGGCGTTCCGCCCGCCGCCCGCGCAGTTGTGATACCTTCTCGCCCGTTTTTTGCACCACGCGGGGAGTCACCTCAAATGCCACAGTTAGGACGCAAATACACCTGCTACAGCTGCCACACGAAGTTCTATGATCTCGGCAAGCCGGAGCCGATCTGCCCGAAGTGCGGGGCGGACCAGCGTGATGCCGAAGACGCTCCGGTCGTGCCGACATCGCGCGGACGCCGCGCCGCTCCGGTGCCGGTGGTCGAGCCGGTCGAGGAACCGGAGTTCGGTGTCGAGGCCGAAGGCGACGACGCCGAAGTGGAAGAGGAAATCCTCGACGAACGCGAAGAAGAGGTCGAGGAAGAGGAAGAAGAAGAGGAGTACTGAACCGTGGCCAAATGGGGACTGCTGGGCTGTGTCGGTGCACTGATACTCGCGTTGATCATCGCCGGAGCCTGGTTCATCGGCGTCCGGAACCATTTCGTGACACTCGAAGAAGCGGTGAACCAGCAGTGGGCGCAGGTCGAGAGTCAGTACCAGCGGCGCTATGACCTGGTTCCGAACCTGGTCCGCACCGTACAGGGAGCGGCGGCGTTCGAGAAGTCGACGCTCGAGGCGGTGGTGCAGGCGCGCTCGCGCGTCGGTCAGGTCGCGGCGCCGGGAGCGGCGATCACGACCGATCCGAACGCGATGGCGCAGTTCGAGGCGGCGCAGGGGGCCCTCAGCAGCGCCCTGTCGCGGCTCCTCGTCGTCGTCGAGCGTTATCCCGAGCTGAAGGCGAACCAGAACTTCCTCGAACTGCAGTCGCAGCTCGAAGGGACCGAGAACCGCATCGCCGTCGAGCGGATGCGTTTCAACGAGGCCGCGCAGCAGTACAACACGGCCATCCGCAAGTTTCCCGCGAGCATCGTGGCGAATTTCAGCGGCTTCAAGCCGAGGGCCTATTTCAAGGGAACGGCCGGTTCCGAGCGCGCTCCCGAGGTGCAGTTCAACTTCGGGACGGCCACGCAGTAGACCCCCGTCGTGCGATCCCTCACCCGGCCGCTGCTCGCCGCGATCGCCGCCTCGCTTTTTCTGGCGATTCCGATCGGCGCGCTCGAGGTTCCGCCTCCGCCCACGCAGTGGTACACGGATCAGGCCGGACTGCTGCGCGCCCCTGAGGCGGCGGCGCTCAACGAGAAGCTGCGCGCATTCGAGCAGCAGAGCGGTGCGCAGTTCATCATCTACGTCTTCCGATCGCTCGAGGGAGAGTCCGTCGAGGACTTCACCATCCGCTGTGCCGAACGCTGGAAGGTCGGCAATGCCAAGTACGACAACGGTCTGATTCTGTTCGTCTTCGTCGAGGAGCGGAAGGTTCGTATCGAGGTCGGCTACGGTCTCGAAGGGACGATCACCGACGCCTTCTCCTCCCGCGTCATCCGCGAGCAGATCGCTCCGCGCTTCCGGCAGGGCGACTATGCCGGCGGACTGAATGCGGCCGCCGACGCGATCATCGCCCGCATCACGTCGAAGGAAGCGCCGGTCGAGCCGGTGCGCGGCCGGGAGGGACTCGCGAAACCGGGCTGTCAGCAGATCCTTTTCCTTCTGATCGTCATCGCGATCCTCGTCTTCGTCGCATCGGCGGTCACCGGTTCGCGGCCGGGATGCGGCGGCTGCATCTGGCCGATGTTCTTCTGGCCGGGAGGG